>JAFZBQ010000093.1 GCA_017561665.1 Bacteroidales bacterium | reverse complement strand
TACCTGACGTGCAACCAGTTGCGTCAGGCCTTCGTTGAAATTGCCTTCATTTTCCATAGTGTCGATGACTATGGTAGTATAGCCGCGGTGGTGCACTTCCGAGATAATGACGCTGGACATCTCGGCGAAATATGGATTGGCAAGCGACGGGGTAAGAAGTCCGATGGTTTTTGTCTGACGGTTGCGCAAACTTTGCGCAACCAGGCTCGGTGCGTAGTTGCAACGTTCCGCTTCGGCCCGGATTCGTGCTTCTGTGGCTTTGGAAATGCGATACTTTCCGGCGTTTCCGCTCAATACCCGGGAGACTGTGGTTACGGACACGCCTGTGCGTTCAGCTATCGTGGAGAGGCTTTCTTTCATGATTAGTACATTTTAATGCGCAACCTTTGTGCAAAAATATTGAATATTTTCTGTGATTTCAAATAAAATAATTGTTTATCACCAAAGTGTTTTTAATTAATTTTGAAAAAACGCTCAAACGATTGTGCAAAATTAATAAATAATCACTAATTCGACTAATCATAATGGGCCATTCTAGAATGAAAACTCTAATTTGGAAAGTTGCAGTTGCTGTTCTTTTGCTGTTCTCTGCCGGCAGTCTCGCTCTTGCCCAACAAGGCCACTCCGTGTCCGGAACTATTGTTGATGAGCGGGGCGTACCGATGGCCGGCGTCATTGTTATGGTTAAAGGATCAGATTCTGGTACTATGTCTGACGAATCAGGCAGATATTCTATCAAAGCTGCATCCGGTGATACTATTATTTTCTCTGTCCTTGGCTTCGTGACAAAAGAAGAGACAGTCGGAAGCCGTAGTGTTATCAATGTGCAGATGGCTGAAGACAAGTTGATGCTTGACGAAGTCGTGGTCGTCGGATATGGTACATTGAAGAAGCGGGACGTTGTCGGGGCGATTGAACAGATCGGAGGAGATGATCTCACGGACCGCCCAAATCCGAATGTAGTACGTTCTATCCAGGGCCAGATCCCGGGCCTTACGCTTGAATTTGCGGACGGTAAGCCAAACCATGGTGCAAACCTGTCCATCCGCGGAACGACCAACAGCATCGGCTCCGGCGGCTCGTCTCTGGTCCTTGTTGACGGCATGGAGGCCAGCCTGTCCGATGTGAATCCCAATGACATAGAAACCATTTCTGTCCTTAAGGATGCTTCCTCTTGTGCCATTTATGGAGCCAGAGGCACCTTCGGGGTTATTCTTGTGACCACAAAGAATCCAACCACCGACCGTTTCACGGTTAAGTATGACGGCAGCGCCGGAATATTCACAAGGACGGTTGTTCCGAACCTGATATGGAATTCTCTGGATTGGACTGAGATGTTTTACGAGTCGTATAACGCCACGTACGGGTATGACCCGACAGGTTTGAACAATATGTTCGATATACCTGAAGGGTGGTATTCCGAACTCATTAAACGCAGTGACCCTGCGTATGAGTCTTATGGCGAAGTGTATCGTGTTGATCCATCGACAAACCAGTATGAGTATTACTCCCAGGGCACGAATTGGGATGAACTGATGTACAAGAAATTCGGACAGAATACTTCACACAGCATTTCTGTCAGTGGAGGTTCCGATAAGATTAAGTTCCTTGTCTCGGGACGCTATTTTTATCAGAACGGTATCTACAATACGGCCCATGAGCATTATCGTCAATTGAACGGAAGGGCAAAGATTACTGCTGACATCAAAAAGTGGTGGACGCTTGAAAACAGCATTGATTTTGTGCGCACTTCTTATCATCAGCCCATGTCTTTCACCGGCAAATATACTGTCGGCGTACAGCTGGATCTCTGCGGCATGCCTCAGTTGACGCCATACAATCCCGACGGCAGCTGGACCAATGCCGGAATCTGTACGAATTATGCATCTTGGCAGACTGGCAAGTCTTATCAAGACGATTTACAGTTCCGTATCAACGAGAATATAGCGTCAACCTTCCACATCGTCCCGGAAATTTTGGATTTTCGTGCCGATTTTTCATACTCAGTTACTAATATCAGGAGAGACCGCAAGGAAGCCAAATTCGCATATAAGACCGGTCCTGAGACTGAGACCAGCCGCCCGTCAACTGATGCGTTGGAGGAGTTGTTCAGAAACGGTGAATACTGGAAAACTAACGGGTATTTTATCTTCACACCTAAAGTCGGAGTCGATAATACCTTGAAGATAACGGCCGGTTACAATGCAGAACATTATAAGCATCATGGAACCGCGGCTTACCGCCAGGGCTTTATCCTTGACACGAAGCCCAACTTCGCGTTGATGGACGGTGAGAGTATAAAGATAAATGATTACAGCAGCAGTGCTTGGGCATACTTCGGCGTGTTTGCCAGGGCTAATTTCAGTTATAAAGGCAAATATCTGGCCGAAGTCAGCGTCAGGGAAGACGGTTCGTCCAAGTTCCCTACAAACCAGAGGTGGGGATTCTTCCCTTCGGCTTCGCTCGGCTGGCGCTTTTCTGAAGAATCGTTCCTTAAGAACGTTTCGTGGTTAGATAACGGCAAGATCCGCCTGTCTGCCGGATCTCTTGGAAACGGCAATGTTGGAGCATATTCCTATATTCAGACAATGAGCATTGCCCAGTCTTCCGTCGTCGTGAACGGGAACAGGGTATCTGTAACCTCTGCACCAAGTCCCATTCCAGACGGCTTGACGTGGGAACGCGCTACCACATTTGACGTAGGACTTGACCTCGATTTCCTTCAGAACAGGCTCAATTTTGTGGGAGATTATTACCATAAGTACACAACAGATATGTACACAGTCGGTAAAACGCTTCCTGCGGTACTGGGCAGTTCCTCACCGAAAGGCAATTATGCAGATATGGTTACCAAGGGTTGGGAACTTAGTCTGTCGTGGCGCGACTCCTTCAAACTTGGCACTTCTGACTTTTCTTATGGCGCGAAGGCGATGCTTTGGGATGCGCGCAGCTGGATAACTCGTTATAATAATGAGACTAAGAGGCTCACAGATTACTACGAAGGAGAAGAGCTTGGGGAAATATGGGGCTACCATATCCTTGGGCTGTTCGGTTCTGACGAGGAGGCCCAAAACTGGGCGGACCAGACCTTCTTTGCCATTAACCGCAGGGGAAACTTCTACCGTGAAGGAGATTTGAAGTATGATGATATAGACAATAGCGGGGCAATTGATTATGGCGAGAATACGGTTGATAAACCGGGAGACAAGATGATTATTGGCAATTCCACTCCACGTTTCTGCTATGGTTTTAATCTGAATGCCAGTTGGCATAGAATCGGGCTCAGCCTATTCTTCCAGGGCGTAGGCAAACGTGATTGGTATCCATCTCTTGATTGTGCATATTTCTGGGGTAAATACAACCGTCCGTATGGCTTGTTCCCGAAGATTCATACCATCGACCGTTGGACTGAAGATAATCCGGATCCCAATGCATTCTGGCCCCGTACGAATTCTTATCTTACAACCGATACCGGCTGTTTGCTGATAAAAGGTACTGCCGACCGCTATCTGGTGGATGCTTCTTACTGCCGCCTCAAAAATGTCACTTTGGATTATTCTTTCCCGAAGAAATTGATCAGCCGTATAGGACTGGAAGGTCTCAGGGTGTATCTTACCGGAGAAAACCTGTTCACTTTTACGCCGATGAGGAAATGGACCGACAATATGGACCCGGAAGTCATTTCCAGCGGTGATGTTGATTTCAATGGCGCAAATACAAAGCTGGGAACATCTCAATGGAGAGGAGATCAGGCCGACGGCAATTCATATCCCATGCTGAAAACCGTAACCTTGGGCATTAATGTAACGTTCTAATTAGCCGCATTATGAAAACGAATATATTTTATGCACTTTTGCTTGCGGGACTTGCATTGTCTTCCTGCAACAAGTTTCTTGACGGCGACGATGTGCCAAATAAGATAGTAGCTTCTGAGTTTTTTACCAACGAGGCCAGCCTTAAAACATATGCTAACGGCTTCCTGAACAGCTACACGCCGGATGTTTCTACTCTTACACGCGGCGATGTCAATGCCGAGTATATGACAAAGAACAATCCCGGTAATTTCTATCTGGGCAGTTGGGACTCTAACCAGCAAGGCGGCTGGGATGCCAGCGACTGGAACATGCTCTATAATGTGAACTACTTCTTGAAGTACATGACCGGGGCGAAGGATTCAGTCTCAGAAGACGTTTACAAGCATTATGAGGGCGTCGGCCGTTTCTGGAGGGCCTGGTTCTATTACAACAAGGTGAAAACTTTCGGTGCGGTTCCATGGTACGACGAGCCCATCGATCCGGAGGATCATGATCAGCTCTACAAAGAACGCGACAACCGCGAATTCGTGATGAGCAAGATTCTCGAAGACCTGAAGTATGCAGAAGAGAACTGCCTCACCGGATCCGGATATGTGAATTGCGGCCAAATCAATGGCTATATAGCTGCTGCATTCAAGGCGAGGGTGTGTTTGTGGGAAGGTACATATAGAAAGTACCACAAAGTCGATCCCTCGACAAACTCTGCCTGGACAGGAAGCTACGGAACCGCTGAAGACTTCTTGAAAGAGTGCGTAAAGTCTTGCGAGTTTATCATGGGAAGCGGAAAGTACAGAATCAATCCTGGCACTAAGTACAGCAATTTATTCCTGTCGCCCTCCATTGAGTATTCCGAAATTCTGTGGGCGAGGGAGTATTCAGCAGGCCTGAATATCTATCATAATACTACCAGTATATTCAACTCCTCTTCCAGTGGTGGCTGCTGGAATATGACAAAAGCCTTCCTGAATACATATTTGCATACAGACGGCAGCCGTCATACCAATAAGCCGGGATATAAGAGGATGACTTTCAGAGAAGAACTTTCTGGCAGAGACAATCGCCTGTCGCAGACTGTCATGTGTCCGGGATATCAGAAAGTCCAGGATGGCAACAAGGTAGAATACAGTGTGTTTATTAACACTTCGTTTATGAAGACCGGCTATTGGATCTGCAAATGGATGCTACCCAGCAATGCTTACGAAGGCAATACTACATGTAATAATGCGCTTCCGATTCTAAGATATGCCGAGGTTCTTCTTAATTATGCCGAGGCTAAGGCTGAACTCGGGCAGTTCTCCGAGGCTGAATGGGAAAAAAGCATCGCTCCTTTGCGAGCACGTGCTGGTGTTGCAACAACACCTCCGGTTGATGCAGATAAGTATCTTGTTGACTATTTTGACAATTCCGTCACTGATAAGTGGATTCTTGAGATCCGCCGCGAAAGGGGCATTGAATTGTATATGGAAGGCCTTAGGTATGAAGACCTGATGCGCTGGAAGCTCGGACAGCTGATAACCAGAAAATGGGATGGTATGTACGCCCGGCTCGATGAAAAGATTGCAATTGACCAGGCAGGGGATAAGTTTGTGTGCTTCACTCAATCTAAAGCTGGAAGCGATCCCAAGACTACGTACTTTGTCCTGGATCGGAATCCATATCATTCTATCAATGCTGATAATTGTATTCAGTTTGAGCAGATTCCTCTGGTATGGGAGGAACGAATGTACCTTCGTCCCATACCGCAGAGTGCCTTGAATATAAATCTTGACCTTGGCCAAAATCCTGGATGGGAATGAAAAAGTATAATCTTTTAGCAACCCTTTTACTGACATTTCTGGCCGTCTGTTGCGGGAAGGTCAACCCGGCATCGGATGCACCAGCGACTATGTCCGGGAAATGGGCCTTTTCGCAGCTGAAGACTTCTGCAGGATGGGCAGATGCAATCGTCAGGGAATATTTCGAATTTGACGGCCAAGGCAATTATGAATTGTTTTCATACACCGGTAACCAAAAGGTAAAATGTATCGGAGGTGTTATCAATGTCGAGGAGGCAATGTTCAAATCTACCGGTAAAGTCTATACTTGTACGGTTTCCTCCGAGGGCTATAAGTTTTCTTCTGTCGGCCCCACGCCCTTCGTGCTTGTGAATTCAAGTCCCGCGAGCCTTGAATTTACATCGCGCAAACTCGAGAAAATAGAAGCTTTCAAGCCGCAGGAGGAGCAGCCTCAAGATACTGATCAAGACTTAGTTGAGGGAACTGCCATTGAAGCCGGCAACAACATTGTCGGCTGTATAAAGGATCAGGGCACCGGTAAAGGGATCCCTGGCGTGGCGGTCTCGGACGGTTATAGTTTGGTGGTTACGGATGAGAATGGGGTGTATCAGTTCAAGGCGACCCAAGACTACGTGAGCAACCCAAGGCGTGTCACAAGATATGTGTTTTTCACAGTGCCTGCAGGGTATGAAGTGCCAACTGATAACGGTATTCCTGCATTTTATAAAAACATCCTTTCCGTACCTGCCCAAGTTCGTATCCGCAATGACTGGACGCTTGTGCCGCTCTCTAAGCCGGAGACTGACTGGACTTTGGTGGCGATTGGGGACCCTCAGTGTGGTACTTCATCCGAGGTTAACCGTTATATCAACGAGACGGTTGCCGATATGAAGGAATACATGGGCAACTATCCAAATCCCTATGCTGTGGTTCTTGGAGACATCGTGCATGACAGCAACAACGTCTGGCCACTGATCAAAAATTCCATGTCCGGAGTCATGATCAACGGCAAGGCGATGCCATTCTTCCAGGTTATGGGCAACCATGACCATAATGCTTTGGTAGACAATGCTTACGACGCTGCTCAGCTGTTCGTGGACACATTCGGTCCAATCGATTATTCATTCGACCGCGGGCTTGCCCATGTGGTTTGTTTCGACAACATTATAGTCAAGAACCGTGAACAGAACAGCGGTAAGCCCAATGGCATGACCTGGCATGAATATGACCTCGGGATGACGGAAGACCAGATTGAATGGTTTAAGAAAGATATTTCGAAAGTCGAGGATAAAGGCAATAAGCTTTTGATTCTTTGTATTCATGCTCCGTTTTATTCAGTGACCAAGCATGCCACGGAAATAAAGAACTATGCCAAACAGTTCAAGAATATACACATTGTTTCCGGCCATACTCATTTTGGGCGTAATCACATCCATACTTTTGCCGGAAAGAGCGGTGTGCCTGCATACGAGAACGTGACAAGCACTGCCTGCGGGGCTTGGTGGGAGTTTGGCTCAACGGTGGATGTCATTGCTAATCCTGCAGGATATCATGTGATAGAGATCTCCGGCAATGTGGTAGATAAATGGCTCCCTAAAGGTACGAGGAAAGATGCGGCGCATCAGTTGCGCGTATATGACGGTAACCAGACATACACAGGAGGCAAGGGTTATCTGTGCAATTGGTATAGAACTGACAATAAAGGCGGGGCTGCCAATATAGTCGGTACCGGATATGCGTCATTCAAGGACTGCTTTGTGGTGGAAGTGTTCGATGATGACTCTAAATATGTTAAAGTCGAATTGTATCAGAACGGCAGCAAAGTTGGAGATTTCTCCCATCTCGGCACCGGTAAAAGTACCAATATCTGTGCTTTCTCGTATTTTTTTAACGAAAGGAATAAGAATAGTACTACCTGGAACAGTACTGCGGGGTCATATTGGTATTATAAACCGCAGGGAACTTTGCCGTCGGAAATGAAGAATTGGGAAGTAAGGGTGACGAGAACATTCCCTTCCAGCGGAAAGGAGGTCGTCTATACTTGCAATACCCTGACCACCGATTACGAGGATTTCAAGAAATAATAACTATATCACATTAATACCTACTAAAATGAACAGAATTGTTAAACTATCCTTTGCTGTCCTGTTGGCAGCAGCCGCAATCTCTTCTTGTAAAGAAAAAGAAGAAGAAATTGTCGTGGTGAGAGCTATTGAAGTCTCTCCCAAAACTCTTGAGATGAATGCCGGCGATACGGAAGCATTGTCAGCTGTAATTACTCCTTCAAATGCTACTAATCAAGACATTACATGGTCTTCGAGCAATTCAGAGGTGGCAACTGTGTCAGATGCCGGTATCGTCTCCGCTATCTCGGGCGGACGTGCGACCATCACCGCAAAATCAGGGACCAAAACAGGAACTTGCGAGGTGGTCGTCAAAGGTCCTGCAACTGCTATAACCATTAAGCCGGAAACACTTGAGCTGGGTTATGCGGAATCTGCAACGCTCACGGTTACTCTCGAACCTGACGGTTACGTTCTTGATAATACCGTTACGTGGAAGAGTGAATCGCCTGAAATTGTGTCCGTAGAAGCAGATGCATCCAATTCCTTAATAGCAAAGATTAAGGCAGGAAAGACCAAGGGGAGCGTCAAGATTACCGCTACGACGAAAGACGGAAAACTATCTGCATCAAGTACGGTAACTGTTTCCGGAGTTTCCGACAACGGCATGAAGACTGCCGAAGAATTCCTGGCCTTCGTTGAAACAGCCGGAGATTTGACGGAAAACGATGATGTCAAGCTTGCTGCCGATATTGATTTCGCCGGCCAGAACATCCCGCAGATTTTGTCCTTCAAGGGCACATTCAACGGCCAGAATTTCAGTATCAAGAATGCTGTTATCACAGATGCTCTGTTTGCAAGCAATGAAGGAACCGTGAAGAATCTTGTCATTGACAAGTCCTGCAAGATCGAGCCGATTTCGGGAGAATTCGCTCCTCTTGTGCTGGTCAATAAAGGAATTGTTTCGGGTTGTACGAACAATGCACTCATTAAGTATGACGAGTCACAGAATGGTTATGTCCTGTTTGGTGGCCTTGTGGCTGCTAATACCCGTGAAGGATCCGTTGAAGATTGCGTCAACAACGGTAACTTGGAAATAGGCGTAACAGCCGACAATGAAAAAACACTTGCTCCTACAGTGGGCGGTGTGGTAGGCGCAACCGCCGGTTTCGTGAGAAACTGCACCAACAACGCAGCAATATCTCATAACCCTTCGACTGCCGTCCTGGCAAAGGCTGGTGTTATTGGAGAATTCGTTGTGAATACCGCCAATGCAGTCAATATTCCGTTCCAGGTGGGAGGCGTCATAGGCGTTTTTGTGAACTCCGACCGTGAAAACAAAGTCGCGCTCACCGACAGGGGTGTTGAGGGGTGCAAGAATACAGGTGAGATTACCGTTATAGCCCCTTGCGTAAACACTGCCGAAAAGACTGCTTGCTGCCGTCCCTATGTAGCCGGAATCGTAGGCATCATGTCCGGCGGTTATATTAAAGACTGCGAGAATACAGGCAAGGTTCACCTTAACAGCGATTCCGGCCTCGGAACAGTTCTTGGTGGCAATAAACAGCACTTTGCCGCTGGTATTTACTGCGTCAACCAGAACGATTATACCATAGCGAACGGTTTCGCATATCCTGCTTGTACTAATTGTGTCAACAGGGGAGATGTTACTCTCACCACAGACTCAAATGACGGCTACCAATATATCGGTGGCATTTCTTCCCAGATGGATATGGAAGCTGATGCTACTGCAACAGGATGCAAGATGATCGGCTGCTCCAACTACGGAAAGATTCTCGGCAACGGTTATGGAAAGATCCGTGCCGGTGGTCTTACCGGCGGAACCGGCTGGATGGAGAACTGCAAGAACTACGGTACAGTGGAACTTGGCCCCAATGTGGTGGCAAATCACAATACCGGATCGTTCATCGGTAACCTTGGATGCTACGTGCGTGGCGACAAACATCCTATAATCAACTGTGAGGCTTACGGAGATCTCGTTCTGACTGCTCCCAAGCAGATGGCCGGCGGTTTCCTCGGTTGCATGGGACCTTTCCCTACCGCCGAAATTTCCGGAATCGTGAATTGTACTATAAAAGCACCTGCTGAGTGCTCTGTCGGTATGTTCTCCGGCTACTGCAATGCAAATGATGATTGGACTCCCGGCACTCCTGAGCATCCTATGTATGTGGCAGGAAAGATTATTATCGATGGTGTAGAGACCGTGCTTACAGCGGATAACTATCTCCAGTATTGTATAGGTTGGGACAAGAGCGAACCTGGCAAACACGATTACAGTAATTGCAAGTTTTACAATAAGTAGCAGCAGTTCGGAACAATGAACCGGCACTTGCTGTTAGGCGCATTGATTATATCCTCGGCCTGTTTTTGTACAAACCGGGCCGAGGGTATTATGTCCTCATGGAAAGAGGGCTATATGGATATACACCATATAGCTACAGGACAGGGGGACTGTATATTCTCGGTATTACCTGACGGGACCACATTTATGATCGATGCAGGAGATAACGGTCTGCCACATGGATCCCGTCACTGGTACCGCAGAGTCCCGGATACGACACGGACGACAGGCGGGTGGATATGTCGCTACATAAGGCACTTTGCTCCTGATCCGGAGTATTTGGACTATGTGCTCCTTACTCATTTTCATGCTGATCATCTCGGTTCTCTAAAGGGTGCAGTCCACGGAGAACATGGATATGAACTGTCAGGCCTCACCTATGTAGGCGACTCAATCAGTTTCCGTACACTTGTTGACAGAGACTGGCCAAAGTATAATTTCCCAAGCAGGGAAAAGATATTGGGTGAATCGCCTCTATTTAGTGAGTATCAGAAGTTTATATCTTATCATCGCTCACGCGGCATGGATATGCAGCGTTTTGAGGTGGGAAGTAATAATCAATTCGTGCTAAAGCATAATCCAGAAAAATACGCCGGAAAGTTCGAGATCCGCAATTTAATAGGAAACGCACGTGTCTGGACTGGTCATGGTTCATCATCCCGCGTAATCTATCAGGGAGATTCCACTCTGTTTGACGAGAACATGCCCAGTTGCGGTGTGCGTATCCGTTATGGAAAATTCACATACTATAACTGCGGAGATATACCGGGACTGAATTTCCCGAGATATAAATGCCAGGAAAGGGATTTTGAATCAGAAGTAGCCAAAGTGGTCGGAAGAATAAATGTGATGAAATGCAATCATCATGCCGCTACCGATGTGATGAATGAGAATCTTCTTCGTGCTGCCAGGCCTGAAATGTTTATTGTGACGGCCGGCCACAGAGAGCATCCTTATCCTCCAACTATGGAGCGCATGCTTGACAAAAGCATTTATCCTGATGACAGACAGTTCTTTATTACTACTGACAGTCCGAAAGAAGATTTGGGCGAGGAACTTTGGTCTAATTTCAAACCTGCCGGACATGTTGTCGTAAGGGTCTATCCGGGGGGGGGAAAGTATCAAGTATTTGTACTTGATGTTTTCTCTGAAGATTTTAGGGTTATATATGCCTCTAATATTCAACATATATAGTTTTTGATTATTTTTGAATGTTCTACTAATAATCATATCATGAAGAAAATCATTGTTGTAGGAAGTTCCAACGTGGACCTGACGGCCCGCGTAAAAAGACTGCCCCTCCCGGGTGAAACCATAGGCGGGGCCACACTTCTTCGTGCCAATGGAGGAAAAGGTGCCAACCAGGCAGTTGCTGCTGCCCGTATGGGCGCCGAAGTCCTCTTCCTGACATGTCTGGGCAACGATGCCAGCGGAGAAATGCTATCCGCCCAGTTTGCCGCCGACGGCATTGATACATCTTGTATTAAGTTGTCCGCCACTCCAACCGGTACAGCTCTGATCTTCGTGGACGATAATGCCGAGAACTGCATCGCTGTGGCGCCGGGATCTAACATGGACCTTATGCCGGAAGATATCGATGCAGCCGCCGGCAATATGAAAGGTGCGGATTATCTTCTGGTTCAGCTTGAGATTCCCATGCCTACCGTGGTCCGTTCCGTCGAACTCGCCGATTCGCTTGGGATCAGGACCATTCTCAATCCGGCACCGATGAACCCCGTTCCGGAAGAACTGTTCAGCCATATCTGGCTTATTACTCCCAATCAGACGGAGGCCGAGCAACTGACCGGCATTCACGTTTCCTCTGAAGATGACGCGCGCGCCGCCGCGGATGCCCTGTTTGCCAAAGGTGTAAAGAATGTGATAATCACAATGGGAGGCAAAGGCTCCATGGTATGTACTCCCGGCAACTCCATATTCGTTCCCTCGCGCAAGGTGCATGCGGTCGATACTACCGGTGCCGGAGACGTGTACAACGGTGCACTCGTGGCCTCGCTTGCAGAGGGTAAATCCATTCCGGAAGCCGCACGGCAGGCGACTTTGGCTTCATCCATAGCCGTAACCCGCATGGGCGCACAGACTTCCGCTCCTTACAAGAAAGAAATTGAAAGCCTTTAAAGAATCGTTAATATGTTTATAGTCAACAGCTATGCCCTCGCCGTGGTGCTCTGCTTCGTCATCATGCTTTGCTGGGGCTCCTGGGGAAATACCCAGAAACTTGCCGCCAAGAGCTGGCGTTATGAGCTCTTTTACTGGGACTATGTGATAGGAATGGTCCTCTTCGCCCTTCTGCTTGCCTTTACCGCGGGCAGCATAGGAAGCCAGGGGCGTCCTTTCCTTCAGGATCTTGTCCAGGCATCTTCTTCCAGCATTCTCTGGATATTATTGGGCGGCGTAATATTCAATGCTTCCAATATTCTGCTTTCCGCATCGGTATCTATTGCCGGTATGTCGGTTGCTTTCCCTCTCGGTGTAGGACTGGCGCTTGTGCTGGGCGTTATCAACAACTACCGTGTGGCTGTTCAGCAGGGCTCCAAGACAGGCAACGTAGTGTTGCTGATCATTGGCGTGGCACTGGTTGTGTGTGCTATAGTGTTCAACGGAATTGCATCTTCCAAGAAAGGGGAGAGCGGAGTTTCCAAGGCGGATCAGCGCAAGGGTGTTATCCTGGCGCTCATCGCCGGCGTGGTGATGTCGTTCTTCTCATCCTTCGTGATGCGAGCCATGGACACCGCCAACTTCGTGTCCCCGGCCGCAGGCAAGGTCACCCCTTACACCGCAATCGTTATCTTCACCGTCGGTGTGCTGCTGAGTAACTTCGTGTTCAACACGATAGTGATGAAGAAACCCTTCGTGGGCGAGCCCGTGAGTTACAAAGAGTATTTCTCCGGCAATTTCAAAACTCACCTGGTAGGTGTCCTGGGCGGCTGCATCTGGTGCCTCGGTACGGCGCTCAGCTACATTACGGCCGAAAAGGCAGGACCCGCCGTTTCATACGCTCTAGGACAGGGTGCACCTATGGTCGCAGCCATATGGGGCGTTTTTATCTGGAAGGAATTCAAAGGCGCGAAGAAGGGTGTTTACTGGCTGCTCGCGGCCATGTTCTGCTTCTTCGTAGCCGGTTTGGCTACCATCGTAATAGCAGGTAACTAAAACGAAGCCATGAATAATAGAGCACTATGGTTTTTTGCCGTTTGTGCGCTGGTCAGTTGTACTCATGTTCAACCAGCGCCACAGGGTACGGTAAAGATGATTATCGAAACCGACATGGGCAACGACATCGACGATGCCCTGGCGCTTGCAATGGCCCTTCGTGCGGTTGAGAACGGGCAGGCAGAACTGCTGGCAGTAGGGTGCCACAAGAATTGTCCCACGGCTGCCGCTTTCACCGACGCCGTCTGTACTTTCTACGGTCATCCGGAGGTGCCGGTAGCCATGAGCGTCACTCCGGTGCAGGAGTTTTCGAACTACACCGACTATACGACTGTGGAAAAGGACTTCGTGAAGTCCATTGACGAGTATCCCGAACCGGTGGCCCTGTACCGCAAAATCCTGGCAGCCCAGCCCGACCACAGCGTTACCTTTGTAAGCCTGGGCTTCGGAACTACGCTTGCTCAGCTGCTTGAGAGCGCTCCGGATGACTATTCACCTTTGAACGGCGTCGATCTTGTCGCCCGTAAAACCGTCGGCCTGTCTGTCATGGCCGGCAGCTACGGGGAAAAGAAGCGCGCCGAGTATAATGTCAAAAATGACATTCCGGCCATGCAGAAGGTTTTTGCCCGGTGGCCTACCACCATCTGGCAGAATCCCTTCGAAATCGGCAAGCAGACAATGTATCCCGGAGCTATTATTGAGCAGAACCTCGGTTACTACGAGCCCAACCCTGTGGTCGAGGGCTACAAAGCCTACAAGCCTATGCCTTACGACCGCCCCAGCTGGGACATCCTGAGCGTGCTCTATCCACTTCATCCCGAGCTCTTTACGCATAGCGAGCGTGGCATTGTAACCGTTGATGACGAAGGCTACACCTGGTTCACCCCGGATGCAAACGGTCACCATTACGTACTCAGCGCCACCCTGGACCAGCCCCAGGCCCTGATGAAGGCGGAACAGGAAATGACCGTCCGTTATGGTCAGTGGGCGGAGCGGAAGAAACTCCTCTGCTTTGACCTTGACGCTACCCTTACCGCCCATCGCTGCCCCCTGGAACCGGAGGCCCGTGCACTGCTGGATACCCTTCGCACAAAGTACGAGGTAATCATGGTCTGCGCCGGCAACTGCCCCCGCGTTTACAAGCAGATGGGAGAGTACCCCATTACCATACTGGGCAATTACGGCATGCAGGAAAGCACCGTCGAGAACGGAGAATTCAAGATTGTACGTGAAGACGTATTCCCTGCGGATACTGCTTTCTTCCGCAAGCAGAACGACTATCTCCGTGCCAAGTACGGTTATACCTCTTACTACGGCGAGCCGCTGGAATTCCATCAGACCGGCATGGTCACCATGGGCCTGCTCGGCACCGAGGCTCCCGTTGAACTCAAGCATGCCTTTGATCCCGACCGCTCCAAGCGCCGCGTCATGTACCCGGAGGTCTGCGAAATCTTCAAAGACTATAGCGTGTACATAGGCGGCTCCTCCTCCTTCGACTTCAGCGCCAAACAGTACAATAAGTATGACGCCGTCATGCGCTACGCATCAGAGCACGGCTACACCGAGGACCAGGTGCTGTTCATCGGCGACGACTTCGCCGACGGCGGAGGGGACTCCCATGTGCGTATCAAGGGCATGGACTACGTTTGGATTACCGATTACACCCGGACACCCGAGGTGCTGAGTTTTCTTGTCGATTGAAATATCATGAGGTCAGGGGCATCTTTTGTGGTATGAGACTGTGACCATGTGTCGCCTGCTGGCATGTTCCGGCGTCACTTTGGTGTCAGGATTGATGCCTGGGGCTGAGACCGAAATCAAGGAACGTGATTAGGTTTAGTCTTCCGTAATCCGAATCAAGGGTTCACCAAGGGCTGTGGAGATGGCAGTGATGGAGCGAATCGTAAGGTTGGGGAGACCTGTTGTCCAGCGGGAAATAACGGCTTCGCTTTTACCCATTTTGTGGGCAAGTTCACGTTGTGTCATTTGTTTCCTTTTCAGGATGGTATCAATTCGGGCAACAATATCCGCAGAGAGCTGTACTTCAGACATTATATCTTTCTGTACTGCGGCCACCTTATTATCAAACCACTCTTGTTTGTTTTGCATAAATATTATATTTCGAAAGTTATATCTTCAAATCCATTAAGGTTCTTCTCTTCAATTCTTACGTATCCTTTGTTTACTTTCTCAACCAGAATTTGTTCAAACCGTTGTAGGTCCATCACATATCCGTATAACTTGGGGTCTTCTTCGTAAGTTGCTGTTGCTTTTACTCCTCCATTTCCGAGAATAACTATCTGCTCAGAGAGGCGCAGGCAGTAGAGACGAAGTTTCCCTCCCTCGAGGGGAATCGCTGCGACTTTGTCAGTAATCTTTCCCTCTGGCCGGAAGAACCGCTCAAGCGCCCCATGTTTGAGGATTGCTTGTAATGCGGCAATAATGCGCTGATAGTCTTTGTTATAGGTTGCATTCATTTCAAAGTCTGCGACAAACTTCTCAAATTCTGTTGTGCCATCAATCTCAAAACTGATTGAATAGAGGCAGATCTTTTCGGATTGGGCGATGATGTCAAGTGAAGTTTTCTTTTTCATTATTTGCAAAGGTATAAAAAGTTTAACATATATGCTAATCAGCATAGCGGTATTGAACAGCCGAATATATCTAAATATCGGCTATGCCTAAAAACTATTGTGGTGTGCTATTGAATATTTTGCTGATTCTTATAAGATTTGCTAAATATTATAGCTTTTTATTCCATAATAATGTGCGAATCAATGCTTGCAAAATACTTTTTATAATATTCACGGACAGGCTTGACTATACCTTTCTCTCCAAATCAAACATTCTGAAAGAGTCGCCGCATAAGTTTGTTACCAATGCCTCTTAATCGTTATAAACGTGCGCATCGCAAATGCGCACCGGAGTCATCAAATCCGATGTTAATCTGTCGTGGCGAAGGGTAAAAGCAACAGGATCCATATTAGAAGGCGACTCGGGAAGTGAAGTATAGCTGGCTATATGCTCCGTCGCCAGGCGTGCAGAGTTGTAGCCTCAATCATTGCCTAAAACTGTGTGTCGCACAAAAGTACAAATATGGCCAATTCCGGCCTCACGTACCTCTGGCCGGTAACTGATTTGACAGCGTCTATGAAGGTGGGGGCGTAGGCGGGGGAGGTGCGGCGCAGCGAATACTTTATATCAGGATATTTCTACCTTGTAGCCCTTGGTGATCTCCAGGAGCTTGCCGATGGCTACTTGGTAATTGCGCTGGCGCATGTGCAGGACAATCGACGCCGAATCGTTGGAAAGACTGAAGGAATCAATCTCGAAATTTGACTTGCGTATCTGGTCAAGAATGCCGGTCAATTGTTCTCCCGTGACCGGTGAAATGGTGAGC
>JAFZBQ010000092.1 GCA_017561665.1 Bacteroidales bacterium | reverse complement strand
GCTCCTCATCTAGGACTTGAACCTAGGACCCCCTGATTAACAGTCAGGTGCTCTAACCAACTGAGCTAATGAGGAATTTTCCTTTCGGGACTGCAAATGTATAACTTTTTTCATTGTGCGCAAATATTTTTGTTGCAAAAAAAGATTTTTGCTCTATCTTTGCAGTCCCAATCCAACAAGCCCAGATGGCGGAATTGGTAGACGCGCTAGTTTCAGGGACTAGTGATCGCAAGATTGTGCAGGTTCGAGTCCTGTTCTGGGCACAAAAATGGCGGCCGATGGTTGCCATTTTTATTTATCCTCTATCTCCTTAACATCCTCCTTTGCATATAGCGTTTTTGCATTCTGGCGAGTCACCACACTCTGCCCCAGTTGCTTTTCAAGTTCCCGACGTATCCTCGATCGATTGCCTTTTCCGGGTCTTGAATTTCATCTATCCTCTCACTTGCAACCTTTGCCATCCACTGCTTTATTGGTTCCGCCCTAACCGAAGGAACCGATTGAATGATTCTGAAAAGCGTCTGAATGTCGGCCACATCCGTAGGTCTTGGCTTTCCATCAGCTGCAAGCAATTTCAACTGCTTACAAGTTGTAAGCAGTTCCTCGGCACCCTCTTTCTTAAGCCTATTTTTCAGTACTGCCCAATATGTACTGGCTCTTTTTGGCGTGGGTTGTCCTGTAAGCGCACCAACAACATCTACTACAGAGAAATACCATTTCTCTTCTTCATCATCCCACGCCGTCCTTACTTGCCGGTCTTGGAACATCTGTGTTTTTTCAATGTCAGACATGATACAACGTTTTCTACAAATGTAATTGATACCAAGTGCTATTCCAAATCTTTGCAAGGTTGTCTCTGGGCACCGATATAAAGTTGTATTATTACCGGGGAAACCGTATTTTTGTAGGTTATTGCGCTGATATGGATATCGAACTGTTTTCCAAGTGTCTGAAGGACCTGTTGCTGGGCAACGACGAGGTGGTCGTTCCAGGGCTGGGAACCTTCACGGCGCAGACGATGCCGGCGGACGTAGCGGAAGACGGCACCCCGACACCGCCTTACCGCAAGATATCCTACAGCCTGGCAGAAGGCGAGGACGACGGTTTCTTTCTCCGCTGGCTGGCAAAATATCTGCCGGAGGGCAGCGACGCCGCAACCGAACTGCAGGATTTCATTGAGGACCTCAGCGGCGAACTGGACCAGACCCGCAGCGTAGACCTGGCCGGAATCGGCACGCTGAAGGCCACCGGCCACAAGATCTACTACTTCTGTTGCAGCAACGACCTGTTCCAGTATCCCGACGTTCCGGGACAAGAATCAATCGAGGCGATGCTTCCTGAAGACCTGGCGGAGGAGGAAAGCAAGCCGATAGAACTCTCCACGGAAAAGTGGGCGAAGCCTGGTACAGAAAAGGAAGAGGAGCCGACGCAGCCGCAGCCGCAGCCGGAAGAAGAACCGGAAGAGACCGCAACGCCGCAACCAACCCCCGAACCCGAGGAGGAACCGGACCCCGAAGAGAGCCCCCGTGCCCGCCTGATCGGCAACATATTGCTGATATTGTTCGTGATATTGATATTCCTGATTATCGCAGTTATCCTGCTGAAAGACCTGCCCTGGATGAGCAACTTGCTGGATCACTTGCTATACACGAAAGAAGAACTTGAAATACTTGGCAAATAGGCAATGATAGACCATTTGACAAAGGAAAGGATAATGGATGCCGCCCGGATAGAGGAGGTCATCGGCGAGTTCGTGACGCTGAAGCGTTCTGGAGCGAACTACGTCGGCCTGTGCCCCTTTCACCAGGACAGCCACCCTTCCCTGAGCGTCTCCGCCACCAAGCAGATATTCAAGTGCTTCGCCTGCGGCCATTCCGGCAACGTGGTATCGTTCCTTATGGACCACGAGCACATCAGCTATCCCGAGGCGCTCAAGTACCTGGCCCATAAATACGGCATCGAGGTCGTGGAAAAGGAGGAGACTCCGGAAGAGGCTCAGGCGCGGATGCGCAGCGAGAGCCTGATGATTGTGAACGAGGCGGCGCAGAAGTTCTACCAGGATGTCCTCTGGGATCCGGAGCGCAGCCAGATGATCGGCCTCAGCTATTTCCGCAACCGCGGCTTCACCGACGACACCATAAGAAAATTCGGCCTCGGATACGCCCCGGCCGGCTATGACGCCTTTACCAATTTCGCCCTGGAGAACGGCTATAAAGAGGAATATCTGGTAGAGACCGGCCTCTGCACCAAGCACGACGACGGTCGCCTCTCCGACCGCTACTACGAGCGTGTGATGTTCCCCATCTACTCGCTATCCGGCAAGGTAATCGCCTTCGGCGGGCGCATCCTCTCGTCAGAAAAGAAGGCCGCCAAGTACGTCAATTCGCCGGAGTCGATAATCTATTCCAAAAGCAAATCGACCTTGTACGGCCTCTATCAGGCCAAAAACGCCATCGCCAGGCAGGACAAATGCTATATGGTGGAAGGCTATGCCGATGTGATATCGATGTCGCAGCGCGGCCTGGAAAATGTCGTGGCCTCCAGCGGCACGGCACTGACCGAAGGCCATATCAACCTGGTCAAGCGCTTCACCAAACGCATCACCTTCATATACGACAGCGACCCCGCCGGCATCAAGGCCTCGCTGCGCGGCATCGACATGGTGCTGGAGGCGGGGATGGACATAAAGGTGGTGCTGCTGCCGCAGGGCGAAGACCCAGACTCGTTTGCCCAGGCGCACGAGAAGGACGAGATTGAAGATTACATCGCCGCCCACGAGCAGGACTTCATCTCCTTCAAGATAGATATCCTCTCGCAGGACGTTGCAGAAAACGACATCTACGCCCGTACCCAGATGATAAACGACATCGTGGACACGGTGTCCAAGGTGCCGGACGAGATTGCCCGCAACCTTTATGCAGAGAAGGTCGCCGCCCTGTTCAACCTGCCGCAGGACCCGCTGTTCCGCAAGATTGCCACCCTGCGCAAGAAGCGGCTGGAGCAGAAGGAAAAGCAGCGGATGTATCAGCAGCAGGAAGGTCCCGCACCTTTGCAGGAGGGAGAACAGTTGCCCCCGGAGGCCTTTGAAGACGACCCGATGGCCAGCCGGAGCACCGCTGCGGCCCCCGTCAACGAGTATTTGGATATCTGCGAAAGGGAACTGGTGGAGATGCTGATAAAGTATGGCGAATATATGCTTCATTGGGAAGAGAATATGACCTACGGCACCGAACAGGTGCCGGAAGTCACCGTTTCCGAATATATCCGCTCCGGCCTGGACGAGGACGAGCTGGCCTTTGAGAACCCGCTGTACCGCAAGGTCTACGACGAATATTACACCCTGGACCGCACCGCGCCGGAGGGCGAGCGTAACGAGGAGGAGATCCAGGGCCGCATCATCAAGCATTTCACCTTCCACGACGACGGCGATGTGCTGCGGCTAATAACAGAGATCCTTTCCGACAAGCATCCCATCACCATCCAGGTTTACAACGACTCCATCACCCCGGAGGAACACCGCCTGAGCAAAGATGTTCCGCGGGCGGTGCTGCAATATAAGATTCGTATTGTAAATTTGCAGCAGACTTCGCTGCAGAAAGAGATAGCTTCTGAAGAGAAATCGGGCGACAAGGACCGCCGCAACGAGCTTATGAGACAGTTCATCATGCTCTCCCAGGTCCGCAAAGCCCTCGAGAAAGAATTGAAAAAGTATTAAACACGATATGGAAAACAACTACAAACGGACACTTGTCACCTGCGCGCTTCCCTACGCCAACGGACCTGTACACATCGGACACCTTGCGGGCGTTTACGTCCCCGCCGACATCTATGTCAGGTATCTGAAGATGCGCGGCCGCGACGTGCTGTTCATCTGCGGCAGCGACGAGCACGGCGTCCCCATCACCATCAAGGCTCTGCAGCAGGGCTGCACCCCTCAGGACATCGTGGACAAGTATCACGGCATCATAAAGAAGGCTTTCGCCGATTTCGGCGTCAACTTTGACATATATTCCCGCACCACCAGCAAGGTGCACGAGGCCACCGCATCGGAATTCTTCAAGAAGCTCTACGACGAGGGCAAGTTCATAGAGAAGGAGAGCGAGCAGTACTACGACGAGCAGGCGCACCAGTTCCTTGCCGACCGCTACATTATGGGTACCTGCCCCAAGTGCGGCAACGAGCGTGCCTACGGCGACCAGTGCGAGAAGTGCGGCTCTACCCTGAGCCCGGACGAACTCATCAACCCCCACTCCACCATAAGCGGCGCGCCGCTGGTAAAGAAGGCCACCAAGCACTGGTATCTCCCTCTGGACCAGTACGAAGGCTGGCTGCGCGAGTGGATTCTGGAAGGCCATAAAGAGTGGAAGGTGAACGTCTACGGCCAGTGCAAGAGCTGGCTGGACGGCGGCCTGCAGCCCCGCGCCGTGAGCCGCGACCTGGACTGGGGCGTGCCCGTCCCGGTAGAAGGTGCCGAAGGCAAGGTGCTCTACGTTTGGTTCGACGCCCCCATCGGCTACATCTCCAACACCAAGGAACTGCTCCCCGACAGCTGGGAGAAATGGTGGAAGGACCCCGAGACCAAACTTGTTCACTTCATAGGCAAGGACAACATTGTGTTCCACTGCATAGTGTTCCCCTCTATGCTGAAGGCCTACGGCGGATATATCCTCCCTGACAACGTCCCCGCCAACGAGTTCCTTAACCTTGAAGGCGACAAGATATCGACCTCCCGCAACTGGGCGGTATGGCTCCACGAATATCTGGAGGAGTTCCCGGGCCAGCAGGACGTGCTGCGCTACGTACTCACCGCCAACGCCCCGGAGACCAAGGACAACGACTTCACCTGGAAAGATTTCCAAACCCGCAACAACAGCGAGCTGGTGGCCATCCTGGGCAACTTCGTCAACCGCGCCGTGGTACTCACCCACAAGTATTTCGAAGGCCGCGTACCGGCCAATCTGAAGCCGGATGCCGTTGACGCCGAGGTAATGGGCCAGATTCCCGCCATCAAGGCCGCCATCGAGGACAACATCGAGCACTACCGCTTCCGCGAGGCGCTCAAGGAGGCGATGAACCTCGCCCGACTGGGCAACAAGTATATCAGCGATACCGAGCCTTGGAAGGTGGCCAAGACCGATATGGACCGCACCGCCTCCATCCTCTACAACTCAATACAGCTTTGCGCCAACATCGCCATTGCCTGCGAGCCGTTCCTGCCATTCTCGATGGATAAACTCTCCAAGATGCTGAATATGAGCAGCCGCGAATGGGAAGCTGTCGGCAGCGGCGAAATCCTCGCCCCCGGCCATGCTCTTAACGCCGCCGAACTGCTCTTCGCCAAGATAGAAGACGCACAGGTGGATGCACAGCTCAAGAAGCTGGAAGACACCAAGAAGGCCAACGAGGCTGCCGAGGCTGCGAAAGCTCCCGCCGGCGCCCCCGAAGCCGCCAAGGAACAGTGCACCTTCGAAGACTTTGAGAAGATGGACATCCGCACCGCCACAGTGCTGGAGGCAGAGCGCGTGCCCAAGACCGACAAGCTGCTGCACCTGAAGATCGACACCGGCCTGGACGTTCGCGAAATCGTATCCGGCATAGCCGAATACTACTCTCCTGAAGAGATGGTCGGCAAGCAGATCTGCATCCTGGCCAATCTGCAGCCCCGCAAGATCCGCGGCATCGAGTCCAAAGGAATGATCCTGATGGCCCGCCAGAGCGACGGCAAGATGCGCATCATAAGCCCCGAAGAACCCCTCACCAACGGAGCCTGCATAGGGTAATTACTGCGCGATAAAGCGGTAGACAATACTTCCTTTCTGGGGATCGGGGGCGGAGTCGCTGCGGTTGAAGCGGCTGCGCTCGGCAGCCTTTACGGCCCAGCTCCACAGCGATTTATCCTTGCTGGAAGCCGATTCGATGACCTGGGCCTTGATGACCTTACCGGAACGGTTGACATAGATAGCGACAGCCACATCGCCGCCGCCGTAACCCTTGTAGGCCGGAATCGGCAGATGCACCGCCTTGCGCCCTTCAAGATCGTATGAAAGCACCGACGGGCCGCTGTATTCGTGGGCCTCGCCCTCGGTATCGCCGCCGGAATCAGGGTTATCCTCCGTAGCCACATCATCCTCCTCCGCCTGCAAAGCGGCGCGGCGGTTGGCGGCCAGGGCCTCCTCCACAGATCGACCCAGCGCCTCACGCTCTGCACGCGCCTTGATGGCGTTGGCATCCACCACGGCATTGCGCACCGTGGGCGTGGGAGCGGCGGCAATCATCGCGTCCAGCTCCTTGCTGACGCGGTCCTTGAACTCCTTGAGTTCCTGCTGCTGCTTGATTAGCTCCTGTTTGTCCTGCTGCGTGAAATCGAGAATGAAACTGCTCTCCTTCCTGACGCTCGCACCAATTGAATAAACCAGCAGGATAATCAACACGACAAGGTGAAAGATGATTGTCGAGTAGAGACCTATCCGGTTCTCTTTGCGGCGCTCTGAAGGATTCTCCTGCATTACTTGGCAAGCCAGGTTTTATCGTTGAGAGCTTTTTCTATGGTTGCCAGCAGGATGTTGATGGCCACGTGGTTATGGCCGCCCTGCGGGATGATAATGTCGGCATATCGCTTGCTGGGGGCGATGAACTGCAGGTGCATCGGCTTCACCAGGTCGTTGTAGCGCTTGATTACGGCGGCCACATCCTTGCCGCGCTCCTCTATGTCGCGCTGCATTATGCGAGAGAGGCGATCGTCGTCGTCGGCATCCACAAACACCTTGATATCCATCTGCTTCATAAGCTTCTGGCAGGTGAAGATGAGGATTCCCTCCACCAATATGATGTCGGCGGGCTCCACGTGAACGGTCTCTGTCTTGCTGCGCTCGCAGGTGATGTAGGAATACACCGGCTGCTCTATGGCCTGGCCCTTCTTGATCTGCTCCAGCTGATGGCAAAGCAGGTCAAAGTCGATGGCGTTGGGATGGTCAAAATTGTAGACCTTTTTCTCCTCCTCGGTCAGGTGGCCGCTGTCCTTGTAGTAGGAGTCCTGCGGGATGACCACAATCCTGTCCTTGAAGGTTCTCTGCAGCCTTTTGACCACGGTGGTCTTGCCGCTGCCGCTGCCGCCTGCGATGCCGATGATAAGCATAATATGTCGTTTTTAGAATTCTGCGTTGTTGGGCGTTCTGGGGAACGGGATCACGTCGCGGATGTTGGCCATGCCGGTGACGAACATCAGCAGACGTTCAAATCCCAGGCCAAAGCCGCTGTGAGGGCAGCTACCGAAGCGGCGGGTGTCCAGATACCACTCCAGGGTGCGGTGGCTCATTTCCAGCTCGTCTATGCGGGCATTTAGCTTCTCGAAAGATGCCTCACGCTCGCTGCCGCCGATAATCTCGCCGATCTTGGGGAAGAGCACGTCCATTGCTCGGACAGTCTTGCCGTCTTCGTTCTGCTTCATATAGAAGGCCTTGATGTCCTTGGGATAGTCGGTGAGGATGACGGGCTTCTGGAAATGTTTCTCAACCAGATAACGCTCGTGCTCGCTCTGCAGGTCGATGCCCCAGCCGACGGGGTATTCAAACTTGACGCCGTCGGCGACAGCCTTCTCCAGGATCTTGATACCCTCTGTGTATGTCAGGCGCACGAAACTGTCCTTCAAAACACCCTGCAGGCGCTCCAGCAGTTCCTTGTCGAACATATTGTTCAGGAAGGTGATGTCATCCAGGCAATGGTCAAGGGCGTACTGCACCAGATATTTGATGAACTCCTCGGCCAGGTCCATATTGTCCTTGATGTCGTAGAAAGCCATCTCGGGCTCAATCATCCAGAACTCGGCCAGGTGGCGCGGGGTGTTGCTGTTCTCGGCGCGGAAAGTGGGGCCGAAGGTGTAAATCTCGCCCAGCGCGGTGGCGCCCAACTCACCTTCCAGCTGACCCGAAACGGTGAGGGATGTAAGGCGGCCGAAGAAGTCCTTGGTGTAATCGACCTTGCCGTCTTCCGTACGGGGCGGGTTGTCGACGTCCAGTGTGGTTACCTGGAACATAGCGCCGGCGCCCTCTGCGTCAGCCGCGGTGATCAGCGGAGTATGAAGATAATAGAAACCCTTGCTGTTAAAGAAGTTGTGGATGGCGAATGCCATGTTGTGACGGATGCGGAGCACGGCGCCGAAGGTGTTGGTGCGGGGGCGCAGGTGGGCAATCTCGCGCAGGAATTCCATACTGTGGCCCTTCTTCTGCAGGGGATAGGTGGCATCGCATTCTCCATAAATCTCTATCTCCGTAGCCTGAATTTCCACAGCCTGGCCGCTGCCCTGAGACGCAACCAGATCGCCGGTGACTGCCAGGCAGGCGCCGGTGGTGATGCGCTTCATGAACTCTTCGTCAAACTTGGCCAGATCGCACACGACCTGGATATTATTTATCGTAGAACCGTCGTTGAGGGCTATGAACGCCACATTCTTGTTGCCGCGCTTTGTGCGGACCCAACCTTTTGCCAGCACCTTCTCTCCGGGTGCGGTTTTCAACAACAGAGCTACTTTTTTACGTTCCATATCATTTTTGATTTTTACAAACTTCAAATTTACTCGTTTGGCGTTGTATTTCCAAATTGGAATTTGCGGTGGCGGGAGGCTTTGGCAGCCTTGCGGGCCACGGCGATGCCCTGCTCGCATGCCGGATCGATGGCAAACTGCCTGAAACAATCGTAGATATATTCCACAGCCTGGCGCGAAGGATGAATCAGATTATCCTCGTAAAAGCGGTAGTCGCGCAGCTCGTCCATCATTATCTCGTAGGCGGGGAAATAGGCCACACCGGGATATTTCTGCTGCAGGGCATCCACCGCCAGCAGCAGCGTCGCCTTGCTTATCTGGCTGGCGTGGGCGCCGAAAGCCATATAACGGATGGGACTCACCGTGAATATCCATTTCTTATCGGGATGAGCCGCCACGATTTCTGCAAGATAATCCACACACTGCTCTACTGACAGGCGTTCGCGCACGAACTCGGCGGCGGGCACCTTGTGGCAGTTGGAGACTATCATATCGCGCTCTTTGTGCCGGAAAACCATCGCGGTGCCCAGCGTGACCACACATACGTCGGCGGCATCAAAGGCGTCGGAGGCGGCCGTCAGCGCGGCATTGGCGTCGGAGAGAAACTCCTCCGCCGTGGGGCGGTTGAAGCGGCTGTGATGATAAAACGATGTGAAGATGCCCTCGGTGGAAATGACATCGGCGACGGTGAAAGGCTCGCGGGTGGCCAGTCGCCGGAACGACTGCGCCAGCGATGCCGGATTGTAAAGCACACCGAAGGGATTGAGGGTGACATTGAAACCCGACTCCTGCATCAAGGCTCCAACGGAATCGGCAAAGCAGGAACCCATAAAGAGGAACCTGTCACCGAAACCGAACCTCTGCGACAGAGGCTCAACGGTCACCTCAGTCGTAAGCTTCATTCTTAACCGCGGTCAAAATCAGGTTGTCGGTCTTGTCGTATATCGGATAGAACGCCTCGTCGCCCATCGGAGTGTAGCGGGCAATCAGCGCCTTAATCTGTGTGAGCATATACTCCTTGGAGGTCTCCCACTCCCCTTCCCCGGGCTCGGTGCCGTTCTTGGCGGCGAATGCCAGGAACCCGCGCTCCAGGTCCATTCCGGCAATGAAATTATCGAAACTCTCCATAGTGCGGCAGGCCGCAATCTGGCCTGAGTGAGCGTCCAGAAACTCGCTCGCATATTTGATCTGGAGACCCTTTCGGTTGCAGTCTACGTAGAAATTGGTCACCTTGATGGTGTCCACCGGGACAAAGACGTCGGGCACGATGCCGCCTCCGCCATATACGGTGCGGCCGGCGCGGGTCTTGTACTTGGTCTCGTCCTCTATCTTGATGCTGTCGGCAGAGAACATCTCGCCGCTGGCGTAGCGCTCGTAGATTTCCAGTTCATAATCCTCGCTGTAGGGCTTCTGAATGCAGCGGCCGGACGGGGTGTAATATCTTGCCACAGTGAGTCTTATACCGGAACCGTCGGAGAAGTAGACGGGCTCCTGCACCAACCCCTTGCCAAACGAACGGGTGCCGTAGATGGTGCCGCGGTCGTTGTCCTGGATGGCGCCGGCAAAAATTTCGCTGGCGGAGGCGCTGCCGGCATTTATCAGCACGGCGATAGGCAGGTCCTTGTTACGTCCGCGGCCGTCGGCCCTGAGGTCGGTGCGGGGACGGGCCTTGCCCTCCATATACACTATCATATCACCCGCCTCCATAAACTCGTTGGCCAGCAGCATCGCCTGGTCCAGATAACCGCCGGTGTTATCGCGAAGGTCAAACACCAGCCGCTTCATACCCTTGTCGCGCAGCTTGTCGGTTGCCTGCACGAATTCCGCGAAGGTGGTACGGGCAAACTTGCTGAGCTTGATGTAGCCGGTGGTGTCGTTAATCATATAGGCCACGTCCACGCTGTGTACGGGAATCTTGTCGCGGGTGATGGTAAAGGGAATCAGCTCGTCGCTGCCGTAGCGCAACACACTGATAACCACCTTGGTACCCTTTGGACCGCGCATCAGGGAAATCATGGTGTCCTGCTCCATCTTGACGCCGGCGATATTGCGGTCGTCGACCTTGATCACGCGGTCACCCACCCTAAGACCAGCACGCTCGGAAGGGCCTCCGGTAATCACGGAATTGACTATGACGGTATCGTTGGGAACGTTGAACTGGATGCCGATACCCTCGAAGCCACCCGCCAGAGACTCCTCAGCCTCCTTCAGTTCTTCCGGAGGGAGATATACCGAATGGGGGTCGAGCTCCTTCATCACCTGCGGGATGATGTCCTCTATCACCTTTTTGTGGTCGATATCCTCTACGTAATTCTTATCTACGCTCTCCAGAACAAGCATCAGCTTGGACCAGTCGGAGTCAAAGGAATTCACGTTCAGTTTGGACTGCCGGCTACCCGACAGCGCACGGACAATCACCAGTGTTGCCAATGCTACGGTCAGCACCCACAGTATGGGGCGCAGTATCTTGTAGAACTTTTTTTCACTCATATTTGCAAACCTCTATTCCAGCCCTCTTGAGCAGATCTATTCCGTCTGTAATCCTGTATTCGCGGCGGTACACAACCCTTTTGATACCGCTCTGGATGATGAGCTTGGCGCACTCCATGCAGGGCGAGTCGGTCACATACAGAGTGGCCCCTTCGCTGGAGTTGTTGCTCATCGCCACCTTGGTGATGGCGTTGGCCTCGGCGTGAAGTACATAGGGCTTGGTGACGCCATTTTCTTCGCACACATTCTCGAATCCGCGCGGGGTGCCGTTGTATCCGTCGGAAATAATCATCCTGTCCTTGACTATCAGGGCCCCCACCTGACGGCGCTGGCAGTAGGAATTGCGCGCCCAAATGTCGGCCATGTCCAGGTAACTGAGATCGAATTGTTTCTGTTTGTCGGTCATATATCTTGTTAATGTCTATTCCGAAACTGATTGTAAAGAGCAAAGATGCGAATAAAGCCCGCCTTTTGCAAGCAAATCGCGATGAGTTCCCCGCTCAACTATTATACCGTCCTGCAGCACGATTATTTCGTCGGCATTGGCGATGGTGCTCAGGCGATGGGCGATTACCAGGCAGGTTCGGTTTTCCATAAGGCGGGTAAGGGCGTCCTGCACTAGCCGCTCGCTCTCGGTGTCCAAAGCGCTGGTAGCCTCGTCCAAAATGAGCACGGGCGGGTTTTTAAGCACCGCACGGGCTATGGCTATGCGCTGTCGCTGACCGCCGGAAAGGCGCGACCCGCGGTCTCCGATATTAGTCTGATAGCCCTTCGGCAGGGCCGATATGAATTCGTCGGCATTTGCAATGCGGGCCGCCTGTACAACGTCTGCTTTGGATACGCCCTCCATGCCGAACGATATATTGTTGAAAACCGTATCGTTGAAAAGAATCGACTCCTGGGTAACCACGCCCAGCAGCGATATCAAATCGGCAATCTTGTAACGACGGATGTCTTCGCCGTCGATGCGGATGGTGCCGGATGTGACATCCCAGAACCGCGGGATAAGGTCGGCCAGGGTCGATTTGCCGGCGCCGGAAGGGCCCACGATGGCCACCGTCTTCCCTTTCGGGATGGTAAAACTGATGTCTTTTAGAACCGGGCCGTCGCCGTAGTCGAAGGTGACGCCGTCGAATTCGATGTTATCTTTGAAAGCCGACAGCGTACGGGCGTCCGGCATCTCCTTTATCCGGGTTTCGGCGTCCAGGATGGCGAAGATCCTCTCGCCGGATACCAGGCCCTTGCGGATGCCGGCATAAGCGGCGGCGATGGCCTTGGTGGGCTCCAGAACCCGCCAGTAGAAGCCAATATAGACCACGAATGCCGGCCAGCTCATACCCAGTTTGCCGTGCAGGTTGAGCCACCCGCCATAGAAGAGCACCAGCACCGCTACGGTGATGCCAAGGAACTCCGAGACCGGCGACGCCAGTTCCTGCCGGTTGCCAATGGCCTGGCTCACCTGCTTGTGCTGCCGGTTGTCCTTGTCGAACTGTCCCTCAACGTATTTGCGGGCATTGAAGGCCTTGATTATGCGCGAGCCGGAAATCGCCTCCTCGAAGCGGCTGGTAATCTGACCCATCAGCGTCTGGGTCACCTTTGCTTCACGGCGCAGGTTGTGGGTGATGCGGCTGATGACGAAGGCCGAGACGGGTATAGCCACCAGCGACACTATGGTGAGCCGGGGGCTCATATAGAACAGCATCGCCATAAAACCGATTACCAGCAGCGGCTCGCGGAAGATTATATGGAAGCTGCTGGCCACGGTGTTCTGTACCTCGTTTACGTCATTGGAGATGCTGGAGAGGATATCGCCCTTGCGCTTGTCAGTAAAGTAGCCGACATCCATCGAGCTGATCTTGGAGAAGAGGTCGCGGCGGATGTTCATCATCAGCCTCGTCTTCATACTCACCAGGATCCGCTGCGAAAGGTAGCGGCAGAGGTTGGCGAAGAAGGATGCAGCAATCAGCGCCAGCGACACGAACCACAGGCCGTGCATCACCCCCTTGGAGGTGATGGTCCCGCCCAGCAGATACTGGAACAGCTGTTCGAAATATTGTATGCTGAAAGAGAATTCCGGCTTAGCAGTGACGCCGGTCATAGTCTCGGGCTGGAACAGCACGGAGAGCACCGGCCCTATCAGGGCGTAGTTGGCGATGCCGAAAATCACCGACAGCACCGACAGCGCCAGATAGCCGGGCCAGTAACGGCCGTAGGGCCTGGCATAGGAGAGTATTCTCTTGAATGTGGACATCCTCTTATTACCAAAACGCAGTATGTCGGATTCCGGCATACTGCGCTTTGACTTTAGGCCTTGATAGCCCGCCGAATTATTTAGCCTCCTCTTCTTTCTCTACGAAAGGAAGAACCTCGTGAAGCTCAACTTTGAACTTCAGGGTCTGGTTGGGGCCCATGGGGCCGCGGGGACCGTAAGCGAGTTCTGAAGGGATCCAGAGAGTAACCTCACTGCCTTCGTCGCACTGCTGCAGACCATCCTGCCAACCCTCGATGACGCGGGTCAGAGGGAAAGTGACGGTGTCGTTGCGCTCGTAAGAAGAGTCAAACACCTTGCCGTTCAGGGTAGAACCCTCGTAGCTGACCTTTACGGTATCCTTGATGCTGGTGGGGAACTTGCCGTTACCGGGGCGTACTACCAGGTACTGAACACCCTTGGGAGTCATCTGAACACCCTCTGCGGTGGCGTTCTTTGCGAGGAATTCCTCGCCTTCCTTCTTGTTGACCTCAGCCAGGACGGAGTCACGCTTCTGCATGAACTGAGTCATGTGCTGGTTAACGTACATCTGATCAAGACCTTCCTTGCCCTTGAGAGCATCTTTGAAACCCTTGACGATTTTGCTGTAATTCATGTCGCCAAGATTGTTGTTGGTAATAGCCTGTGCGTAGAACACGCCAAGAGCGTAGCTGGCGTCGTCTACATCAGCTTTGGTAATACCTTCGGGCTGCTTCTCTACAGAAGGAGCGTTGTAGCAAGAAACAGTCATGAGCGCAGCAAATGCGCAAACTGCAAAAAATTTGATAGCTTTCATTTTTGGTTAAAATATTTTAAACTATTTAATCGTCTAATTTTGAACCGCAAATATATTCATTTTTTGCAAAAATGCCCCAAAAAGTGCATAAGTTTTTTTGGCAGAGTCCCCCGTTTTAGGTATATTTGATATTCGGGAAAGATTGCGAACGCCCATTATATGACAGTCAGCAGAGAAGATATTCACGCTAAACTCAAGAAATTCTTTGGGTTTGACGCCTTCAAGGGGAACCAGGAGGAGATCATCACCCACCTTATCGGCGGCGGCGATGCTTTCGTGCTGATGCCCACCGGCGGCGGCAAGTCGCTCTGCTATCAGCTTCCGGCGCTCTGCCTGCCCGGCTGCGCTATTGTCATATCGCCCCTTATCGCCCTGATGAAGAATCAGGTGGATGCCATGCGCGAGTTTGTCCAGAACGAAGAGAGCCGCGCCATCGCCCACTTCCTCAACTCGTCGCTGAGCAAGACGCAGATACAGCAGGTCCGCGCCGACCTGACCTCAGGCCGCACCAAACTGCTCTATGTCGCTCCCGAATCGCTCACAAAAGAAGAGAACATCGCGATGCTCAAGACCATCCCGATATCCTTCTACGCGATTGACGAGGCACACTGCATCTCGGAATGGGGCCACGACTTCCGCCCGGAATACCGCCGCATCAACGAGATAGTGTCGCAGATCGGCAAGGCGCCTATGATTGCGCTCACCGCCACCGCCACCCCCAAGGTCCAGAGCGACATCCAGAAAAATCTGGGGATGACCAATGCCCGCGTTTTCAAATCTTCCTTCAACAGGCCCAACCTGTATTACGAGATCCGCGACAAGACCGAGGCCAAGCGGGAAATCATCAAATTCATAAAGGAGAATCCCGGCAAAAGCGGCATCATCTACTGCCTGAGCCGCAAGAAGGTAGAGGAGCTGGCGGAGCTGCTGAACGTGAACGGCATAAAGGCGCGGCCATACCACGCCGGCCTGGACGCCGCCACACGCGCCGCCAACCAGGACGACTTTTTGATGGAGAGGGCCGACGTCATAGTGGCCACCATCGCCTTCGGTATGGGCATCGACAAGCCCGACGTCCGTTTTGTGATTCACTACGACGTACCCAAGAGCCTGGAGGGCTATTACCAGGAGACCGGGCGTGCCGGCCGCGACGGAGGCGAGGGCAAGTGCATCACCTTCTACAACCACAAGGATATCCAGAAGCTGGAGAAATTCATGCAGGGCAAGCCGCTCTCCGAGCAGGAAATCGGCAAGCAGCTGCTGCTGGACGTGGTTTCTTATGCAGAGAGCAACCAGTGCCGCCGCAAGATACTGCTCAACTACTTTGGAGAGGATTACGAGCAGGACAACTGCGGCTGCTGCGACAACTGCCTCTACCCCAAGGTCCAGTTCGACGGCAGGCAGGAGATGCTCAACGTTATGGAGCTGATTCTCTCCCTCAAGGAGAATTTCAAGACGGAGCACCTGGCCGACATCCTGGCGGGCGTCTCCAACTCCATTATTAAATCGTACAACCACCACAAGCATCCGCTGTTCGGCGTGGGTAGGGACCGCGACCCCAGATTCTGGGCCGCAGTCATCCGCCAGGGACTGGTGCTGCACCTGCTGGACAAGGATATCGACAAGTACGGCCTTATCAACATCACCGCCAAGGGTATGGAATTCCGCCGGATGCCCTACCCCATAATGCTCACCGAGCAGCGCTCGTTCGCAGAGTGTGAAGACGATGACGACGATATGCCGATGGCCCGCAACAAGCCCGGCGCCGGCAGCAGCGGAGACCCCATCCTGCTGGCCATCCTCAAGCAGGTGCGCAGCGATCTGGCCCGCAAGAAAAACCTGCCGCCTTGGGTCATCTTTGCCGACCCGTCGTTGGAGGATATGTCAATCCTATATCCCATTACGCTGGAGGAACTGCACCACTGCCAGGGCGTTGGCGAAGGCAAGGCCCGCAAGTTCGGCGACGAATTCATCAAGGTGATTGCCCGGTATGTAGAGGAGAACGACATCCTCCGTCCCGACGACATACTGGTGCGCAACGTCGCCAACAAATCGGCCAACAAGGTCTTCATTATCCAAAGCATAGACCGCAAGATGCCGTTCGAGGACATCTGCCGCGCCAAGGATATGGATATGGAGGAGCTGCTCACGGAAATCGAGTCGATAGTGAGCTCCGGCACCCGCATCAACATCGACTACTATATCCACCGGGCCGTCGACCCCGACGATATGGAGGACATCTACGAATATTTCAAGGAGGAGGCCCACAGCGACTCGATAGACGAGGCGATGCGTGACCTCGGCGACTACGACGAGATGGAGGTGCGCCTGGTGCGCATCAAGTTCATTTCGGAAATCGGAAACTAATCCAGATCGATCCAGTTTATTGAAGAATCCCTGCGCCAGTAGGTCATCTGCTTTTTGGCGTAGTGGCGGCTGTTGCGCTTGATCAGGCGCACCGCCTCTTCCAAAGGATATTTCCCGTCGAAATAATCGAATAACTCTTTATAGCCGACGGTGTTAAGTGCGGGCATATCGCGGTAAGGCAGCAGGTCGCGCGCCTCCGCCTCCAGTCCAGCCGCCATCATGGCATCCACCCGGGCGTCGATGCGCTCATAAAGCTGCTCACGGTTGCGACGCAGGCCGATTTTCTCTATTTCGAAAGGACGCTCTTTTGACGGAGAGGTCTTGTATGAAGAGAATTTTCGACCGGTGGCGATGGTAACCTCCAGCGCGCGGACCAGCCGCTGCCGGTTGGAGATGTCGATTGCCGCATAGCTTTCCGGGTCGAGCCTTGCCAGCTCCTGTTGAAGGGCTTCGATGCCGCCCTCTTCCATCTGTCGCATCAACCTTTCCCTGATTTCCAGGTCGGCGGGCGGAAAATCGTCCAGACCGTCGCACAGGGCGTCGATGTAGAAACCACTGCCGCCGGTAGCCACCAGCGTATCGTGGTCCTTGAAGAGTTCTTCCAGAAGAGCCAAAGCCTCCAGCTCGAAAAGGCCGGCAGTGTAGTGCTCCGTGACTGAGTGATTGGCTATCAGGTAGTGCTTTACGGCAGCCAGCTGATCGGTGGAGGGCCGTGCCACTCCGATATTCATCTCCTTGAATATCTGCCTGGAATCGCAGTTGATTATGGGCGAAGAGAACTCCTTCGCCTTCTCTATGGCAAAGTCGCTCTTGCCCACCGCGGTGGGCCCCAGTACTATAAAGAGTTTTTTAGTCAAGCGTGTCGTCTTCCAGACCGCCGTCGTAGATCTGATCTTCTTCCTCCTCCTCGTCTTCTTCGTCGTCATCGTCATCCACATCTTCCAAGACGGCTTTGGCGCCCCTGACGGGGTTTTCGTAGAGGTAATCCTCGTATTTGTCGGCAAACTGGCCGGGATTGTGACCTTTTTCTGCAATTATGCAGGGGTAGCTCAGGCGCTTCTCCTCCGGAATCTCACCTTCTATAACAAGATCTATTTTGCGCTTGCTGCGCAGGTCGTAAATCAGTTCGATGTTCATCTGGCCCCTGCCGACTACATCGGCAAATGTGATTTTGTCCAGCGAGCCGTCGCCCAGGTCAAAGAGGCCGTACTGTGCGGTGCAGTTTCCCTTGGAGTCGTATGCTTTGTAAATCACCATCTGGTCGGTGGAGAAACACAACTCGCCCAGGATATAGCGGTTGAACCGGAATAGATTCATATCGGAACGAACCGCGAACTCACGCATAAACACTTTGCTGACAGGCACTGTCGCCTTGATTTTGTAAATCATGATAGCCTCTTTAAGTCTTGTCTTACTTTGCAAAAGTATAAAAAAAGGCGTATATTCGCAACTTAGATGAACCCCGGGCAACAATCGGCCACAGATTGCTTCAAAAGCATCTCGTCCCCATCCAAAGGTATCTACAAGGACAAGGGGAGCAAATTCCTTTCTTTCGCTTATCCCGTTACCACGGAGGCCGAGGCCAAAGCCCTGATAGCCAGCCTTAAGAAGGAGTTTTTTGACGCCCGTCACCATTGCTGGGCATACCGTCTCGGGCATACGGGCGAGGTCTTCCGATATAATGACGACGGCGAACCTTCTTCCACCGCCGGCAAGCCCATTTACGGACAGATCCTCTCCAATGAACTCAGCGACATACTGATTGTGGTGGTGCGCTATTTCGGCGGCATCCTGCTGGGCACCTCCGGCCTGATAGTCGCCTACCGTTCCGCTGCCGCCGACGCCATTGCAGGTGCCGACATAATAGAGAAAATCGCCACCGTACGCTGCCGGGTAGAATTCGACTACCTTCAGATGAACGCGGTGATGAAGTGCCTGAAAGATTTCCAGCTGACCCCGCAAAACACCGTCTACGACAACGGCTGCAGCCTGGAAGTTGACGTGCGCCTCACCCAGGAGGCATCTTTCCTTGAATCAATGAACAAAATCTGCATATGCACAAGAGTTTGATTTCTATCCACGACTTCTCCAAGGAGGAGATCCTGCACATCCTGGAGGTTGCCCGCGAGATGGAGGCTACCGGCAGCAGCAAACTGCTGGACGGCAAGGTTGTGGCGTGCCTCTTCTTCGAGCCATCCACCCGCACCAGGCTCAGCTTCGAAACCGCTGCCAACCGCCTGGGGGCCAGGGTCATCGGCTTCAGCGACGTGGCCAACACCAGCATCAGCAAGGGCGAGACGCTCAAGGACACCATCAAGATGGTCTCCAACTACGTGGACATCATAGTGATGCGCCATCCCCTGGAGGGGGCGGCGCGATATGCCAGCGAGGTCTGCGACATCCCTGTGGTGAATGCCGGCGACGGCGCCAACCAGCACCCCAGCCAGACGCTGCTGGACCTCTACACGATTCTTCAGACCCAGGGCCGGCTGGAAGATGTCACCATCAACATGGTGGGCGATTTGAAATACGGCCGCACGGTGCACTCTCTGCTGCAGGCAATGTCGCACTTCAATCCCAGGTTCTTCTTCACCGCGCCCGACGAGCTCAGGCTGCCGGCAGAGTATAAAGCCTTCATGGATGCGCGGGGCATTCCCTACAAAGAGAGCCGCTCGCTGCAGGAACATCTGTGTGACTGCGACATTCTCTATATGACACGCGTCCAGCAGGAGCGCTTCAGCGACCCGATGGAATATGAAAAGGTGAAGGACGTCTACCGGCTGGAACGCAGTATGCTGCAGGGAGTGCGCGACAACATGAAGATCCTCCACCCCCTGCCCCGCGTGGGCGAAATCGCCGCCGACGTGGATGACACCCCTTATGCATACTACTATAAGCAGGCGCAGAACGGCATGTACGTGCGCATGGCCATCATAGCATATCTTCTCGGATACAAATAAACAGGAAGCCTTATGTCAGAGAAACACACCCAACTCAAAGTGAGCGCCATCAAGGACGGCACCGTACTGGACCACATCCCCGCCCAGAGCATCTTCCAGGTTATCGACATCCTGGACTTGTCGCATTCTGAGAATCCCGTCACCATCGGCGTCAATCTGGAGAGCCGGTCGCTGGGCCGCAAGGGCATCATCAAAATTTCCGACCGCTTCTTTGCCGACGAAGAGTTGAACCGGATCGCGCTGGCCGCGCCGGACGCAACCGTCAATATAATAAAGGATTACGAGGTGGTTCAGAAAAAGAAAATCGACCTGCCGGAGACGGTGGTCGGCATTGCCAAATGCTCCAACCCTATGTGCGTGACCAACCACCAGCCCGTACCCACCCGGTTCAGCACCGTGGTCGACCACAAAAAAGTAAAACTATTGTGTCACTATTGTGAGAAAACCACCGAAGAATTTATACCTTTGGGACACTAATATCAAGTCAATATTTTAATCATAAATACAAGCAATGAAGAAAGCTTACAATTTCAACGCCGGCCCCTGCGTGCTGCCCAAAGTGGCCATCGAGAAAGCCATTGACGCGCTCAAGGATTTCATGGGTACCGGTATGTCGGTGATAGAGGTTTCGCACCGCTCCAAGGAATGGGGCGTGGTTATGGACGAGTGCCGCGCACTCTGGAGAGAACTCCTCAACATCCCTGAAGATTATGAGATACTGCTGCTGGGCGGCGGTGCATCCACGCAGTTCCTCTGTGTGCCGATTAACCTGCTGGAAAAGAAGGCCGCCTATCTGGAAACGGGCGTCTGGGCAAAGAAGGCCTGCAAAGAGGCCTCCGCACTGGGCGAGACTGTGGTTGTGGCATCTTCTGCCGACAAGACCTTCAGCTATATTCCCAAAGGCTGGACAATTCCCACCGACGTGGATTATTTCCATATCACCACCAACAACACCATCTACGGCACCGAGATCCGCGAGGACTTTGACAGCCCCGTGCCCCTGGTGGCCGATATGTCCTCCGACATTATGAGCCGTCCCGTCGACGTCAGCAAGTACGGCATCATCTACGGCGGCGCACAGAAGAACGTCGGCCCCGCCGGCGTCGCTTTCGTGATTGTCCGCAAAGACCTGCTGGGCAAGGTAAGCCGCCACATCCCCACGATGCTCAACTACCAGACACATATCGACGGCGGTTCTATGTTCAACACCCCGCCCGTATTCTCCATCTTCGTGATGACCGAGACCCTCAAGTGGCTCAAGGGCCTGGGCGGCGTAGAGGCCATCAACAAAATCAATGTCAAGAAGGCCCAGATGCTTTACGACGAAATAGACCGCAACCCTCTGTTCGTGGGCACCGCCGCAAAGGAGGACCGTTCAATAATGAACCTCTGCTTTGTAATGGCTCCCGGCTACGAGGCTCTGCAGGACGAGTTCCTGGAGTTTGCCAAGGCCCGCGGAATGGTCGGCATCAAGGGCCACCGCAGCGTAGGCGGCTTCCGCGCATCGCTCTACAACGCCTGCCCCGTAGAGGCAGTCGAGGCATTGATCGCCTGCATGCAGGATTTTGAAAAACTTCACAAATAGGATACGATGAAAGTTTTAGTTGCAACCGAAAAACCCTTTGCCGCCGCAGCCGTGGCCGGCATCAGAAATATAGTCGAGGGCGCCGGCCATACTCTGGCGCTGCTCGAGAAATACACCTCCAAAGAAGAGCTTCTGGCTGCAGTTGCCGACGCCGACGCGCTGATTGTCCGTTCTGACAAAGTCACCGCAGAAGTTGTGGAGGCCGCCAAGAATCTCAAGATCGTGGTCCGCGCAGGCGCAGGATTCGACAATCTGGACCTGGACGCACTCAGCGCCCGCAAGGTAGTGGCTATGAACACCCCCGGCCAGAACGCCAACGCCGTGGCTGAGCTTGCCATTGCGATGATGATTTTCATGTGCCGCAACCAGTTCACCCCCGCCACCGGGTCCGAGGTGATGGGCAAGAAGATCGGCATCCAGGCCTTCGGCAACGTCGGCCGCCTGGTGGGCAAGAAGGCCGAGGCGCTGGGAATGAGCGTGATGGCCATCGACCCGTTCATCCCGGCAGAGAAGATCACCGAGCTTGGCGCCACCCCCGCCGCCAGCCTAGAAGAGCTTTACTCCAGCTGCAATTTCGTATCGATCCACATCCCGGCCACTCCGGAGACCATCGGCAGCATCGGTTATGACCTGATCACCAAGATGCCCAAGGGTGCCGTCCTTATCAACACCGCCCGCAAGGAGGTCATTGACGAAGCCGGCCTGGCCAAGGCGCTGGAAGAGCGTCCCGACCTGAAATACGCCACCGACATCGCTCCCGGCAATTACGCCGAGCTTCGCGAGAAGTTTGGCGAGCGCGTATTCGCCACTCCCAAGAAGATGGGCGCCCAGACCGCAGAGGCCAACCTAAACGCCGGCCTTGCCGCCGCAAACCAGATCTGCGCATTCTTCAAGGATGGCTGCACCCGGTTCCAACTGAACAAATTCTAATCACATATGGTAAAAGTAAAACCTTTTGCTGCACTTCGGCCGCCTAAACAATATGCGGCCGAAGTTGCTTCTCGCCCCTATGATGTGCTCAATTCAGAGGAGGCGAAGGCCGAAGCGGGAGAAAAATCGCTGCTTCACATTATCAAGCCCGAGATCGAATTCGACCCCATCGCCGGCGAGCACGAACCCCGCGTCTATGCCAAGGCTGTGGAGAATCTCAAAAAGTGGCAGGCCAACGGCTGGCTGGTTAAGGAGCCCCGTGAGAATTACTATCTCTACGCCCAGACGATGGACGGCCGCACCCAGTACGGCTTTGTGCTCTGCGCCTATGTAGATGACTACCTCAATGGCGCCATCAAGAAGCACGAGCTTACCCGCAAGGAGAAGGAAGACGACCGCATGCGCCACTTCCGCGACCAGAACGCCAACGTGGAGCCGGTATTTTTGGCCTTCCGCGACAATGAGGTGCTGGGAGACATAATCCGCCGCACAATCGCCGGCAAGCCCGAATACGACTTTGTGGCGGAGGACGGCATCGGCCACACATTGTGGGTAATTGACGACGAAAACACCATTGCAGCCATCACCAAGGCATTTGCCGGCATTGACGCAATGTACATCGCCGATGGCCACCACCGCACCGCCGCCAGCGTCCGCATCGGCGTGGAGAAGCGTGAGCAAAACCCCAACCACCGCGGCGATGAGGAATACAACTACTTTATGGCAGTCGCATTCCCCAAGAGCGAGCTCAAGATTATGGACTACAACCGCGTGGTAAAAGACCTGGGCGGCCTCACCGCAAAACAGTTCATCGAGGCCTTGCAGAAGGATTTCGAGGTGGAATGTCGGTGCGACTGCACCCTTGACGGAGGCAAGTGCGAGTGCGAACTTCCCTGCCACTGCCCGTCTACCGTGCCTTATAAGCCTGAACGGCTGCACAACTTCTCAATGTACCTGGAAGGCGTATGGTACTCTCTAACCGCCAAGCCCGGCACATACAACGATTCCGACCCCATCGGGGTGCTGGACGTAACGGTACTTTCCAACTTGGTTTTGGACAAGATTCTGGGCATCAAGGACCTGCGCACCGACAAGCGCATCGACTTCGTGGGCGGCATCCGCGGCCTTGGAGAACTCAAGAAACGTGTGGATTCCGGCGAAATGGCGGTGGCCTTCGCCCTCTATCCCGTCTCTATGGACCAGCTCATCAACATTGCCGACACCGGCAACATAATGCCTCCCAAAACGACCTGGTTCGAGCCCAAACTCAGAAGCGGTCTGTTTATTCATTTTTTGGAATAAAATTCTTACCTTAGTGGAGATTTACCCACCCTTGACAATTATTATCAATAAACAAATAACATTATGACAGAAACCAAGAAACAAAACTACACACCCGCGATTATCGTGATGTTCGCGCTCTTCTTCATGATTGCATTCGTCACCAACCTCGCAGGTTCCATGGGTGTGGTTGTTACAAACCAGTTTGGCGCAAGCAAGGCTCTCAGCCAGCTTGGTACACTTGCAAACTTTATCGCATACGCCTGCATGGGTATCCCCGCAGGTATCATCCTGCGCCGCAAGGGCTATAAATTCACCGCCCTGGCAGCCGTTATCGTCGGCTTCATCGGCGTTGCAATCCAGTTCCTTTCCGGTTATGCAGAGAGCTTCTTCGTATATGTGCTGGGCGCATTCGTAGCAGGCTTCTCAATGTGTATGCTCAACATCGTCGTAAACCCCATGCTCAACACCCTGGGCGGCGGCGGAAACAAGGGTAACCAGCTCATCCAGATGGGCGGCAGCTGCAACTCCATCGGTGGTACCATCGCTCCCATCCTGGTAGGTTGGCTCGTGGGCGGTTCCATCGAGAACGCTACAGTAGCAAAGGCAGCTCCCGTAATGATCATCGCCATGGCCATCTTTGCCATCGCATTCCTGGTGATCCTCTTCACCAAGATTCCCGAGCCGCATATGGAAACCGCAGAAGAGAAGGCAGCCCGTCTTGCAGGCACTGCAGAAAAGGACAAACACAGCCCTCTTAGCTTCCGTCACTTTGTTCTTGGCGCCATCGCCATCTTCTTCTATGTAGGTATCGAGGTCGGCATTCCCAACACCGCCAACATCCACTTCTCGCAGCTTGCAACAGTTGGTCCCGCCATCGCAGGTACATTCATCGGTGCATACTGGTTCTGCATGCTTATCGGACGTCTGCTTGGCAGCGCCATCGGCGGCAAGGTTTCCAGCAAGGCGATGCTCATCACCACCTCACTGGTAGCCATCATTTTCCTGATCCTGGCGATGTTCATACCCGAGAGCAATACTATCACCATTGCAAAATACACCGTTCCCGTCAGCCTCGTGTTCCTGACCCTCTGCGGTCTGTGCACCTCCGTAATGTGGGGTTCCATCTTCAACCTCTCCACTGAGGGCCTGGGCAAATACACTGCACCCGCTTCCGGTATCTTCATGACCCTGGTTTGCGGTGGCGGTATCATCCCGTTCCTGCAGAACCTGCTGGCCGACAAGGTCGGTTCCATCCCCAGCTACTGGCTGCTGGTTGCATGCCTGTTGTTCTTGTTGTTCTACGGCCTGGCAGGACACAAGAATGTGAACAAGGATATCCCCGTTGAATAATCGATTATGACAGAGACTATGGACAAACCTTACGTAGCGGGTGTTGACATCGGTGGACAGACCACCAAGATAGGCATCGTGGACCGTCGCGGCGACATCGTTGCCCAGACCGTCATCACTTCCAAGTACGGTGCCGACGAAGGCAAGAAGTTTATGGATTCGGTGTGCGACGCCATCAAGGACCTTGCAAAAGGCGTCGGTATGGACCAGCTCCAGGGTGTCGGCATCGGCGCCCCCAACGGTAACTACTACACCGGCGAGATTGCCTTCGCACCCAATTTGCCCTGGGCAAAGAACGGCGCTGTGCCTTTGAAGAAATATATGGAAGGTAAACTGGGCGTGCCCGTTACCCTTACCAACGACGCCAACGCCGCCGCTATGGGCGAGATGAAATACGGCGCCGCCTTGGGTATGAAGAACTTCATTATGATTACCCTCGGCACCGGCGTGGGCAGCGGCATCATCATAAACGGTGAGCTGGTTTACGGTCACGACGGTTTCGCAGGCGAGCTGGGCCACACCAACGTAGTGCGCCACAACGGCCGTCAGTGTGGCTGCGGCAAGCTCGGTTGCCTTGAGGCATACGCCTCTGCAATCGGCGTCGCCCGCACCGCCCGCGAGTGGCTCTCAAGCGGCAAATACGAAAACAGCCTCCTCAAGGATGTGGAAGAAATCACCTCCAAG
>JAFZBQ010000010.1 GCA_017561665.1 Bacteroidales bacterium | reverse complement strand
GTACACCCAAATTTCAAAGTTATTCACAATCTCCTCCCACTCGCGCCAGCGCTCTATGCCGGCGATGTTGTCGGCCCCCATCGCAATCACAAACTCGGTGTCGGGCTCCTCTTCCTGCAGTTTACGCAGGGTGTTGATGGTATAGTTGGGCTTGGGAAGATGGAACTCGATGTCGCTCACCTTCACATCCGGGCACAACTCGGCCACTTTGGCGCGCACGGCCTCCAGCCGCTCTTCTGCAGTCTGGTCGCTGCCAAGCTTGAAAGGGCTCTCCGGAGAAACCACCATCCGCACCTCGTTAAATGCCTTGCGGCGCAGGTAATTCAGGATAGCGAGATGGCCCGCGTGCATCGGGTTGAAAGTGCCGAAGTAGAGCGCCACCCGCTTCTTACCTCTTCAGTATTGATCCAGCAGCGACTCCGCCTCTGCCAGGCAGGTCGCCAGATCGTCGTTTACCAGGACATAGTCGAACTGCGGCGCGAAGGCCATCTCTTCCTGCGCCTTTGCCACCCGCTCTTCTATCGCCTCGGGGGTGTCGGTGCCGCGTTTGATGAGGCGGTCGCGCAAAACCTCAACCGACGGCGCCTGGATAAATACCGACAGGGCCTCGTCGCCGAAAATCTGTTTGAGATGGACGCCGCCCTTGACATCGACGTCAAAGGCGATTATGTGGCCCTTGGACCAGATGCGCTCCAGCTCGCTTTTGAGAGTGCCATAGTAGCGGCCGACGTAAACCTGCTCATATTCAACAAATTCGTCGTTGGCTATACGACGCTCGAACTCTTCGTTTGTAAGGAAATAATACTCCACCCCGTCCTGCTCTGTGCCGCGCGGAGGGCGCGAGGTTGCAGATATGGAGAGCTCCAGTATGGGGCATTTGCCAAGCAGGTGATTGACTACGGTACTCTTGCCGGAACCGGACGGAGCCGAAAAAATAATTACTTTCCTTTTCATAAAGGCAAAATTAACTTTTTTGTATAAATTTGCGCTCTCGCTTACGAGTCGAATTTTAAAGTTACACAAAATAATTCAAACTATGGTTTCTTACAAAGAATTGGGTCTTGTCAACACCCGTGAGATGTTTGCCAAGGCTATCGACGGCGGATATGCAATCCCCGCTTTCAATTTTAACAATATGGAGCAGCTGCAGGCCATCATCATGGCTGCCGCAGAGACCAAGAGCCCCGTTATCCTGCAGGTGAGCAAGGGTGCGCGCGCATACGCAAACCAGACCCTTCTCCGCTACATGGCACAGGGCGCTGTAGAGTATGCCAAGGAGCTTGGCTGGGAGAAACCCCAGATCTGCCTCCACCTGGACCACGGCGACAGCTTTGAGACTTGCAAGAGCTGCGTAGATTACGGTTTCTCTTCCGTAATGATCGACGGTTCTTCTCTCCCTTACGACGAGAATGTAGCCCTCACCAAGAAGGTTGTTGAATACGCACATCAGTTTGATGTTACCGTAGAGGCTGAGCTCGGCGTGCTGGCAGGCGTAGAGGATGAGGTATCCGCAGAGGAATCCCACTACACCAAGCCGGAAGAGGTCGTAGATTTCGTAAGCAAGACCGGTTGCGACTCTCTCGCAATTTCTATCGGTACTTCACACGGTGCATACAAGTTCAAACCCGAGCAGTGCACCCTGGATCCCAAGACCGGCCGTCTGGTTCCCCCGCCGCTGGCATTTGACGTGCTGGAAGGTGTAGAGAAGCAGCTTCCCGGCTTCCCCATCGTGCTCCACGGTTCTTCTTCAGTTCCCCAGGAAGAGGTTGATACCATCAACGCACACGGCGGCAAGCTTCAGGCAGCTGTCGGCATCCCCGAGGAGCAGCTCCGCAAGGCAGCCAAGAGCGCAGTCTGCAAGATCAATATCGACTCCGACTCACGTCTGGCTATGACCGCTGCAGTCCGTCGCGTATTCGACGAGAAACCCGCCGAGTTCGACCCCCGCAAATATCTGGGTCCCGCCCGCGACAATATGAAGAAGCTCTACATCCACAAGATCGTGAACGTTCTCGGTTCCGACGGCAAAGCAGAATAAGAGAATTCTTCAAATAAAAAAGCGGCCCGACGGCCGCTTTTTTTATGCCTTATTCTTTTGGATGAATCTTGATGTAGAAACACATCGGGGCGTAGGCGGGGTAGCTGTCGGAAGACTTTGTGCCGTAGGCCAGAGGCGACCAGAAGAAGGCGATGGCTTCCTCGCCGTAATTCATGCGTCCCACCGCCATCGAAAAGCCGTTGATGACGTCGGTAGAATAGGTCCTGGTGCCATCGTCACTCAATGTATATCCGTTCTTTTGGAAAGTGACCGATAGCGGATCGTAGGACTTGTTCAGATTGTACAGGCCGAATACCTTGGCCGAGTCGGCAATGTTGGTGTCGAAGCAGAAGCCGTCCAGCAGCTTGCCGATATAGTCGACCTTGACGCTGGCATTGGAGGCGATGGTGTCCTTCTCGGAGGTATTCTCTTTCAGTTTGACAAAGTAGAACCCCTTTTCCAGCGAATCCACGCCGGCGTAGTGGGTATTTGCAAAGGCCTCCAGATTGTCTATCTGATATTGGTAGATATCGTCAATGACATCCACCACGGCCACGTCATAGATATAATTCTCGCTCAATGCCGGTTTGGTGCCGTCGTTGCCATAGGACTTGTAATACTTCTTAAGCTCTTTGGTATATGCAAAAGTGGTCGCCTCCGGCGGAAGCAGGAACCTGGCCTTGCCGCCACCGTTCAAACTCTTCACAAAGTTCTCCATCGGGGTGTACAGCTTGTACTGGCCCATCTGCACAACCTCCGGACAATAGTACTTCTGATTGGTATAGGTACCCATTATGCGGGCCACCTCTTCAGTCGTGTACTTTGTGTAGTTGCCGTCCAGATCGCGCACGACGTAGTCGAACAGAATGAAAGCGGTGTCGCCTATGGTTTTTCCCGTGCCCACCGTCTTGTCCAGAATGTAAAGGCCGTTCTCGTCAGCCTCTATCTCCTGTCCGAGATTGACCCTCATCCAGGCGTCGCGGATGCGTTTCTGAGAAACCAGATTGTCTTCAGACTCGTATTTTGCGCATGCGAAAGCCAGTGCGGCGACGGCAGCGACAGCGAGGATTATCCGTGTATATTTCTGCATTATTCTGCGTTTATATCATTCATAAAAACTTCATAAGCCAGCGCCTGGTCCTTACCGATGCCGGCAACGGTTTTATCAAAACCGTATTTGCATGAAAAAACGATGTACGACCGTTCGCCCGGGCACATCCCCTCGATGCCGTATTCCAGCCCCTTGATCAGTTTGCCCTTCTCCAGAACGCCTTTGTAGGAACCGCGGGTAAAAGAGCTGCCGATGCCGGAGGAGAATAGATAGCCGATATATTCAAAGTCCACCAGATCACCGACGGCCGCGAAACAGGTGCTGTCGCCCGCCTCCAACACGATGCGGTTGACGCCTTTATTGGGTACGACGGCGGCATCGGCATACTTGGAAGCGATGAACTTGTCGATCTGGTCTTCCTGCGTCAATGCCGTGTTGGCCAGGGGATCCTCACAGCCAAAGAGCAGCGCCAGCATCAGTATGTATAATATCTTCTTCACTATTTAAAAAACTCTTCTACCTTGCTTTCAAAATAACCGGGGACTTCTGCCAGCGGCATGTACAGCCGGCCGCCCGATGCGTTCTTATGTCCCCCTCCGTTGCAATATTTGTGCGAGAAATCGTTTACGTCGACATTTCCTTTGCTCCGGAGCGAAACTTTTATGAAGTCCTTCTCTTCTGTAAAGAAGGCCGTCATGCGTATATTTTTGATAGACAAAGGCAAATTTACAAAACCTTCGCTGTCGCCGCGCACGAAATCGAATTTTTGTTTGTCGGCGATGCTCAGGGTAAAATAGGCCACCCCTTGCTTCAGGCAGCGCATATTGTCCTGCAGCATGTGGCCCATCAGCCTCATCCGCTGCTCTGAATACGAGCGGAATACCTCGTTGTATATGGCGTCGCGGTCCACACCGCGGGCCTGCAACTGCGACACCGCCAGATAAGTGGACGGATATACCGAATTCGCGAAATTGTTGGTATCGGTCAGGATGCCTGTCAGCAACGCCTCCGCACACTCCTTGGGCAGGTTGGCGACATCTCCGCGCACCCCCGGCTGGTCCAGCAGCACGTGGTAGAGCAACTCGCAGGCCGACGACACCTCAGTGTCGGAAATCACCACGTCGAAGGGTTTGGTCTGAGGATTCAGATGGTGGTCTATCAGTACACTGCGCGGGGCATCGACTTTGGCCATCGCCGCCTCTATCGCCTGGGAAACCTCGCCCGTACGGTTGGCGCCGTTCATATCCAGGAAAATCAGCAGGTCGGCGGCGGCGATGCAGCCATCGCACCGCGACTTGTCCTCGTTATAATAGGATATGGACCCGGCGGGGATTATGAAATTGAAATATTCCGGCAGGCGGCTGTTGATGACTATGTGAGGGTGTTTTCCAAGCGCCGTGAGGTAGTGATACATACCCACTGCGCTGCCGATGGAATCGCCGTCGGGATTCTCGTGACCGAATATCACGATCTTCCCGCTGCCCAGAATCAAATCGTTCAGCCTGTCCTCAGCAATAGTCGTCCGCATTACCTGTTTTTAGTCTTTATTAGGTGCAAATTTAGAAAAATTACTTGCAAGCACTGAATATTATTTATAATTTTGAGAGTTAATTTGGCTTATCAGGTAAATAATATTTAACCATATATGAAAAAGATTCTCACTTACATCGTTTTCCCGATCATCATCATCCTGCTGGCATTCCTCATCATCAAAAGTATCCAGCAGCCTGTAAAATTCAACAAGGAGAAAGCTCTCCGCGAGGCAGCGGCAATTGTAAAACTCAAAGATATCCGTACCCTCCAGGTGGCTTACAAGAATGTGAACGGCAAATTTGCCCCCAGCATCGATTCCCTGGTTGATTTCTACAACAACGGCAAGATGACCGTGATCCGTTCTATCGGTTCAATGGACGACTCTCTGGCTGTTGCTCAGGGTATGGTTAAGCGCGAGGCCATCGAGATTGCAGTAAGGGACACCCTGCTCAAAAACAGACCCGACTTCAAGCCCGAAGATCTCAAGTTCATCCCCTTCTCTGACGGCGACACCATCAGGATGCACGAGGTTATCAAGGAGGTTTCCGGCGTGGATGTTCCTCTGTTCGAAGCCTTGGTTCCCTACACATCCCTGCTCAAGGGCATGGACCATCAGCTGCTGGTCAACCTGGTTTACGACCGCACAGACACCGACCGCTATCCCGGCTTGCAGGTGGGCAGCATAGAGAATCCTAACAACAATGCCGGTAACTGGGAGTAATTGAGAATCATTTCCGGAACACTTCGCGGCAAGACAATCAATCCCCCCGCCAACTACCAGGCACGGCCCACTACCGACTTTGCCAAGGAGGGGCTGTTCAACATCCTGGCGGGGATGATAGACTTTGAGGAGACGGTTTTCCTGGATCTTTTCTCCGGCACAGGCAGCATCAGCTACGAAATGGCCTCACGCGGCTGCGGCGACATCGTGGCGGTGGAGATGAACCCCGCCAACGCATCCTTCATCAGCAAGACCGCCGCATCGCTGGGCATTTCCGGAATGCAGGTCGTGCGGCACAACGTCTTCGACTTTCTGGGCATCTGCACAAAGAACTTCGACCTGGTGTTCGCCGATCCGCCGTATGCCATAGAAGGGCTCGACACCCTGCCGCAAAAGGTACTGGGAGCTGGTTTTCTTGCCGATGACGGATGGTTTATCCTGGAACACGGCGCCGACCACAACTTCTGTAGCGAACCAGGTTTTGTCAAGGAGAAGAAGTACGGAAATGTGCACTTCAGCTTTTTTAAGAAAAGTTTTGCATAATTAAATATTAAGTCTATATTTGCAGTCCCGTTTGGGAAACCAGACATATTGGTGCGGTAGTTCAGCTGGTTAGAATACCGGCCTGTCACGCCGGGGGTCGCGAGTTCGAGTCTCGTCCGCACCG
>JAFZBQ010000091.1 GCA_017561665.1 Bacteroidales bacterium | reverse complement strand
GTCCGCCATATCAGCCTCCGGGGCAATGACCAGGTCGGGAATAACCCCGTCTACCCGCATAAAGGAAACTTTTACGTTCGCATAATAGGAATGGCCGCCGCCTACCCTATAGGCGCACTGATATCTGGCTTGAATGTGGCGGTTTTCAATCTTGGTGTCGTCCTGATTGTTCCAAATGTAGTTTATGATAATGTCCTCCGGCTTAACCTCTTCCGGCGCCTGTGTCACGGTCACCTGCTTCTCAATGCCACCGGCTTTCACCGTGACTTTTGCCGTGCGGGTTTCGCCGGTCGTGTTGGGCTCGAGGGTAATGGTGACCGCAGCGGCGTTTTCACTCGCAGAGCCGGAGGCGGGAGAAACTGTGCACCAGGATTCTGAAGAAGAAACCGTCCAGTCATTGTTTGTGGTGAATGTCAAAACCGCTGTATTGTCGCCGGCCGCAACCAGAATGGTGGGCGAGTCGATGTTGATAGAGGGAACGGGGGTTGGATCGTCCACGGGTTTCTTGCAGGAAACGACCAGGCTCAGGGCGCATATCAGAGTAAGCGCGAGGGCAAAGATTCTTTTCATATCGGGCGGGTATGATTGGTTATTGGGTAAAGGTACATAGGATTTTTTGAATATTTTTCACATATTTGTATAAATCAACCAAAAAGAGACGTTTATGACGTTAAAATTTCAATTGAACTACAATACCGCCTGGGGCGAGAGCCTGGTGCTGAAGGCGGGCAGAAAGTGCATTAAAATGGAGTATGACGACGGCGGGCTGTGGACGGCAGCGCTTACGGCATCCCAGATTAAAAACGGACAGGAATACACATACGAAGTGGTGCGGGACGGCAAGACTGTACGCACGGAGTGGCGCACGCACACGCTGGATGTACCCGAAGGGGCAAAGGGCATCCTGATCAACGACTGTTGGATTGACCGGCCGGCCGACAGCGCCTTCTGGAGCGCCGCTTTCAAGGATATCATCCTGCAGCGCAAAGCCGGCAAGGCAAAGGCGCTGAAAGGCAATCTGGTGCTTAAAACCGCCGCGGCCGACATCCTGCCGGGCCAGGCGCTGGCCATTTCCGGCAGCATCAAGGCTTTGGGTGGTTGGAAAGAGGCTGTGCCGATGGACGACAGCCGCTTCCCGTGGTGGCGGACGGCACTCGATGTCAAAGAATCTTTCGAATACAAATATGTGCTGATCGATGCCGAGACCGGCAAGATACTGATGTGGGAGAAGGGGCCCAATCGCCGCTGCTACGCTCCCGCCGCCAAAGAGACGATGGTTCAGGAAGACATCCGGCCGGTATTCGACGCCAAAAAGTGGCGCGGCGCCGGAGTGGCCATTCCGGTCTTTTCCATCCGCACGGAAGAGAGCTTTGGCGTGGGTGAGTTCCGCGACATCAAGAAAATGGTGGACTGGGCCGTGGCCACCGGCCAGAATTTCATCCAGCTGCTGCCGGTAAACGACACCAGTATGACCGGTACCTGGCAGGATTCCTACCCATACAACGCTGTCAGCTCGTTTGCTTTGCATCCGCAATTCATAAGCCTTCCCGCAGCCGGCGTCAAAGCCGACAAGGCTTTCAAGGCCCTTCAGGCCGAGCTCAACGCCCTGCCAAAGGTAGATTACGAGCGGGTCAACAACGAGAAGATGCGGTTGCTTAAGAAACTCTTCGCCGCCAAGGCGCCAAAGCTGGCCGATGATTCAGACTATCAGGACTTCGTCAAGAAGAACGATTTCTGGCTGCTCCCCTACGCCGTGTTCTGCTGCCTGCGCGACGAAAACGGCACCGTGGACTGGCGCAAGTGGGGCAAGAATGCCAAATACACCCGCAAGAAAGCCGACCAGTACGCCGCCGGCAACCCCGACAAGGTGGCCTTCTGGTGCTGGCTGCAATATCTGTTGGATAACCAGCTCAAGGATGCCGTAGCATACGCCCACACCCACCGCGTAGCCATCAAGGGCGACCTCCCTATCGGCGTGAGTCCCGTGAGCGCCGACGCCTGGACCAATCCCGACCTGTTCAATCTGGATATGCAGGCGGGTGCACCGCCGGATGCCTTCAGCGCCGACGGCCAGAACTGGGGCTTTCCGACCTACAACTGGGACCGGATGGCGCAGGACGGCTTCGCCTGGTGGAAGGCCCGCCTGAGAAAGATGAGCGAATACTTTGACGCCTACCGCATCGATCATATCCTGGGATTTTTCCGAATCTGGGAGATACCTTCGCAATATAAGAGCGGCCTGATGGGGCACTTTGCCCCCGCCCTTCCCTACAGTGCAGAGGAGTTGAAACAGAAGGGATTCGATGTCTCCAAGGGCAAATATGTCACTCCCGGCGAAAACGACACCGACGTGCTGTTTGTAGAAGACCCGCGCCAAAAGAATTACTGGCACCCGCGCATCAGTGCCCAGTTCACCGCCGCCTACGGGAAGCTGGAGCCTTGGCAAAAGGACAGTTACAACGCCCTCTACAACGACTTCTTCTACCACCGTCACGACGATTTCTGGCGCGAGAGCGCTATGAGCAAGCTTCCCAGCCTGATCCGCTCCACCGCGATGCTCAGTTGCGGCGAAGACCTGGGTATGATTCCCGGCTGCGTGGCCTCCGTGATGGACGAACTCAATATCCTCAGTCTCGAAATCCAGCGTATGCCAAAGGACCCGAAGGAAGATTTTGCCGACCCCGCCAAGTACCCCTACTACTGCGTATGCGCCACCGGCACCCACGACACCTCGCCCCTGAGGGCCTGGTGGGAAGAGGACCGCGCCCTGACCCAGCGCTATTTCAATAAGATGATGCACTGCGAGGGCGACGCCCCCTATTTCTGCGAGCCATGGGCTGCCGAACTCATTATACGTTCTCATCTGAAATCCCCGGCGATGCTGGTAATCCTGCCCCTTCAGGACTGGCTGGCTACCGACGGAGAAGTCCGCTACCAGGGCGACCCCGCCGACGAGCGCATCAACATCCCCGCCAATCCCCGACACTACTGGCGCTGGCGTATGCATAAGACAGTGGAACAGCTGATTGCAGATAAAAACCTTTGCGAGCGCATCAGGACAATGATTTTGGATAATTGATATTTTTAATTTAACTTTGGTAGCTTTTTTCGCCCAAAAATGAAAAATCGTAACCTAAGCAATAAACAATTGTTCAATCTGAACTTCGGCTATTTCGGAGTCCAGATTGCATATGCGCTTCAGAGCGCCAACATATCGCGTATATTCGCCACCCTGGGCGCCGACCCGCATCAGCTCAGTTTCTTCTGGATTCTCCCGCCGCTGATGGGCATGATTGTGCAGCCGCTCATCGGCAAGTGGAGTGACCGCACCTGGTGCCGTATGGGCCGCCGCAAACCCTATCTGCTGGTGGGTGCCATCATCGCCGTGCTGGTAATGGCCTTCCTGCCCAACGCCGGCAGCCTGCACTTCTCCACCAGGCTATTCCTGGGACTGAATATGGCGATGTGGTTCGGCCTCTTCTCTCTCATCTTCCTGGACACCAGTATCAATGTGGCCATGCAGCCCTTCAAGATGATGGTGGGCGACCTGGTGAATGAGCAGCAGAAGGCCAAGGCCTATTCCATCCAGAGCTTCCTGTGCAACGCCGGCAGTCTGGTGGGCTATCTGCTCCCCATCTTCCTTACCTGGATCGGCATCGCAAACGAGGCCCCGGACGGCGTAGTGCCGCAGTCAGTGGTGATTTCTTTCTACGCCGGCGCCGCCATACTGATTCTCTGCGTGCTTTATACTTTCCTGAATGTCAAGGAGATGCCGCCGGCAGAATATGCCGAATTCCATAGCATCGACACCAAGAAGGCCGCCGAAAAGAAAGAAGGTTTGATCGCGCTGCTGTTCAAGGCACCCAAGATTTTCTGGACGGTGGGGCTGGTGCAGTTCTTCTGCTGGGCCGCCTTCCTCTATATGTGGACCTATACCAACGGCACCCTCGCCTTCAATTGCTGGGGCGGGACCACCGACACCGCCTCCGCGGCATATCAGGCCGCCGGCAACTGGGTCGGCGTGGTATTCGCCGTGCAGGCGGTGGGTTCCATACTGTGGGCGCTGATGCTCCCCCGCTTCAAGAACCTCAAGACCGCCTATATCGTCAGCCTGCTGATAGGTGCCGTCGGCTTTATCGCCGTGGCCTTTATCCACGACAAGTATCTGGCCTGCGCCGCCTACTTCCTTATCGGCGCCGCCTGGGCCGCGATGCTGGCACTTCCCTTCACCCTGCTTACCAACGCGCTTGAGGGCAATCCCTATATGGGCAGCTATCTGGGCCTCTTCAACGGCACCATCTGCCTGCCCCAGATCGTGGCGGCTGCCACCGGCGGCCTGGTACTGAGCGCCGTGGGCGGTGCGCAGAGCTCGATGCTCATAATGGCCGGCATCTACCTGATACTTGGCGCCGCTGCCGTGCTGCTTGTCAAAGTCAAATCAACAACCAACCAATAATATTAACTAACAATCATCTGATGAAAAGATTTTTAACCGCAGTCGCCGGCATTCTGTTCCTGACAGGACTGTTCGGCACTCCCGCATCCGCACAAAACGGATATCAGGTTAAAGGAGTCGTGATTGATGCCCTTGGCCCGGTTTACGGCGCCACGGTGATGGAGAAAAACACCACCAACGGTGTCTCCACCGGCATGGACGGCGACTACAGCCTGACTGTATCGGGGCCTACGGCAGAGGTCGAAGTGAGCTGCATTGGCTATGCCACGCAGGTCTTCCCGGCAAATGCCGTTCCCGCTACGATTACTCTTGCAGAGGATGCAGAATTCCTCGACGAGGCAGTCGTAATCGGTTACGGCTCCCTGAGCAAGAAAGAACTCTCAAGCTCCATTGTCCAGGTCGACAAAGAAAACCTGTTCAAGGGCTCTATGAACAACCCTATGGAAATGATCACCGGTAAGGTGGCCGGCCTCAACGTCGTTACCACGGCAGCGGCCAACCCCAACTCCGGCTCATCTATCCAGGTTCGTGGTGCCACCTCCATCAAGGCCGGCAACGACCCTCTGATCGTCATCGACGGCGTTCCGGGCGGTGACATCCGCAACGTGACTCCTCAGGATATCGAGTCGATGACAGTCCTCAAGGACGCCGCATCCGCAGCCATCTACGGTACCCGTGGTGCAAACGGTGTCATCCTTATCACCACCAAGAAGGGCAGCGGCGATCACGGCAAGGCACACGTAAGTTATGACTCTTATGTGGGCTACAATATTGCCAAGGATATTCCGCAGGTTCTCACTGCCGACGAATTCCGCCGCAGCCGCCGCAGCGCTACAGACTACGGTGCAAGCACCGACTGGTATCACCTGCTGCTCAACAAGTTCTCCTATGAGCTCAACCAGTATGTATCTGTTGACGGCAGCAGCGAGAGCGGCTCCTACAACGCATCGGCCCTCTACAAGAAGGCTACCGGCCTTGACCTGACCGACCAGCGCGAGGAGTTCGGCGGCCGTGCCGCTGTAGAGCAGCGCCTGCTGAACAACCGCTTCCAGGTGAACTTCTCCCTGAACGCACGCCGTGTGAACGAGACCTACGGCAACGACGGCATGTTCGACACCGCCCTCTCTATGGACCCTACAATGCCGGTCTATAACCCCGACGGTTCGTTCTACCAGCCCAACTCCCCTACAGGCGCACGCAACCCCTACGAGGGTATGACAAACCTGACCAGCGACGGTCACCGCCTCTATCTGTTGGGTACTGCAGCTCTCAAGTACAACATCCTGATGCTGGACAACCAGCAGCTGAGCACCACCGTGACCTACACGATGGACTACAACGACTACAAGAGCAACTATTATGCACCTTCTACCAGCGGTGAGTCTTACTGGGGCGGTTACGACGGCAAAGCATCCATCTCATATCGCAAGTATCAGACAAACCATCTGGAATGGCTGTTCAACTACAACCTCTATCTCCAGGACCACACCATCCAGGCTGTTGCAGGTTACTCATATGAAATCTTCAACTACGAAGGATTCGGCAACACCAACTACAACTTTGCGTACGACAATTTCACATACAACAATATCGGCGCAGGTACCTGGCTCAAAGACGATGACTCTCCCGGTGCTGATATGTGGTCAGGCCGCACCCAGAGCAAGCTCATAGGTGTGTTCGGTCGTGTCAACTACAACTGGAAAGACCTCATCATGGCATCTGCTTCTGTACGCTACGAGGGTTCCTCCAAGTTCGGCGTCAACAAGAAGTGGGGCTGGTTCCCCGCCGCTTCCATCGCCTGGGAACTTGCCAATATGGACTTCATCAAGCTCTCCGGAGCCAATATCCAGAGCCTCAAGCCCCGTCTCAGCTTCGGTGTCACCGGACGTTCCGACTTTGATCCCTATCTGTCGCTGACTACCTACTCTCCCCGCGGCAACTATTATATGGACGGCACCTGGATTAAGGGTTATGCCCCCTCCAACAATGCCAATCCCGACCTCGCTTGGGAGCGATTGATTAGCGTCAACTTTGGTCTGGACTTCGTGGTTCTGAACAATCGTCTGCGCGGAAGCATCGATCTGTTCAACCGTGAGACCCACGACCTGCTGTACGATTACACCGCACCCCAGCCGCCGTTCATCTACAACACGATTATGGTGAACGTAGGTACCACCAGAAACCTCGGTGTCGAGCTTTCTCTGGACTATGACGTATTCAAACCGACCAGCGCATTCCAGTGGACAACCGGAATCAACGCTTCCGTGGGCAAGACCACACTGAAGAAACTTTCCAACGATATCTACAAGGCTCCTTACGTAGAACTCTACCAGAAGCCCGGCGTAGGAACAACCGAATACTTCTTCCGTGTCGACGAAGGTGGCGAGGTCGGCCAGATCTGGGGCTACAAATATGCCGGCGTCAACGAGGCCGGTGACTTGATGGTCTACGATCCCGACAACAACCCCGTTGTGGCAAAGGATGCCGATCCCGCCTGGAAAGGCTACGTAGGCAGCACCGTGCCCAAGCTGTTCCTCTCCTGGAACAACACCTTCAAGTACAAGAACTGGGATCTGAACCTGTTCTTCACCGGCGCTTTCGGTCACAAGATCTTCAATATGCGCCAGTACGGAATGGGCCTCAAGGGCGCCAACGGCGGCGGTAATGTATACCGTGACGCTTACACCACCTACAATTACATCAATTCGGGCGGCGGCGTAATCTCCGACTTCTTCCTCTACGACGGCAGCTATTTCAAGCTCCAGAATGCGACCCTGGGTTACAACTTCAACACCCGTCGCTGGAACTACGTCGATAACCTCCGTCTCTACCTCGCGGCAAAGAACATCTACACTCTGACCCGCTACAAAGGCAGCGATCCTTCGCTTGTCAACTCCAACGGCCTTACTCCGGGCATCGACACCAACGGTGCATATCCGGCAGCCTGCCAAATCACATTCGGTGTAACAGCAAGGTTCTAAATCAAAGGAGGATTACATTATGAAAAAGTATATTATCAATATAGCTATCGCAACCCTCTCGCTGTTTGGTGCTGTATCTTGCTTCAATCTTGACGAGGTTGTTTTCGACAGAGTCAGCTCGGATGTCTTCTATGCGGACGAAACCAGCGTGAAAGGTTCTGTTGATGCCGTCTACAACGAAGCTTCCAAGGCATTTGTGGAGTACTTCTACTATATGCAGGAGTTCTCTGCAGACCAGGTAAACTGGCGTGTATGGAACGGCGGCCAATGGGGCTATGACGAGGGTGAAAAACTCAATCTCGGCGTACACAACTGGAACGCCGACTCCAAAATCATCAAGAGCGCCTGGGAAGGTGCGTGGACCACAGTCGGCCTCTGCAACAACATCGAAGCCGACCTCAAGGCCATCGACCCCGCCAATCTCCACTCAAATCAGGAGACTCTTGATACTTATATTGCAGAGGTTCGCACCCTGCGCGCCTGGGCATACTACAATCTGTTCGAAATCTGGGGCGGTGCCCTCCCCATCTTTGCAGAGGTCAGCGCCATCGTGCCTCCGTCAGCATCTGTCGAAGCCGGAAGTTTCGAAGGCGGCTGCAAGGCTGTTTATGACTTTATCGCCAGAGAATTGGACGAGAGCGTAGCTGCTCTTACAAAGAACACCATCAACCGCGCAAACCAGGCGATGAACCGTATGCTCAAGGCCCGTCTGCTGCTCAACGCACAGCTCTTTATCGGTGAAGATCATTTCCAGGACTGCGCCGACGAATGCGAGAAGATTATCAGCGGCGAGTACGGTTCATATGAACTCGCAGGTGATTTCCGTGAAATCTTCGGCAAGGACAACAATGTATGCAAAGAGATTATTATGTCCTTTGCTACAGAGGTCGGCCAGAGCGACGGCGCCGTTACCAATATGCGCGTGGGCCCGTTCCTTGCATACGACTACTCCGCATTTGGTCTTACAACTGACGCCAGCGGCTGGAACTGCCTGATTGTTGCTCCTTCCAAGGACAACACCGGCAACATCCTGCCCACAGGCGGCACCGACGGCGGCAAGAGTTTCATCACCGACTACGGTGACAAGCTGGGCGGTGTATTTGACCGATTCATCGACGGCGATATCCGTAAGCAGGCTTATTACTGCGACACCAAGGGCAACTGGAACGGCGGCATCTTCCTGATGGGCCGTCAGACCTATTACCGCGATACCGAGGTGGACGGCGTAATCAAAAAAGCCGGCGTGGATGCTATCCCGGCCGATGCCGACCGCAAGGATCAGGATCTGGTTTATGTAGACCAGGTCGGCACTTTCCTCAATCTCGGTCACAATCTTGAACCCGTGATGTCTCCCCAATGGGGCGAGACCAACAGCGGCTACCGTCTTATCAAGTATGCCGTTTATCCCGACGAGGTAGGCTGGGACTACCGCAACACCGACGAGGTACAGTTCCGTCTGGCAGAAGCTTATTATATGCTTGCAGAGTGCAACCTGCGTGGTGCCACAACCTCCAAGGATGCCAAGACACTGGTGAACGATGTTCGCAAGCGTTATTTCTCTGCCGGCAACTGGGCTTCCGTTCAGAACACCCCCGGTCCCGGTTTTGACAAATTCGATCTCGACTGGATGCTGAACGAGTGGGGCAAGGAGTTCATCGGCGAAGGCAACCGCCGTCGTACTGACCTGCGCCGCTTCGACAAGTTTACACAGGGCCAGTGGTGGTTCTTCGGCCGCGCCGAGAACTATCCTGCAAAGAGAAGCCGCAAGTTCGAGTGGTTCCCGCTCCCCTCTTCGGCACTGCTTGTGAACCCTGGTCTTGAACAACATCCCGACTGGAAATAATCTGTAAGACAAATGAATATGAAAAAGATATTTAGCTATCTGTTCCTGCTCGCGGCTTTCGCATTTTCGCTGGCCGGCTGTAAGATGGAAGAGATTACCTTCGACCACGAGCAGCCCGCGTTTGACATCCAGCAGGGTATGATCCTCATCGAGGCGATTCTTCCCACCGCCACCGCAGCGGACGACGAAGTCTATATCGCAGGTCCCTTTGCCGGCGACTCTCTTTATGTCGTGGGCAAATCAATGTACCGACTGGCCCATTCCTCTACTGTTACAGAGAAATGGGGCATCTATCTCGACCCCTCTTCTTTCAAAGACGGCAAGACCCTCGCCGACGGTTTCTATTTTGTAAACGTCCAGCAAGGCCTTGAGCGCACCGTCAAGAACGAGGATGCTCTGCATACGCTTAATGCATCAGTTGGACAGCGTTACAACGTGTATGCCGAGCGCTGGCGCTCATATTTCGCCGCCCCGGAGATACCCGAAGAAATCGTTCTTCCCGAACTTACCGGCTATGGTCTGTTCGTTGACAATTCCGCTGCTCCCGCATACGCAGAACTTGCTCTGTATGCCTGGGGTGACGCCGAAGCATTCGGCGGCTGGCCAGGTATGCGGCCTACCGGCACCTGGGACTACAAGGGTGTAACTTACACCTACTTCGATATGGGTCCCGACGCCGTTGGCCTGACGCTCAACCTTATCATCAACAACAATAATGGAGGATCTCAGCTGGAGAACTTCGACTGCCTGAAGAACCAGGTAATAGACCACAACTTCTTCTTCACGATCACCGACGACAACATCGAGCCGGCCGATGTGACTATAGACAACGGTCCCGTTTATCCCGAGATGGCAGGTTTCGGTTTGTTTGTAGATCCGACCGATTCTCCTATTTACTCCGCAGCTCTTGCGCTTTATGCCTGGGGTGACGCCGAAGCATTCGGCGGTTGGCCCGGCATGCAGCCCACCGGCACCTGGGAGTACAAGGGTGTAACTTACACCTACTTTGATATGGGCGCCGACGCCACCGGCCTGTCGCTCAATCTTATCCTCAACAACAATAACGGAGGATCCCAGTTGGAGAACTTCGACTGCCTGAAGGGACAGGTCATCGACCACCACTTCTTCTTCAAGGTAACCGACGACGATATCGTTCCGCTTGATTTAGGCGGCGGAAGCGTGACTCCGCCCGCACCCCCGGCACCAACCTACGACGGTCCCAAGATTTATGTGGTGAACAATACCAACTGGCCCGGCAAGCTGTATGCCCACTATTGGGGCGACGGCTTCGGCACCGACTGGCCCGGCACTGAACTGACAGAGACCGAAACAATCGACGGTGTTGAGTACCTGGTACTACCCACTCTCACCAAGGCTGCCGGACAGACCGTCGGCATCATCTTCCACAGTGATGAGAATGATGAGGCAAATCGCTTCCAGTCAGAGGTCACCCTGGACACCGACCGGTTGTATGTTCTTGATGCCGACGCTCTTACTGAAGTGGATGGTGGTGTAAGGATTATAGTTAAAGACGCCACCGGATGGCCCGGAACCATATATGCCCATATTTGGGACGACGAAATGGGCACCGAGTGGCCCGGCATCAAAGGCTCCGCAGGCTATTTTGACTCCGAAACCTACCTGGTATTCCTTACTCCCGCCGCTTTCAAGGGCAAAACCCTCAACGTTATGTTCCACAGCGACGAGAACGACGAGCAGAACCGCTTCCAGACCACTATCACCCTGGACCAGGACCGCTTCTACAACCTGAACAAAGAATTCAGCTTCAACGAGCAGGAAAAGAAACCCGTGGTTATCTACGTTGACGACCGCACCGGTTGGGACGCGATTGCCCTCTATATGTGGGGCGAGGTCGACAACCTTGGCGGCGGCTGGCCCGGCGTACCCGTTACCCGCACCGAAGAGATTTCCGGAACCACATTCAAGGTATTCGAGGTGGCCAACGCTCTCGGACTCAAGGAGGTTCTGATATTCAACAACAACGGCGCAGGCACTCAGCTTAACAACTATCCCGACGATAACGGAATGCTGTTCGACAAGGAAGAGTACTTCTTTGTGGTCACCGCAGAAGGTGTCACTCCAACAGAACGTCCCAGCGGCGTAGCTTCCACAATCTATGTGGCCAACAAGATGGGTTGGGATCCCCTCCATCTGTATGCCTGGGGTGACGCCGAGATATTCGGCGGCTGGGCCGGTACACAGGGTACCAAGGTTGGTACCTGGAGCGGCGTGCCCGTGTTCACCTTCGAAGTTGCACCCGAGAATTCCGGCAAGACAGAGAATCTGATCTTCAACAACGGCAACGGTGGCGACGGCAATCAGTTTGACGCCCTCAAGGATTGGGTTGCAGGCTCCGATACATATCTGGAGATAGACAACTTCTCCTGCACAACAACCACTCCTACGGTACGTATCTATGTTGTCGACAACACCGGCTGGGACGATCTTTGCGTGTACAGTTGGGGCACCGGCGAAACCTTTGGCGGTTGGCCCGGCACAAAGATTACCGAGACCCAGACCATAAACGGTGTTGAATATAAGTATGTTGACGTACCCGCCGACAAGTACGGCTGGACCGCCAACGTAATCTTCAACAACAATGCCGGTACCCAGGTAGAAAACTTCGACTGCCTCAAAGACAATACGCTCGATTTCGACCTCTATTTCACCATCACCGGTGATTCGGCCGCTCCCGCGTTATGATTTCTTTGAGACATCTCTCAAGCTTTATTGCAATCATCCTCTCCGTCCTGCTTCTGGCAGGCTGCGGGGAGGATGACCGCAATAAGGTTATTGTATCCAACGGCGAAAACGCCGTCGCAAGTGTAAGTGCACCGGCGGCCGCCAAAGATCATTTTATCCTCTACGAGGCCAACCCCAAGTGCTTTGCCGCCTCCGGTTCGTTAAAAGCCATCGAGGCACGACTGGACAACATCAAGGCTCTTGGCGTGGACATTCTGTGGATTATGCCCATATACCCGCAAGGTCAGAAAAACAGCGTGGGTTCGCCCTATTGCGTGAAGGACTACAAGGCTGTCAATCCGACATTCGGAACGCTGGCCGACTTCAAGAGTCTGGTTGCCGCCACTCACGCCAAGGGTATGAAACTGATGCTGGACTGGGTGCCGAACCACACTTCCTGGGACAATGCCTGGATTACAGAGCATCCCGAGTGGTATACGAAGGATGGTTCGGGCAACATAATCCATCCCGCCGGCACCAACTGGGCCGATGTGGCCGACCTCAACTACGACAACGCCCAGATGCGCGCCGCAATGATAGACGCTATGAAGTACTGGATTACCGAGTGCGACATAGACGGCTACCGCTGCGACTACGCCCACGGCGTCCCCGACAACTTCTGGAGCGAGGCCATCCCGGAGCTGAAATCCGTCAAGAACAGCATCGTGATGCTGGCCGAGTCGGATTACGACCGGCTGTTCAACTGCGGGTTCGACATTATCTTCTGCCGTGCGTTCAAGAGTGCCCTGGTGAGCCTTTATAACGGGCGCACCAAACCCGCCGCATTTATGACCAACGGCTATCAGGCAAACATCGCCTCGGTTCCCGCAGGTTGCACCAAGTTGTTTTTCATCACCAACCACGACGACGCCAGCGAAAACTGCCCCGTGGACCAGTTCCCCGGTGCGGACGCCGCCCTGAGCGCATTCGTGCTGGCATCGGCGCTGGATTGCTCTTCGCTGATTTACAGTTCCCAGGAAATCGCCTATGACAAGAAGATCAACTTCTTTAACAATGCCGCGATGAATTGGGGCGCAAACAGCACCTACACCAAACGCTACGAACAGGCGATGCAGAGCGTCAAAAAGCTGAACCGCAGCGGCGCCATGCAGTCGTTTACATCTGACCATGCAATATTCGTGGGCTACGACAACGGCACTCTGGCGGTCAATGTCACCGCCGAAGAGGCAAAAATCGCGGTGCCGACCGCATTGGGACTGACCACTAAAAGCCTGACTCTTGCCCCCTACGAATTCGTTTTCCTTGAGAAATAAACAGAAAATGAGAAATATCCGGACATTATTATTGGCCGCCTTGCTGGTGCTGTCCGCGGCCGCCTGCGATCCCGAGGACCGTAAGATTATCATCCCCGACGACAACGGGGGAGGTGGCGGCTCCCAGAACGGCGACTATACCGCCGTGACTGCTTCGCCAAAGGCCTTTGACGGCACCAAACGGGCCGACATCACCTATCAGCTGCTGGTTTACAGTTTTGCCGACAGCGACGGTGACGGCTGGGGCGACATCAAGGGTATCACACAGCACCTGGACTATCTGGATGCTATGGGCGCTTCCGCCCTGTGGCTCTCGCCCATCCATCCCAGCGACTCGTATCATGGCTACGATGTCCGGGATTATTTCTCCATTCACCCCAAACTTGGCACCGAGGCCGATTTTCAAGAGCTTATAAACAAGGCGCACCAGAAAAACATCAAGATTTATCTGGATTACGTGCTGAACCACTCCGGCACCGGCTGTGACTGGTTCAAGCAGGCCTGCGCGTCGGCGTCAAGCCCCTACCGGGATTATTATCTTTTGAGTTCCGATCCCGCCGCAGACATCTCTGCGGGTAAATTCCCGTCCCTGTCGGGTTATGATGCGGGCAAATGGCACACCGTCTCTTCTACAGAAGGGCTGGGCTATACCGGCCGCCTGCATTTCAAACTGGACTGGAGCGCCAAGACCGTAACGGTGACCGAAACCACCGCGGCGGCGCAGGCCTCCAACACCGACTCATCCGTCAATCTGTATATCTATTACGGCAACGACAAGATCGCCCGGCTTTACAAGACCGGCACAAATATCTACGAAATAACGCTCGATTTCGCCTCCGACTGGGGCTTCCTTGTCCGAACATCTTCCACTTCGTGGGACAACGGCACCAAATACGGCGCGTCGGGCGACACAAAAATCACCTTCGGGCAGGCCAAGACCCTTACTAACAGCTCCTCCGCAGCCAACATAACTTTTGGCAGTGCGTTGTACTATTACGGTGCCTTCGGCAGCTGGATGCCCGATTTCCACTACGGCAGCGCAAGTACGGCATCGGGCAGCGCCGCCTTCACATCCCTGGCCGCCAGTGCCGACAAATGGATCAATATGGGCGTGGACGGATTCCGCCTGGACGCCGTCATCTTCATCTACGAGAAAAACGCCCCGAGCGCCAACGCCACCTTCCTCAAGAGCTGGTACGACCGATGCAACAGTACCTTCAAGGCGGCGGGCGGCAGCGGCGATATCTATATGGTGGGCGAAGCCTGGACCGACGCCGGGACCATTTCCCAGTACTACAAGGGACTCCCGGCCCTGTTCGACTTTCCCTACTGGGACAAACTTTCCTGGGCGCTGAACAACGCCACCGGACGTTACTTCTGCAAGGACGTCATCGATCTGCGCAACACCTACCGCAGCGGCCGCAGCGATTTCATAGAGGCCACCAAACTCACAAACCACGACCAGACGCGTGCGGCAACCACCCTTGGGCGCTCCTTGCCCAAGGAGAAGATGGCCGCCTGCGTACTGCTCACCTCACCCGGCAATCCTTACATTTATCAGGGAGAAGAACTGGGGTACTGGGGCAAGAAGGGCGAGGACGGCGGTGCCGACGAGCAGGTGCGCACTCCTGTCAAATGGACCAAGAGCGGCGGCGTTCCGGCTTCCTGGACATCTGCATCGAATATCGACAGCGGTATGCTTTCTGCGAATATCTCAGTGGAGGCTCAGGATGCCGACTCAGAATCGTTGTTAAACGTTTACAAACGTTTTGCACAGGTACGCAACACCTACCCCGCCCTGGCTTCGGGAGAGATTTCCAAGCATGGCACTTACAACGATTCCAATGCGACCGACCAGGAGATTGCCGCCTGGTATATGACCTCCGGCGGAGAAAAACTGCTGGTAATCCATAATTTCTCATCCAAAGAGAAAACCCTCTCGCTGGAGGGCGACAAACTCTCCGATGCGATTGCCCTCAACGGCGAAGCCAGCGTAAAGGGCAGCAGCCTGCGTCTGGGAGCCTGGTCTTCCGTAGTTTTCCTGCAATAGTCCGCTGATATGAAACGAATTTCGACACTGCTTTTCGCCGGCATACTGGCGTTGGCCTGCGGGCGCAGCGCCGACAATGATATCGACATCATTCAGGCTTCCGCCGCAACCGTTGCGACTGCTTCAGAGGCCGGACTGCGGATAGAACCGCCTTGCTGGTGGGTCGGGATGGAGACCCCGCTTCAGCTTTTGGTGCACGGCGAGGGCATCGGCAGCGCCGCCGTACGCCTCGAGGGTCTGCCGGGCATCAAGGTTACAAATGTCAACAAAGCCGACAGCCCTAATTACCTGTTTATTGACATACGCGTCGGCCACGGCGCAAAATGCGGCACCGGAACGCTGGTGTTTGAAACCGACGGCGGCGGAGAAATCCGCGTTCCCTACCCTTTCGGCCGCAAGGATGCTGCACCACGGGAGAGTTTCAATACCTCCGACCTTATTTACCTCATCTTCCCCGACCGATTTGCCGACGGCGATACCACCAACAACACGTCGCCGCTGATGCAGGAGCCCGCCGACCGCGACCGTCCCCTCGGCCGTCACGGCGGTGATATACAAGGCATTATAGATCATCTTGACTATATCTCCGAACTTGGCGCCACAGCCATTTGGTGCACTCCGCTGCTGTGCGACGACCAGCGCCGGGTCAGCTATCACGGCTATGCGGTGACCGACCACTATACTGTCGACCCCCGCTTCGGCACCAATGCCCTGTACGCCCAGATGGCCGCAAAAGCCCACGAAAAGGGGCTGAAGATGATAATGGACATCGTGACCAACCATAGCGGCACTGCCCACTGGTTTATGAAGGATCTCCCTTTCCCGGACTGGATCCATCAGTTTGACAGCTACACCGGCACCAACGTATGCTTCTCCACAAATATGGACCCCAACGCGTCGCTTTACGACCTGAATCTGCAGGAGAGCGGCTGGTTCGTGCCCAGTATGCCCGATATGAACCTGGACAACCCCTATACGCTGCAGTATATGATTCAGTGGGCTGTCTGGTGGACCGAATTTGCAAAACTTGACGGACTTCGGGTGGATACCTATCCTTACAATGAAAAGGAGCCGATGAGCCGCTGGTGCGAGGCCGTTATCAAAGAGTATCCCTGGATAAACATCGTGGGTGAATGCTGGACGCCGCAGTTCGACCAGCTTGCCTACTGGCAGGGCGGCAACCCCAACCGCGACGGCTTCGACAGCAACCTGCCCAGCATTATGGATTTCCCTCTGCAAGAAGCAATTACGGCGGCGCTTAACGAAGGGGGCGACGACCCCGGCTGGGGCCGCGGTATGATACGCATCTATGATTGCCTGAGCCACGACGGCGGCTATCACGACCTTTCCAAAATGATGATATTCCTGGCCAACCACGACCACGGTCGGCTTTGGGATACCTTCCGGGGTGATACCGCCAAAATGAAAATAGCCCTCGGTCTGCTGGCCACCATCCGTGGCATTCCACAACTGTATAACGGCGATGAGATGTTCTTTTCCAAGCAGACCGGCAGCGACTGGGGCGACGGAGCCAAAAGGGTGGATTTTCCCGGCGGCTGGGAGTCGGATGAGTTCAATCTCTTTATCGCCGAGGGACGCCAGGCAGCCATCGCCGCCGGCAGCGTGCTCAACCTCGAGTGCGACCCCGCGATGCACGACTATACTGCACGTCTTTTCAACTGGCGCAAAAACACCCCCGTATTGCACCACGGCCGCACCATGCACTTTCTCTCGCGCGACAACACCTATGCCTTTTTCCGATACGACGACAGCGATATGGTGTTTGTCTTCGTAAATAATGCCGATTCTCCGCGCAACATTCCTTGGAGTCATTATGCAGAAATAACCCGGTCAAACACCGGCACCGACGTCATCTCCGGAGAAAAAGTGACTCTGGGCGATGACACCGTCGCCGAGAGCAAAACCATAACGATAATTCAATTCTAAATTATGAAAAAGATACTCATCCTTCTTGCGGCCGTTGCCGCCCTGTTTGCCTGCAGCAAAAAAGAGCAGCCGGCACATCATCCCGAATGGACCTACAATTCAGTACTGTATGAGGTCAACATCCGCCAGTATTCGCCCGAAAGTTCATTCGCGGGTGTTGAGGCACAGCTGCCCCGCCTGAAAGAGCTGGGCGTGGACATCCTCTGGCTGATGCCGATGTACGAAATCGGCGTAGAGGGTCGCAAGGGCACTCTGGGTTCGTATTACGCCATCAGCGACTACTGCAAGGTCAATCCGGAGTTCGGCACAATGGAGGATTTTGACCACCTGCTGTCCGCCGCACATGAGCAGGGCTTCAAGGTGATTCTGGACTGGGTTGCCAACCAGACCGCACCCGACCACATCTGGATGAGCACCAAGCCCGCCGAGTTCTACGAGCGCGACAGCCTGGGCAACGCCACCTGGGAGTATGACTGGACCGACACCCGCAGCCTCAACTACGACTGCAAGGAGGTCTGGGCCGCACAGGAAGAGTGCATGCGCTTCTGGCTGGACAAGGGTGTGGACGGCTTCCGCTGCGACGCCGCCGGCGAAATGCCCGCCGAATTCTGGCAGAGCGTGATGCCCGGCCTCAATGCCGACTATCCCGAAGCCTACTTCCTGGCAGAAGCCGAGCGCCCCAATCTGGCCGATCCCGACAACTGCTTCGATGCCACCTACGCCTGGGAGCTTCACCACCTGCTGAACAACATCGCCACTGGGACCAATACCTTTGACGAACTGCGCGCATATCTGCAGCGCGACGCCGTGAATTATCCCGAAACGGCTTACCGGATGACCTTCACCTCCAACCACGACGAGAACTCGTGGCAGGGAACTGAATTCGAGCGTATGGGCGCCAACGCAAATGCCTGCGAGGTTTTGTGCTTCACCCTGCCAAAGAGCCAGCCGCTGGTTTACACCGGACAGGAAATCGGCCTCAGCCGCCGACTGGCCTTCTTTGAAAATGACCCCATCGAGGATTGGAGCGCCAACCAGTACACTGAATTCTTTAAGAAGTTGGTAGAACTCAAACACAAGAATCCCGCCTTGAACGCCGGCGAGCGCGGCGGAGATTATCTGGAAATCCCCCAGCAGAACGACAAAGTATTCGCCTTCAGCCGCATCAAAGGCAGGAATCAGGTATTCGTCGTTGTCAATTTCAACGACGCTCCCGCCGCTTTTGCACTCCCGTTCAAGGGTAAGTTCACCGAGCTTTTTTCCGGCGAAAAAGTATCCGGCCCGCAGGTCGCCACTCTGCCCGCAGGAGGTTACGCTATATTTTATAGGTAATTGTTCAAAAACTTGTTGATAATTTGGAAATTAGTTGTATCTTTGCAGCCCGCGAAAAATGCGGAGTTTTACACAACTAATTAATTTACACCAAATTATCTACAATGCCTGGAT
>JAFZBQ010000090.1 GCA_017561665.1 Bacteroidales bacterium | reverse complement strand
TACATGAGCCACAAAGCTTCAAGAAGCTCATGACTAATTCCATAATGAGTATGGATATACTTGCTGCTATACCCATCTTCCATCATCCTCATATACTTGAGGCGATCTTCATAACTGTGCTTTTTGTACTTTTTTGACATATCAAAACCCCGAAAGTTTTTTGTCTAACTTTCGGGGTTCATGTCAGTGGAGTACCGTTTATTTTAACGCTTCAGTTATTCCTTAAAAAAGGTTATATTTGCTCACAGATTAACCAAATAATGTACAACAGATATGGCTACCAACAGAAACACCTTTGCAATAACAATCCTTGTTTTTCTAATTGTGATTATTAGTGCGTGTGGTACCAAGCAGAACGCAGAAAGAGAGATAAAGTATCTTCCGGTAAAACTCGCTGGTTCGGACTTGTGGAGCCTCGTTGATGTTCGTACGGGAGAAATCATAATTAAAGATGAATTTAAGAATGAGCCTTCGGTTGTTTGGGATGATATCTTTTATGTCAAGAACAATGAAGATAAGTACGATTACTACACTATTGAATCTGTAAATAAGCCCATTAATAGTGAGTCATATGTGGCAGTAACAGATTTTAATGAGAAAGGATATGCATTAGTAACTAAAGCAGGATGTCCGATTTCCATTATAGATAAACAGTGTAAAGAGGTCGCTGTATTATCAGAAGATTTTAAAGATTGCTTTGCTCTATCCGATAATATGGATTATCTTTTTTTTGAGAATTGGGAAGGAAAAAATGGAATAGCGAATTCGAAGGGGGAAATAATCGTTCCAGCCAAATATGATGATGTAAGTTCAATTAGTACAGACGGGTATGTGTGTATGGGAATAAAAAATGATAATGATACATACACGTATACTTTAATGGACTTTTCCGGGAAGGAACTGTTTTCGTTCTCATCAGAGGAATACAAGAATCACGCATACGTGAGTGATGGCCTCATCGCCGTTGAGAAAGAAAATGACGTCATATTGCTCAATTTGAAGGGAGAGCGTGTGCTAAATGTCGGAAAAAGCAAAGAGTATAAGTTATACCAAATGGTGCCATATAAGGGCAACGTTATTTTTTCTGATGGTGTTTTATTTGGCATGAAAGATCTAGAAGGCGAGGTCGTTATTCGAGCCAAGTACGATGACTTACACTTTGCAGGCGATTATCTTGTTGCTAAGAAAAATGATAAGGTAGGGTTGATTAATCGTAAAGATGAGGTGCTTATCCCTTTTGATTATTCAGATATCGACATTATTGCGAAAGATCGATTCTTGGTCGAGAGTGATAAACTCAGTGCTATCGTAGATTGTGCCAATAAAGATGTGGGAATCAATAACTTCTCCGATTCAAATACCTATTCTCATTCTTATTTGCTCAGCAACTTCTTTAATGCCATCAAAGTGGCTGAAAATTTCTGTAAGTTTTTTTCTAATAAGGATTGCTGTAACTATGCGGATGGTGTAAAGTTGTCAGATTTAAAGACATTTGCTGACCATGTGTCAGAATTCCCGTATACTTTTTCTGAAAAAACAGAAATATCGACGCGTGATATATATGACTATACAAATCCAATCAAGGTTTTGCATTTTGACAGGTTTTTGTCGCATAAGAAGTACACATACTTTTATGGATATAGGTTCTCAGATGGGATAGAGGTCTCAAAAGATGCAAGATTAACATATGTAGAGTTGAATCAAAAAATATCTTCCTTCCCGGAAAATGTCAACCAACAGTTTGTTGATGCAATGGCAATTGTACTGCCAGAGAAGGGATTTGTTGACAATGGAAAAGGCATTTTCGTTTCAGACCAGGGAACAGCCGTGTCAGCTGGATATAACGATGATGTTATCGTACTGAATTATTACTTCAAAGAGTCTGGCGCATCTCTTGCTCCACGAAAGCCACGTAAGCCAAAAGAAGAATAAGTGACACGCATTCGTTTGAGGAGATAACTTGTAATCAAGTGTTTCCCTAAAAGAAAGAGGAAAGATTAATAGTATCAGTTTATGGAATAAAAAGCTAACTTTGTTCCAAGTCCAAAAGAATTATTATGCAATTAATTATGAGAAAGCTTATTTGTTTGGTGTTGACTATCACCATAGGAATCGCCGCATTTGCTCAGCAAGAGCATCTCACATTTAAAAACATACCTATCTCAGGCCCAAGTTCATCATTTATCGAGAAAATGAAGCAGGCTGGATTTGAAGTTGTATCAGAGCTAGAAAACGGTCTTGTTATGGAAGGGACCTTTGTTGGTCTTTCAGATTGCAAAATCCTTGTCGGTATAACACCAAAAACAAAAACAGTTTGGAAGGTAATCGCTCAGTTGCCCAGTAAGTCATCGTGGTATTCTGTCAAGAACCAGTATTTTGAGTTCAAAGAAAAGTATACTGACAAATACGGTAAACCTAATGACGAATTTGAATTTTTTTCTAAACCTTACTATGAGGGAGATGGATATGAGTTACAAGCAGTTAAAAACGATAAAGGTTACTATACAACATATTGGAAGTCTGATCTCGGTATAATTGTGGTATCAATAGCTGCCACCAGTAGCTCTGAAGGATGGGTTCAATTGGGATATGAAGACGCTAATGGTGTTGAGATAAGGCGTCAAGAGGAATCGACCATTATAGACGATGATATTTAGTATCACGGCAAAGTATCAAGAGTAATATAACAAGGCTTTACATAAAAAATGAAGGCGTCAACTCGATTAAGGTTGACGCCTTTTTTGAAACGCATATTACGCTACAGCTTCTTGGGTGAAAGAGTTCTTGTCCCGATGGGCAGTGCTATTTATAGTGTCCGAAAGCGGATATTACCAGAACTTCGACAGTGTCGTCGATTACCCTGTAGACTAATCTGTGCTCTTGGGTTATGCGCCGTGAATAAACGGAGCCGTCGTATCCTTTCAACACCTCAATCTGTCCAGTCCCTGTTCTTGGATGGATTCTGACCTCTTCCAGCAGTTTCGCTAGTTTGGCTACAGATGTGGGTGAATGTTTGTAGAGTTCTTTCAGATCTTTCCTGGCGTCTTGAGAGAAAACAATAGTGAACATCTCATTCCTCCGTTATCATCCGCTCCAAATATTCAGCTATACTCTCGTCTTCTTTCATACGATGTACTTTGCCGGTTGCGTAATCTTCAATGCCCTGTCTAATCTTGGCGTCCAGTTTGGTCTCATCTATCAGCATATCTTCTTCTTTTAAAGGCACGAGCCTATAATTCCCGAATGCGCGGGAAGTAATAACCACATCATTGGTGCGGGCCAAGTCAAAATACTTGCGCTGGTTGGCCCTGAATTCTCTGCTGCTTACGACAACCATAGTACAAATCGTTTATACAGTACAAAAGTAACATAAAAAATTCTAATGTACCAAAATGGTACACATATTTAAGTATTTGTGCGAGACGGGTCCCGCTGTGTCAAAGGTATTACATATAAACTCATCAAAACGGAAACATTCGGAGAACTAGGCGAACTATTTCTGATTACAGAAACGGAATAGACGTAATTCGCTGTATCACCTGTGCTTAAGTCAAACAGACGTATGTGTTAAAAACGACTGCAATGTGAGTTTTTGAAAAGAAATGAGCATTCGCGCACTACCGTGGCGGATATTATTTCGCGGCTTTCTGGGCTTTGAGGATGACTTTGGCGGCGCAGGCAGAGATAATAGAAAGAGAAGAAACTAGATGAGTTACAAAACCAAAAGTAATCAGCTTAATACACTATTGGTTTTAGTGCAGAATAGGCCGCAGCTTGAAGCGGGTGCCGAGCGGCGCTAGCGGAAGACGCCGGTGCGGCCATTTGAGGAGTCCCCGCGAAAGCGGGGGCGACGATTTGCCGCAGCCTGCAGCGTGCAAAAACGACGGTCATGCGAGGGATGTCTGAGCGCGAAGCGCGAGTCCCCGAGCATAGGCATTTTTGGAGCGGAAGGCAGGCGTCTGGAGTGACAGCGAGGCAACGCTTACAAGCTAAAGGCATCTGCCCGAGCGTGCTTGGCAATGCCTTAGGATGAAAAATTGTGCAAATATTTCCCTTTCGTGACACTAATAGTGGGGAAAAGAAGGATTATACTGCCGCAGAATGAAAAAAAGAGGCGGAATAATTCATTCTGTGACGATTGTAGCGGATATTATTTCGCCGCTTTCTGGGCTTTGAGGATGACTTTGGCGGCCCAGGGGGCATCGAGGGCGGGGACGGTGCGGCCGTCTTTGCCGGTGAGAGTTTCGGCCATGAAGAGGGAGTTCCAGATGGCCTCGGCGGTGGCTTCTATGGTGGCCTGGAAGAGGCCGGACATATCGTCGTTATGGAGCAGGGTGGGGGTGTAGAATTCGGTGCCGGCATCCACCAGATTGCCGGGGCAGTTACTGAAGGCGATTACGTAGTCGCCACTGCCGTTGGCCGCGATGCCGCCGGTCTGGGCAAGCCCCATGAAGGCCCGTTCTGCCATCCGTTCCAGGTTGCGGGCGTCCACCGGAGCGTCGGTGGCAACGATTATCATACAGGATCCGTCAACATCCTGCCGCACGGCCGCGCGTTTTTTCATCATCTCCCCGATTTCCACGCCGGCGATTTTCAAGGCGCCGCCGTAGTTGGTCTGGACCAGCACGCCGACGGTGTAGCCGCCCATCGACTCCGGCAGAACGCGGGAGGATGTGCCGATGCCGCCCTTCAATCCGAACGCCACCGTGCCGCGGCCGGCGCCGACATTGCCCTCTTCAACGGCGCCGCCGTGGGCCAGGAAGATGGCCTCCAGCACATTCTGCTCTGTGACATAGCGGGCGCGGACGTCATTCAGTACGCCGTCGTTGGTCTCTCCAACTACCGCATTGACGCTGCCGACAGTTTCGCAGCCGGGGCGCGTCAGAGTGTAGGAAATAAGCGCCCGGATGCCTTCGGCGACATTCAGGGTATTCGTCAGGATTATCGGAGTTTCCAGAGTTCCAAGCTCCTTAATCTGAGTGGAGCCTGCCAATTTGCCGAACCCGTTGCCGACATACACCGCGGCGGGGCATTTCTTGAGAAACACATTGCCCTGATGCGGGATGATGGCGGTAACGCCGGTGTGCATACGGTCGCCGTCGTCCAGCGTCCGGTGGCCGACAGTGACCCCGGCAACGTCGGTGATGGCGTTGTTCGGCCCGGGAGAGAAAACGCCGTAGGTGATGCCCCAGTCGCGCATGCGCTTCTGCGCGGAAGCGTCAAACGATACCGTAAGGGTGGCCAGCAAGGCAAAAATCAGAACTCTTTTCATAACGCAATCAGGCTTGGGTCCACTTGTAACCCAGTTTTGCCAGGATGTGACTGGCACCGAGGGTGTACATTGTGTAGATGGCGCCGGAGACGGCGTTGAAGGCGTCCACGCTGCCGGGCTCGACGCCGCTGTGGCGCAGCAGGTCGTGGGCTTCGGTGGCTTTGGAGCGGAAGAAATCGGCCAGATTCACCGCCTGCGGGCTGTCGAGCTTCAGGCCGAGGATATCTTCTGTGATGTGCTCGTCCATATAGTCGAAGCCCTTCTCGCCGCAGTAGAAGGCGTAATCGCAGTCTTTGTAAATATTCCAGTCGCGGTCCCAAAGGCAGGCGACGGCGGCGCCCAGATAGGCCCCCCAGGCCAGCACCACTTCCGGGTAGCCGTTGAACTCCCGGACGGCGTCGGCCATAAAATCGGGCGAGATCCGCTGCCAGGTCTCTCCAAAGTCGGGGGTGAGCATTACTCTTTGTTTCTCTTGCGTTTGAAACGCTCGAATATGGCGGTCTTGCGGCTGCGGCGACGCTCCTTGAGCCGCTCCATGGACTCGTCGTTGATCTTGGGGAAGCGCTTGCGCACCTTGCCGACCCACTCGCTCACGGAGCTCAGGGTGTGGCGGTCGCGCTTTTCCGGATACATCTCGTTGTAGCAGACCATGATGCCGGTCTCCTCCACGTCGGAGAATTCGTCGTTTATGGCGGTGCCCAGCATCTTCATAGAGGGCGAGCTGTTCATATAGGAGTTCACCAGCGGCGGAATGTTGGTGCCCAGGCGGCGCACTGCCTCCTTGAGGTTGCGGTAGTCCTCCTTGAAATCGACATCCTTCAAAATCAGGTCCATAAGACGGGCGTTGGTCTCCGGCATAACTGGCTTGATGGGGCGCACCAGCTCCTCCGGGTCGGGGAAATGCTTCCACAGGAAATGGAGGATAAGGTCGCGGGAAGGACGGTCGTACGAAGGGTACATCGTCATCTTGCCAAAGAAGTAGATGATGCCGGGATGCTCCTGCACCACGGCGCCGATGGCGTCCCAGAGGTTGTCCAGGGCGTAGATGGCCTTTGCGCCGGCGCGGGAACTCTGGTATTCGGGCGTTACGAAACTGCGGCCCAGCTCCATCACGTGCGGCAGGTATTCCTTGATGAAAACATCGCTGAAATGGAACATATGGGTTGTGGCCAGGATCGGCTGTCCGTCTTCGCGCAGTTTGACGTCGGGGCCCAGGATGTAGCGGTAACCGCCCAGGATGGCCTTGGCGTCGGGATCCCACACCACAATCTGCTTGTAAGGCACCTCCATAGTGTCGAATTCATCTATATCGGCCGCCAGGCCGCTGCCGCCTCCGCCATCGCGGAAGGAGATTTCGCGCAGACGCCCGATCTCCTGCATTACGTTGGGAGAATCGTGGGCATCCACCACATATATCACGTTGCCGCCCTTGTTGGTGTTGCAGAGCTTTTTGTCTTCAGTAAGCTCGGACATCAGGAGATCCAGGCTTACGGGATCGATTATCTTTTCCATAACTTACAGTTCGTATACTTTTTCGCGTACCCAAGCCGCCCACTCGGTGTCGGTCTTGCTCTTGTCAAAAGTCTCGGGAGGGATGGGTGTGCCGAATTTTACCTTGAAAGTGCCGCCCCGCTGGCGATACATTTCGTCGGGCAGGAAAAGCATTGCAAAATTGAATTTCAGCTTGAGCCACTTGCAGATGTTGGCGATATTGTAGAAGCGGTTGCTGTTGCGGCCTATGAAGTGGATGGGCACCACATAGCGGTTGGTGTCGCGGCTCATCTTGATGAAGTTCTTGCTCCAGGGCAGGTCCTGGATCTTGCCGTCAATCTTGCGGGAGCAGAGGCCTGCGGGGAAAATCATCAGGTTGTTGTCTGAATGATAGACTTCGCTTATCAGTTTGGGCAGGTCGCGCGCCTGGGCGCCGGTCTTGTTGATGGGGACGCTCATGGAGGCGATGCCCGGCAGTGCCATCAGAAAGTCGTTTACCAGGAACCTGACATTCTGGCCGAAATTCTCTCCCACGACGCTGGCAAGGGCCACGCCGTCGATGCCGCCCAGCGGGTGGTTGCTGGTAAAGGTGATGAGCGAGCCCTCCGGCACCTTGACATTTTCCAGCCCCTCCACATCCAGCGTCACGCCAAGATATTTGATGCCCTCGGTGCAGAATTCGATCCCCTCATAGCCCTGTGTGATGATGCCGTTGATGAAATCCTGGTGGATGAAACGCTTCATCCAGTTCAGGAACCATTTGGGAATTTTTTTGCCGGGAAATTTCTGGGCAACGACCTTGTCCAGGTCTATGGCCAGGTCGGGCCGGGGAACGGGAGTCTCGCTCATATTCGATATCAGTTATTTGCAAATCCAAAATTAGTCAAAATTACAAAAACGGCTTTATATTTGTATTAACAAATGTCGTTTAATTTTAACCTGACTTAAAATGAGTAAATATGCAGTCATCGTCGTTGACCTGGTCAACGATTTTGTATCGGGATCGATTGCACATCCCAGAATCAAAAGAATAATTGAACCCATCAGGGAGCTCTGCGAGAAGGCACGTGCGGCAGGTGTACCCGTTTTCTATGCCAACGACAGCCATACTCCCGAGGTTGACAAGGAATTCAAGGTTTGGGGTCCCCACGCAGTAGAAGGCACCTGGGGCGCAGAGGTCATTGACGAGCTTAAACCCCAGCCCGGTGACATTATCATCCCCAAGAAGACCTACAGCGGCTTTTTCCAGACTCCCCTGGAGCTTGACCTTCGCGAGTTGGGTGTCGACACCGTTATCATCACCGGTTGGCAGGCAGACTGCTGCTGCCGTCACACCAGCGCCGACGCTTTCTTCCGCGGCTTCAGCATCGTGGTTCCGCGCGAAACCACCGACACCCTGACCCAGGAAGACTGCGACCGTGGCCTCGAGTATATCAAGAACATCTACGGAGGTACGATCTGCAGTATGAAAGACCTGCCTTTCTGGAAATAATCTGAAATGAAAGTCGGGCTTTTCATAGACACCTTCTACCCGATGGTGGACGGTGTTATAAAAGTTGTGGACAATTATGCACGCCGCCTCGCAAAGAAATGCGAGGTGGTGGTGTTTTGTCCCGCGGTCAAAGGTTATAATCCGGAGCAGGACAAGGATTTCCCATACCAGATTATCCGATGCACATCGCTGTCAGTGCCGGGGCAGGACTATTCCCTGCCGCTGCCGCTGGCCGACCCGACTTTCAACCTGCCGCTTATAAAGAGCGGCCTGGACATAGTACACATTCATTCCCCCTTTGCCGTGGGTATGGCCGGCGTATTCTACGCCAAGATGCATCAGGTGCCGGTGGTGGGTACACTGCACTCGCAGTACAAGCAGGATTTCGAGAGGACATTCAAGTTGGAGCCGACAATCAAGATGGCCCTCAACACCTTGATGATGACCTTCAATTCCTGCGATGAATGCTGGGCGGTGAACAGCGCCATCAAAGACCTGTATGTCAATGAGTACGGCCTGACGGCGCCCTGCAAGGTGATGCTTAACGCCACCGATCACACTCCGGTTGCCGATCCGGCCGCTGCCGCCGCGCGGGTCAACGAGCGTTTCGGCATCGCTGCCGACGAGACGGTGCTGCTTTTCGTGGGCCGCATCAACTATCTGAAAAACATCGACTTTACCGTCCGCGCTCTCAGGATTCTCAAGGACCGCGGCGAGCATTTCAAGATGATATTCGCCGGCCAGGGCCAGGACGAAGACAAGCTGGCCGCGCTGATCAAGGATCTTCGGCTGGAAGACGACGTAATTATGGCTGGGCTCAACGACCGCGAGCAGCTGCAGGACCTCTATTCCCGAGCCAAACTGTTCCTTTTCCCCTCGCTGTACGACGCAAATTCGCTGGTGCAGATAGAGGCGGCCTGCCAGGGGACTCCCGCTGTCTTTCTGAAGGGCGCCCGCACCGCCGCCACCGTGACCGATGGTGTCAACGCCTTTATAAGCGAGGCCACGGAAGATGCCTTTGCCGACAAGATTCAATCTGTCCTTGCCGACGATGCCCTGTACAGTCGCATTTCTGCCGCAGCCCGCGAGCAGCTCTATCTGGATTGGGACACCGTGGTAGACGGCGTCTACGAGAAATATCAGGAACTTATAGATGCCAAAAAAGAGCAGATCGAGAAGAATAATCTTGAGGCCAAACTCAAGCAGGCATTTCTGCCTGACGTAGATTCAAAAGAATTCTAGTAAGTAAATCCCAGGGCTGTCAGACCGCTAAAACAGATAGAGCAACACTTTCGCGCTGCTCTATCATAGTCTTTATTTATGGTGTTCTTTATTAGAAACTATATCCGGAAATCTTAGAGGCATAATCCGGCCAAGCGTCTTTGTAAACATCGACGGAAGCCGTTGGTACATAGAAGAACGCGTTTGGAGAAATGTCTAGAACCGAAGTGCCTATACTTGGAGGTGTTGTTGAATTAATATAAATAGATGTCAAATTAGCACACCAAGAAAAAGCATCATTCCCTATTGACTGGATACCTTGAGGAAGCGTTATTGATGTCAATGAAGAGCACATGCTAAAAGTACCATTTGGTATTGAAAGAAAGTCTTCGGGAAGAGTAATGGACGTCAAAGAGGAACATTGAGAAAACAAACTGACACCTACTGACTGGATACCTTCGGGAAGAGTAATGGATGATAATGAGGTCCTGATAAAAGCGCCCCATCCAATCGTCTCTAGCCCTTGTGGAAGCGTGATTGTAGCCAGAGATGAACAATCGGAAAACACGGTTGCTCCTAATGACTTTAGCCCTTCAAGAAGCGTAACTGACGTTAAGGATGAGCAATTATCAAAAGCATTATCCCCTATTGACTGTAGACCCTGGGGAAATGAGACGGAGGTCAAAGAAGAACAGTTTTGAAAAGCTTGATACCCTATTGATAACAGTCCTTGCGGAAGAGTGATTGATGTCAGGGACGAACAATTCAGAAAAGCACTATATCCTATTGACTGGAGGCCCAGCGGAAGAGTGATTGATGTTAGGGACGAACAATCCAGAAAAACTTGATCCCCTAGTGACTGAAGGCTTTCGGGTAGCGTGACTGATGTCAAGGAAGTGCATCCGCGGCAATAGTCATAGCCTATTGATTGCGTGCAAGCGGGGAAACTAATTGTTTCTAGAGTCGTACTATTGCGAAACCCGATACCACCCGCGAATAAGCAATCCTTATTGAAAAATAAGATGCCTTTCCCATCCACATAAGTATTAGAAGGCTGATCTGGTCCATATATGATTCCGTTTGTTCCAACGAACACGAACCCGTTAATCTTTTCCCCATCCGTGGTCGTATACCATATTTCATTCCAGGGCTGTCCAGATGAGACGCTCAACGCACTCCAGGCTGCATTAGCTTCGTAGGCTGCGAGATTCCCGGCAGTAACATGGGCGGCGAGGGATGCATGGCAGTTTGCAAATGCATCGGTGCCTATTGTAGGGGGTGTAACCGCATCACTGTAAACCGAACGCAGAGCGGAGCAGCCCTTGAAGGCATCCTCGCCAATGATGGCGATGGCAGTTCGGAAGCGAATGATAGGGAGCGCGGTGCATCCTTTGAAGGCGCGGGCCTCAACGGTCGTCAGCTGAGCGGAGAGATTGACAGTCTTAAGGGAGGTGTTGTTTGCAAACACGCCTGCGTTGATGGTAGTGACGCCGTCCGGGATAGTTGTCTCGGTAAGTCCAGCCGGAGCAAATGCAAGAACGTGGTTGTCCCTGACTATATATCTGCGGTCAGTGGAAGCATACGCTCCGTCAAAACGTGCCAGTGATGTGCAACCTTCGAAGGCACCTTCTCCAATAGTTGTTACGGTACTGGGAATAGTTATCACTTCAAGGCCGGTGCATCCTTTAAAGGCGTTCGCTTGAATGTTTTGCAGCGTGCCGGGAAGTATGACCTGTTTAAGGGCGGTGCATCCTTCAAAATTTGGAATCCGTTCACCTTTAAAGAAATACGGAAGCTCGAAAACTTCTTTGATGGAGCTCTTCTCTGCAGCCGTGAAATTTACAAAAGAGGTTACCGCAGCAGCTTCTGCGAATGAAATCTCGCCATCACCGTTCTTGTCGTAATGAGAGACACAGTAACCCTTGAAAGCATCGTCCACAAAGGAAATGTTTTCGTTGGTAAATCCCGTCGCAACGGACTGATAGTAATAACCTGCGCTCAGGGCAGCCTTAAGCCACGCCGTAATATGATTCAGGCTATTGGCGCAGATGTGTGCATTACGTGCTGTACCTTGTGCGGGAGAAGTAAAACAAGAGAAATAGCGTGTATTCGCGCCCTTGCTGTTAGCGTTAAAGGCCTCGGACAGGGTAATATTGCCATTTTGCGGAGTTGTAACAAACTCGTGGTTATTGATGCTGAAATGGCATTTGGTATTCAGATTGTCTATGCCCAATTCCGTTACGCTTGTGCTTGCCGGGAGAGCGGCAACAGCGAGTTGCACATAACCCATCAGGAAATTGAATTCCGGATTGACGGCATTAATTGTGCCGTTTTCTGTTGCAGTATAATTAGCATAGACAACTATCGGCACTTCGTTGGCGTTACCTTTCTGTGAAGAATAGTCCAATGTGAACGGTTCAAAATCCTTCTCGTTGGCGCTGCGCCGACTCGGGTCATTATCAAGCAAGAACACTAATTTGTCACCAGCTGTAATAGAGCCGTGAAGACCTGAAGGTGAGAAAGTGCTGTTGGCGCCATCGGCATCGGCTTTTATACAGCCGCCCAGCTGTTTCCCGGTTGTAAGATTGATAACAGAGAGTTCGTCATCTTTCTTCCATCTTACACGCACTACGGATTCCAAAGAAGATTTTGTTTCAGGGTCGCCACCCGCCTTGAATTCAGGCATGGTCGCGCTCATTGTACAAGTAATCTGACAAGGTTCAGCCACCTCGGTGGGCGTGATGCCTTGTTCTTCTATCTGGCAGGCCGATACGCACAGTGCCAGAATGGCAATATATGCCGCAAATCTTAAATTTTTCATATTATTATGATGTGTATGTTATTCGTCCAAAAAACCACCATTTTGCATTTCGCCATTATCAGTAGTCGTATCGTTGGGATCACTGACACTCAATATCCTACGCCTCGGTATCAATGAAAAGGCACAAACCTCCGGGGCTTGGTAGTTTATTTTGTTCTGTTCCATGTCCATCATTATTGTGCAGACAGATTCCGAATTCTGCAGGTATATAAATAAGAAAGGCAGGAACCTCGCCTATCAAAAGAGAGCCTCTGGACGGGGCCTACAGCAATAGATATTCCTGCCTATATGTTCGAGGCCACGAAGGGCTTCGAGACATACCAAAGCGGGACGTCCACCTGCTGTAAAAAATTGTCCAGATTTTCTCTTTTAGATGAACTACCTTTCTGCCCTGGGGATTTCTCTTCCCAGTAGCACAACAAATTTAGTAATAATTGTTTGAATAACACACTGTCACAGGAGAAACAATTGTCGGAAAGACTTGACAAGGTGTGTGTATTTGTGTATATTTGCGAGTGTGAGCCATAGTAGAAGATAGATTATGTGCACTTTTAAAGTTTCAATCGATGATGCATTGCTGGAACAGGTACGTCCGGCTTTTGCAGACAATGTAGAGATTGGCAATTGGATGCAGTCCCGGATTGTGGAGCTCCTGCAGCAGATGGCTAATCGGTTTACCGCTGTCGACAAAGACATGACGGTAGAAGAGGCGTATGATTTGGTCTGCAAAGACCTGAAATGCATTTATGGATTGAGCGATGGAGTATAAATATATTATCAAGCCAAGGGCACTCCAGAAGATTCGCTCATTCTATAACAACGTCGCCCTCAAATATCAGCATACATATTCATATGAGGATCTCGAACGGAATGTGAGAGATGCGTTCTTCTCTGTTTATCAGATAGAAAAGACGCTTCTGCGCAGATTACCTACTCTCAAACGTTGGGAGGGTTGCTATATGGCTAATACCGATCGATGGTATTATGCATATAAGATTGAAGGTGACACCATCTATGTGGTGGATGCCTGCCACGCCCAGAATATGAAGGAATCTGTTAGTAGCTGAAGCCAAGATTGTCGAGGCCGCGGCGGATGTCGGGGTCTTTCATAAAGGTGTTCCACAGCAGGCCGGTGCGGTAATTTTCTATCATACATACAATCGGCCCCTGGTCAATGGCTATGTAACTGTTTGCGAACCATTGCTGGTCCAGGTTAAAGGAGTCGTAGAAGCCGTATTCACCCCATAGGCGTTTGCCAAGTTTGTAGTAGAAGTACTCCAGCGCCGCGATTGATTCTTCCGGCGTATATGGCATGCTGGAAATTGCCGCCGTAGGGGCTATTGTGCCGGTGTCGTGGGTGGGGGAAGATGCTGTATAGCCACCCGGATAGTCGCTGGCGGTAAGTCCCCAGCAGACATCGCTGTAGCCGTAGTATTTCTTGGGATTGGCAGCGCAGTAGGCGTGGTTGATTTTGGAGTGAGCCACGTTCTGATCCCAATATTTGGCGTAGGCGTCCTGCAGATTGCGAGGGTCGAGGCCAAGGAAAGAGTAGTGGGTAAAGAACAGCGGTCCGCCGTAGTCGGGTCCCAGCGGCAATGTAATATCGTAGAATTTCTTGCCGTTTTTGACTCCGGAGGCCCATCCTTTGTCGTAAACCTCTTTGGAGATGCGGTGCTTTGGCGACGAAGCCGCCAGCACGTATACTATCAGAGCCTCGTTCCAACCCGATATCTTCATATTCATCTTCCAGTCGTAGTCGGGTGACCAGTGCCAGTAGAGCACGTTCTGCCCGCCTCGGGTGAACCAGTCCCATTCCACCGCCTCCCAGAGGGCGGTGATTCCGTTGCGGACTGCCGTTTCGGTGGCGTTCCGCTTGTCGAAATATGCCCGCAGGGTGAGCAGCCCCTCCATCAGGAAGGCGGTCTCCACCAGGTCGGCGCCGTTGTCGTAGGTGCTGAAGGCGATGGTTTCACCAGTGGTGCCGTTCAGCCAATGCGGTAAGGCGCCGTGATATTTCACCGCCTTGTTCTGCAAGAAATCGACCACCTTCAAGGCGCGCTCGGCTCCCTCTTCGCGGGTAACGAAGCCGCGCTCAATGCCGACCGGAATGGCCATAAGGCCGAATCCGCTGCCGCCGGTGGTAACCGTCTCGCCGCTGCCCAGCCGCTCCCGCGCCAGACCCGAAATCGGATGCGCATAATCCCAGAAATAGGCGAAAGTGCGCTCCTGGACCTTGGTAAGGAGTTCGTCAGTGGAAATTCGGGGAAAGACATCCTTGCTGTCATCAAATGCGGTGGTGAACGAGAATGTGAATCCTTCTATCAGATTGACACCGAAACCCTCTCCCGCAGCAATGCCCAAACGATACTTGGTATATGGTGATAAATTATCCTTGGTCGTCAATAACAGCACAGAATGATCACTGTCGGCGAGCCTTACATCCAATTCGCCGCCGGAAAAGGCGATACAGGAGGCCACGGACATCTTGTCCAGAGTGATATCGCGGGAAAAACTCACCGCGATTTCCGGCGTCAGCGTCACGCCGTGAACTTCGCCCGATTCGGCAACGGTCGTGTTGTCTATCGTAACGGAAACGACAAGGGCCCGCGGCAGGGGATCGGAGTCAATTATGTGACTGCACCCCACGATGACAGCCAAAGTGAAGATGGCTGTCAGAAAAATAAGTAGTCTTTTCATAGTGACGGTAGGGAGATCCCTCTCCCTACCGTCTGAATGGATTCTTTACAGAAGTGCGATTGCAACCTCTTCTTTGCGAAGAGCCTGAATTTCGGCCTCGGTGAGAGCCTTGTTGTAGATGCGGAGCTCGTCGATGCTGCCGGAGAAGAAACTCATCCAATCCTGTGCACCATCATAGTTCTCGATCCAAGAAGCCCAGCCGCCTACGTAGAAAGCAGAGGCATCCGCAGGAACACATTCGCCCCAAGGCATCATATCGCCAAATACAGCATCTTTAATCTTGACGCCGTCAATAAAGAATGACCATGCACCGGTAGAGGCTGTGTAGGTAAATGCGAACTGGAACCAGGTGTTATACTTTGCAAAAGCTGAATTCCAAGTGTCAAGCCACAGATCGGTTCCGCTATCATCTGCTTTCTTAAACATAAAGCGACCGTTGAACTGCTGGGTCTTAACAGTGGTCTCCTTTCCTTCCTCGTCTTTCTCAAAGCCCTTGTTGTCGAACATCATGACAACACAAGGCCAGTCCTGAGTGGGGAAATGCTTACCGTTAACTGAGAATAGACAACCTTTCTGGAACGCCTCAACGTTCTTAGCCCAAAGGGTAATTGTAATATCTTGAAGTTTGCTTAAGGCGTTGTTCTTGGCAAGATTGAATTTCAGATATGCCTCACTGTTGTTGCCGGCCTTGTTTACATAACCGTTACCGATATAACCGGTACCAAAATCAGCATTACCAGCCTTTTTGTCAAAAGTGAATCCCTCACCAACCTTGACAGCGTTGTCAGCTGCCTCGAAAGGCATGTGGAGAACCAGGTTTTCTGCGCAAGTCTTGACTTCGGGAGTCTTGTCCTTGTCGTCTTTACCATCGTCGGGTTTGTTGCAGGATACAACTGCAACCAGTGCCATTGCGGCAATTAGAAATAGTTTTTTCATTGGATTTGAATTAATGGTTAGTGTTGGTAATAATATTGGTTGTTAATATGAATAACCGGGGGTTGCGGGGAGGTTGGTGTTCAACTGCCTCTGGGCTGCCGGTATGGGGAACACCTCGTTCTTACCTGCCTTGAAACCGAGCGGCCCCAGAACTTCTGCCGCTTTGCCCCAGCGTACAAGGTCAAAGAAGCGGTTTTCTTCCAGTGCCAGTTCAGCACGGCGCTCGTCGTAGATATTGTCCAGCGTGGCTGTCGTGGCAGGCAGTCCGGCGCGTGTGCGTACTTCGTTGAGAGCCATATCGGCACTGTAACCCGAAGTCAGGGTGATGTTGGCACCGTTGGCCATGGCTTCGGCAAACATAAGCAGGACGTCTGCGTAACGGATAATCCTCATATTGTGGTCCAGACCATAGGCATTGTAAGAACGGTTGTTGGTGCGGGTCGGTACATAAACCTTGCCATTGTAATAGGGGTTGGTGCACGAATTAAACAGGGTATCGCCTTTGGTAACGACTTCGCCACGTACCAGCAGGGTCACCTTTTTGCGGATTGCGTCGCCCCGGGAGTCAAAGAAATCTATCAGTTTCTGGCTGGGAACTTTGTATCCCCACCCTTGGAACGGCTCTTTGTTGCCGCGAGGGCCCTGGATGAAGGCATAGTAGCAAATTGGCAGCGGATCTGAAGTCTGACCCATATCGGAACTCTCAATTTCCATAAGCGACTCCTTGCCACCTTCATTCTCTACGTTGAAGGCATCTTTGAAACGGCTCATAAGAGCGTATTGCCCGCTGGCGATAATAAGGTCCGTGAGACGCGCGGCTTCTTTCCAGTCCTTACGGTACAATGCAACCTTGGCCTTGAGCGCCATCGCGGTGTATTTATTGTATCGGCCTTTGAGTTCGGTGTAGGATTCCGGTACGACATCGATGGCATCGTCCAGATCCCGGTATATGAATTCATACACCTTTTCCGGCTCCTGCGCAGGAGCGGAAGCAAGTTCTTCCGCTGTCATGGTACGGTCAAAAATGGGTACGGTTCCAAACAGGCGCACCAGGTTGAAATAGGCATAGGCGCGGATAATCTTGGCTTCGCCACGGCACTCTGTGACCGTCTGCTGACCAGCATCGGAAGTGATGGCGGCGGCATACTTGTCCATGGACTCGATGGCATGGTTAGCAGCGGAAGAGATATTATAGAAGTAGTTCCACATGGCCTCCACGTTATTGTTGTCGGGGCCGTAGGTGAATTTATCCAATTCGGCAACGGTAGGACCGTCGGCCTCGGTAGAGCCCTTGTCGGCATCATCGGAGACAATCTCCATTACACCAACGTAATTTTGAGCCCACCCTTCTGACAGGCGCATACTAGCATATGCTGCGCTGACGGGTAGGAATATATTCTCCGGCTTGGAATAGTCAATTCCGGTCGCAGGCATCGAAGCTTCTGTGCGGATGTCAAGCAGGCTGTTGCAGGAGATGGTTGCAAATGCAGCCAGTATTATGATGATACTTTTTTTCATAGTCCTAGAAATTCAAGTTTATGCCGAACGAATAGATGGACTGCATCGGATATACGGAAGAACCATCGATGCCGTTCTCGGTGGGAGAACCTCCGATTTCCGTGGTGAAACCGTTGTAACGGAACAAGGTCAGAGGACGCTGTGCAGAGAGATAGGCGCGGATGGTCCCATTGCCGAATACTTTATGGAAAGTATAGCCCAACTGGACGTTCTGGATGCGGAACATAGAGCCGTCTTCGATAAAGAAGCTGTTGCTCTGTGCCATTAGCGATTCTGTAAGTACTTTCGGAGTAGGATAGGTAGATGAGGGATTATCCTTGCTGCGATATGCATTCTTATAAAAATCATAATCGTAGTTGCCCTCGGGGAATACCTGCTTGTTGATGCGTTTGCGATTGAAAATCTTGTTGCCTATGTTGGAATTGAACACGGCCGAGAAATCCCAGTTCCTGAAGTTGAAACCGAAATCAAAGCCGAGCATCAGCCAGGGCAGCGGAGAGCCCAGATAAACGCGGTCAGCCTCGGTAATCTTGCAGTCGGGGGTGCCATCCTCGTTACCGGCAAAGTCGTGGTACTGGAAATAACCGGCACCGGTGGCGAGTTGGGTTACGTCGGCCATCTGTGCGTCATATTCGTTTTGGAAGATTCCGTCTACCTGATATCCCCAGAATGCACCGATAGGGTAGCCGACCTGTGTCATGGTGGCATAAGCCCCGTTAGTGTTACAGCCGGGAATGTTGTCACGGCCTGCGAGTGCCAATACCCTGTTATGGTTGAAGGTGGCGTTCATGCCCAGATTGTAGGCGAAATCATCTCCAATGTTGTCAGCCCACTTGAGGGCGAGTTCTACGCCGGCGTTGAGTACCTTGCCGTTATTGGCCAGCAGGGTGGCTACGCCGCCGCCGGTTGCTACCGGCGCGTGGAAGACAACCCGGTCAGTGACGCGGTAATAGAGATCGATGTCGCCGGTCAGGCGGCTGCCGAGAAAGGCGAAGTCGGCACCGACGTTGGCCTCGGTCACTACTTCCCACCTCAAATAGTTCTGAAATACGGTTTGGGCGCCGATGCCGTCCACCAGTGTATCGCCGAACACGGCCGATGAAGCTACGCCGGAGTTGCCGGCTATGTTGATGTCGTTGGCGGGGACATTATCGTTACCAAGCATACCCCAGCTGGCGCGCAGCTTGAGATAGTCGAATGTCTTTCTGCCCTGCATGAAGGGCTCGTCCGTAACAACCCAGCCCAAACCGATGGAGGGGAAGTAGCCCCATTTCTCCTGATACTTGGAGCTGCCGTCGGCACGGAACGTCAGGGTTGCCAGATAACGGCCCTTGTAGTTGTAAGTGCCGCGAGTGAAGAACGACAAGCCGTTGTAGCGGGAGGCGCCGTCGGTAGCAGTCTGGTTCTTGTATGAACCGTTAACCAGATAGCGGGACTGGTCGTCGTAGTCGGGGACGTTGCTCGCCATGCCGCGCAGCCAGCCGTTGTACTGCATGCGGAGCGACTGTCCGGCCATCAGAGTGAAGCTGTGGTCACCGACCTGGTCGGCAAACGTGAGGGTATTGTCGAATATCTGATAGGTGCCGTAGGCGTATGTTTTATTCAGTGACGATACGGAAGTGCCTTGCGAGCCACCTACGAAATGTTCCGGGGTGTAGCTCTGCTGATCTGCAAAACTGAAGTCGAGATTGTATGATGTGCGGAACTTCAGTTTGTCGGTGATGGAGGCCTCTGCATAGATGTTGAATACCGTCTTCAGCCCCTTTTCGCGGCTGTTGGTGTAATATGCGGCGGCGGCAGGGTTGCCGTAGGCATTGGGATAGCCGTAGCGTTGGGGCGAGTCAAAAGCGACGGGATATGCGTCGGTGTTGTCATCGCTGTAAACGCCGTAAACGGGCGGATTGACGAATGCGGAATAGTAGACCCCGGAATTGGGATTGTGCTGGTTGTGACGGGATACCACTGTATTGATACCCATCTTGAGCCAGTCGGTCATTGTCTGATCGAGTCTTGCACGCAGGTTGAAACGGTTGTAATCGTTCTTGCAGTAGTTCATAATACCGTCCTGGTAGAAGTAACTAAGACCCACCGAGTAGTTGGTCTTGTCGGTGCCACCGGACAAGTCCACCGAGTGGCTGTGAGTCAGAGCGTTGTGTACCAGCTCGCTGTACCAGTCGGTGCTTACGCCGTTGTAGTCCGCAACGTTTTTGGGCGAGTCGGGATATACCAGGTTGTACATCTCCACATACTGCTCGGTGTTTGCCAGCTTCATGATGTTGGTTGGCACCTGCAGACCGGCATAGCCTTCGTAGCTAACGCGGACCTTGCCCAGGTCGCCCTTGCGGGTGGTGACGATGATAACGCCGTTGGCGGCGCGTACACCGTAGATGGCGGCAGCCGAGGCGTCCTTAAGCACCGTCAACGACTCGATGTCGTTGCTGGAGAGGAAGTTGATGTTGTCCATAAAGGCGCCGTCAACCACATAGAGGGGGTTGGCGTAGTCGCCGATAGATCCCACGCCGCGGATCTTGACAGAAGGGCCGGCACCGGGGGCGCCGCTCTGGGTTATCTGGACGCCGCTGACCTTGCCCTGCAAGGCGCTCATCGGGTTGGCGGCCGTCTGGCGGGAAAGTTCCTCGCCCTTGACATTGACGATAGGTGCGGTGAGGTCCTTGGACTTCTGGGTGCCGTAACCTACGACCACCACTTCGTCCAGGAAGTTTACATCCTCCTTGAGCAGGATGCTTGAGGGGAAGTCCTTTGCGGGGAAGGTCTGCGAGGCATAACCTATGCAGCTGACCTCCACCAGTGCGTCGGGTCCCGAGACGTTCAGGGAGAAATTGCCGTCAAAGTCGGTTGAGGTACCGTTTTGAGTACCCGCCTCCATTACGGTGGCGCCGATTACCGGCCCCAGATCGTCCGCGATGACGCCCCTGACCTGATACTGCGCCTGCGCACCGAGCGCAAACGACAGCATAATCAGTGTTGTGAGGATAAATCTTTTCATCGGGTTGATTGGTTATTTGTTGTAGTAGAATCCGAGTTTTTCAAGGCCGGCCTGAATTTCAGGGCAACTGCCGAACAGGTCCCAGAGCAGGCCGCTGCGGTAATTCTCTATCATCACCGCTTCGGGCCCCTGGTCAATGGCCAGATAATGTTCAAGCACCTGCCTGTCTTCCGGCAGGGTATAGTTTATCGCATCGTAGAAGCCGTAGGGGCCGAAGGTTCGCTTGTCCTTCAGCAGGCGGCGGATTACCGCCATACTTTCTTCCGGAGTATATACGATAGATGATACCGCCGCCGTAGGACTCACGGTGCCGTTTTCTTCATCGGTGCCGGGATAGTGGCCGGCATAGCCCAGAAGGACGTCGTCGCTGCTGGTGAATCCCCAGAAATCCTCGCCCAGCTGCTTTTCCGGGTGGTCCATCGCGTAGGCGCGGTGAATCAGGCACTGGTTGCGGTTGCGCTCGAAATAGTCGGTGTAGCCGTCGTTCAGGCCGCGGGGGTCGAGTCCCAGGAAGGAGTAGTGGGTGAAAAACAGCGGTCCGCCGTAGTCCATTCCGATGGTGAGCGGAATGCCGTAGTATTCCTTGCCGTTAAAGTAGTAGGGGCTGGTCTTGTACGACGCCTCGTAGCACTCTTTGGTGATAGGGTATGTAGGTGATGACGCCGCCAGAATGTAGGTTATCAGCGTCTCGTCGAAGCCGCGGATGCGGTGGTTCATCTTGAAGTCGTAATTCTTGGACCAGTGCCAGTAGAGGCTGTCGGTGGCCTGGGTGTACCAGTTCCACTCGATGTCGCGCCAGAGGCTGTCGCAGCGGGCCTTGAGGGCCTCGTCTTTAGTCCACTGGCGGGTGGTGAGGATGCCGGCGGTGAGGAAAGCGGTCTCCACCAGGTCGCCGCCGTCGTCATACTTGCTGAACGGATATGCCTCGCCGCTGTCGCCGTCGTACCAGTGCGCCCAAGCGCCGTGGAAACGCTCGATGCGCTCCAGGGAGGAGATGATTTTCTCCAGATATGCTTCGCCCTCTTCGCGCGGGTAATATCCCCGCTCGGCGCCGGCGATTATGGCCATCATCCCGAAGCCGGTACCGCCGGTGGTTACTATGTTGCCGTGGACGTCTTCGTTGCGTTCGCGGGCCATACCGGTGTTTGGCTCGGCAAAGTCGGTGAAATATTTGATGGTGGCCTGCTCGATTTTATCGAGTATGGCCTCGTCCGATTCGGGTTGAGGTTTGCAGCCGGTCGCTGCCAGCAATGCGGCGGCGGATAGTATCAGTAAGAGTCGTCGCATATGGCTATTTGTTGTATTTGAAGGTTACAAAATCCTGACAGTCGGAAGCGGGACCGATGAACAGACGGAATTCTCCGGCTTCGGGGCCGAAGGTCATATCCTTGCGCCAGAAGGAGAGCAGTTCCGGAGTGATTTCGAATTCAACCTCGCGGCTTTCACCGGGGGCGAGAGTGATGCGTTCGAAGCCCTTGAGCTGCTTGACGGGGCGGGTCACGCTGCCCACCAGGTCGCGGATGTAGAGTTGAACGACCTCGGTGCCCTCTTTACTGCCGGTGTTGGTGACTGTCGCCTTGGCGGTAATGGAGCCCTTGGGTCCGAATTCGGCGGCGCTCAGTTCGGGTTTGCCGTAGGTGAAAGTGGTGTAAGTCAGGCCGTAGCCGAAGGGATAGAGAGGCTCGTTCTCGCAGTCGAGATAGCGGCTCTCGTATTTGACACCGTGGTGTACATAGGGGCGCCCGGTGTTCTTTGCGTAGTGATAGATGGGAACCTGCCCCAGATTGTATGGGAAGGTGACACTCAGGCGGCCGCTGGGTGATGCTTCGCCAAAAAGCAGTCGTGCAACTGCCTCGCCGCCCATCGTGCCGGGATACCAGGCTTCGAGTATGGCGTCTGCCAGCTCGCTCTCTTCGCTCAGGTCCAGAGGACGGCCGTTGAGCAGTACCAGCACTATAGGCTGGCCGGTGGCTGCGATGCGGCGGAGCAGTTCTTTCTGTTCACCGGGGAGTTGGATGGAGGTACGGCAGGCCGCCTCGCCGGTCCAGTCGCAGGGTTCGCCCAGAACCATAATCACAGTGCCCCCGCTGCGGGCGGTGTATTCTGCCTGGTTGAAGCCGGCCTGGCCGGGTTTTTCAACGTCGCAGCCCTGGGCGTAAACTACGCCGCCGGCCATCTCCTTGATGCCGTCCAGGATGCTCTTCACACCCTCCACTTGACCGGCTCCTCGCCAGCTGGCCAGCAGGTCGTCGGCTCTGTCGGCCATCGGACCTATCACGGCCACTTTACTGTTCTTGTTCAGAGGAAGCAGGTTATTGTTGTTTTTAAGCAGCACGCAGCTCTCTTCCGCGAGGGTGCGGGCTGTCATCAGATTGGATTCGGTCTTGGTCTCGGCCGCTTCGCGCTCTGCGTCGCAGTAGCGGAACGGGTCCTCGAACAAGCCCAGGCGGGCCTTGACGGTGAGCACGCGGCGCACAGCTTCATCCAGGGTCTTCTTGCTTATCTTGCCCTCTTTCACCGCTTTTGCCAGATATTCGCTGTAGCCGCCGCTCTGCATATCCATATCGTTGCCGGCGTTCAGAGCCTGGATGCAGGCATCTTCCAGGTCTTTGGAGGTGCCGTGGTTCACCATCTCCCAGATGCCGGTGTAGTCGCTCACCACAAAGCCGTCAAAACCCCATTCGTCGCGGAGAATCTCCGTCAGCAGGTGGGCGTTGGCGGTGGCGGGGGTGCCGTCAAGTTCGTTGAATGAGGCCATTACGGTCTGCGCGCCGGCCTCCACCGCGGCTTTGTAAGGAGGAAGATAGAACTCGCGCAGCCAGCGCTCGCTCATATCCACAGTGTTGTAGTCGCGACCGGCCTGCGGGGCGCCGTAGGCTGCGAAATGTTTGACGCAGGCGGCGATGGTCAGCGGGTCCTCAAGATCCTTGCCCTGATAGCCGTAGACCATAGCAGCAGCTACCGCGCTGCCCAGGAAGGCATCTTCGCCCGCACCTTCGCTGATGCGGCCCCAGCGGGGTTCCACGCAGATGTCGCACATAGGGGAGTAGGTCCAGTGAAGACCGGCGGCAGCCGCTTCGTGGGCAGCTATGCAGGCGCTCTCTTCTATCAATGGCATATCCCAGCTGGCGCTGATGCCCAGGTTGATGGGAAATATGGTCCTGAAGCCGTGAATTACGTCGTAGCCGAAGAGCAGGGGAATTCCCAGACGGGTTTCGTTCACCGCAATTTCCTGCAGCTGACGTGTGTAGTCGGCTGTGTATGCATTGAAGATGTTGCCGCACTTCCCGGCGCGGATGTCATCGACATAACCGTCGCGGATGCTGGGGCCGGTAACGTCCCAGTCGGAGGTGTAGAGCACCAGCTGGCCGATTTTCTCTTCCAGCGTCATCACCCTCAGAAGGGAGTCCACAATGGGGTAGGTCTTGTCAAAGTTGACGGCTCTGGCCGGATTGTCGGCAAGGCGTACGGTGGTCTTGTCGCCACCGCAAGATGCAAGCACCAGCAGCGACAGGACATAAATAAAGAATCTCTTCATCGGACTATACTTATAAATTTTTATAAATATAGGGATAAAAAGTCAAAAAACGAAATAGAGCGAAAAAGTAACTAGTTCTGAGTCTTGATGTAGCCGTCCGCGATGGCCTTTTCTGTGATGCGGGCGATGCGGGTCTCCAGCTCCGGATGGGATGAGAGCAGCTGATTCACGGCGCTGGTGCTGGTGGTAGAAGATTTCTGAAGGTTCAGCATCTTCTGGAAACTCTTGATCATTGCCACGGGATTCTTGCCTTTGGCCTTGAGAAACTCGTAGCCAAAGTCATCGGCCTGGAGCTCCTGTTTCTTGGAATAGCGGGCGTTGAGGGCAGCCTCGCCCAGCGCGCCCAGCTGCGAGTCGGTAAGGGTTGCCAGAGAAGAGCTTGCGGCAGCCACTCCGTCAAGCACGGCGCTGGTAAGGTAGGCGTTCTGCATCTCCTTCTTGGAGTGCTTGAGCGCCACGTGGCCTATTTCGTGACCGATAACTCCCAACACTTCGTCGTCGGTGAGAAGGTCCATAAGGCCGCTGTATACCCTGACGCTGCCATCGGCGCAGGCGAAAGCGTTCACCTGATTCGTTTCATATACCTTGAAATTGAGCGGCAGGCCGTTCACATCTGTCAAGCCTTTGGTGAGGTTTGCCAGGCGCTTGCTGTATTTGCTGGTGGATGCGCTCACCGGGCTGGAGGCGTCCAGTTTGGTTATATATTGGCGCATATACGACTGTACATCTTCGTCTGATATACTCAGGGCTTGCATAGCCTTGGATGCGCCGGAAGCTATACGTGAAGCATCCATATTCTGCAGGATGGCGCAGGATGATGTCATCAGCACCACCGTCAAAAACAAAAGAATCCGTTTCATACCACTAAGGTATGATTTTTTTCGTATATTTACACTTGATATACCTAAACTATTGAAATTTATATGAAAGGCATCGGCATCATCGGCTGCGGAAAAATCTCGCAGGTACGTCACATCCCCGAATATTTCGCCAACCCCAACGCCAAAATCATCGGCTACTTCGACCTCGCAAAAGAACGTGCCGCGCAGATGGCTGCCAAGTATGGCGGTAAAGTTTTTGACACCGTAGAAGATCTGCTGGCCGACCCCGCCATCGACGCCGTGAGCGTGTGCGTGGCCAACAATATGCACGCCGATGTCACCATCGCAGCCCTGAAGGCGGGCAAACACGTGCTCTGCGAGAAGCCGATGGCCACCAATATAGAAGATTGCGAGCGGATGGTGGCCGCCGCCAAGCAGTACGGCCGCTACCTGATGATTGGCCAGAACCAGCGCTTCGCACTTGCCCACGCCGAGGCCCGCAAACTGATAAAAGAGGGACTGATAGGCCGCGTGCTCTCTTTCCGCACCACCTTCGGCCACTCCGGCCCCGAGACGTGGAGCATCACCCCCGGCCCCGGCACGTGGTTCTTCGACAAGAAGGCCGCCGTAATGGGCGTGCTGGCCGACCTGGGCATCCACAAGACCGACCTGATCCAGTACATTCTGGACGATACCATCACCGCCGTCACCGCCAAAATATCCACCATCGATAAAAAGTACGCCGACGGCAGCCCCATAGGCGTGGATGACAACGCGATATGCATTTTCGAGATGGCCGGCGGCGCCGTGGGTACCATGGTCGCCAGCTGGACATTCTACGGCCAGGAGGACAATTCCACCATCATTTACGGCGACAAGGGCCTTATGCGTATTTACGATGATCCGGCCTGCTCAATAAAGGTGTTTATGAGGGACGGTACGGAGAAAGTTCTGGACATCGACCGTATCCAGACCAACGACAACCAGACCAAATCTGGTGTGATGGATGCCTTCATTGACGCCCTGGAGCGCGGCGAACAGCCGCCGGTAAGCGCAGAAACCGTACTGACGGCGATGCGCGCAATCTTCGGCGCCCTCCTTTCCTCTGACAAGGGCGTCCGCGTAGAAGTCAACAGGTAATTTTATTCGGCGGGGCTGAATTCGTCTTTGCCGACGCCGCATACGGGGCATACCCAGTCTACGGGGAGGTCTTCGAAGGCGGTGCCGGGAGCGATGCCATTGTCGGGATCGCCGTTTGCAGGATCGTACTCGTATCCGCAAACATCACAAGTATACTTTTTCATATCTATTGGTTTAAGTTGTTCTAAGCGAGTTTTGCGGCAAAGGCGCGGCCGTATTCCTCGCACTGCGCGAGGGCGTCGGCATCGGGAACCCACTGGACGCGGATGCCTTCGTCGGCCAGCGCAAAGCCGGCGGCGGCCAAGTGTTCGTTAAGCAGTTTGACACCCTCTCCGCTCCATCCGTAGCTGCCGAACGATGCGCCAATTTTCTTCTTGAGTTTCAGTCCTTTGACCATCTCCAGCAGCCCGGCGATTGCGAATGAATAACCGTTGTTGATGGTGGGCGACCCTATCAGCAGTGCGCGGGAGTGGAAAACTTCCGTGAGGATGTTGTTCTTGTCGAACTTGGCGGCGTTGAACAGTTTGACGGTAATCTCCGGGGCGGCGCTGCGGATGCCGCGGGCGATTGCTTCCGCCATCAGACGGGTGCTGTTCCACATGGTGTCGTAAACAATGGTCACCTGATTCTCTGCATAGGCATCTGCCCACGCAAGATATTTCTCTACAATCTGCTCCGGATTCCTGCGCCAGATAACGCCGTGGCTGGGGCAGATGAGCTTCAGGGGTAGATTCATGGCCAGAATCTCCTTGACCTTGCGGGTCACCATAGGGCAGAAGGGGCCCAGAATGTTGGCAAAGTATTTCTCGGCCTCGCGCATCATCTCGCCCTCCGGAACCTCGTCGTTGAAGAGGTTTTCGCTGGCGTAGTGCTGGCCGAAGCCGTCGTTGCTGAAAAGCACACCGCCGCAGCCGTCGTAGTAGCTGAACATAGTGTCGGGCCAGTGGAGCATCGGCGCCTCTATGAATGTCAGGCTCTCGCCGCCGCCCAGGTCCAGCTTGTCGCCGGTCTTGACATTGACGTAGTTCCAATCCTGATGATAGTGGCCGCGGAGGATGGCTTCGCCTTTGGCGGTGCAGTATATCGGTGTGCCGGGAATCGCCCGCATCAGTTCTACCAGGGCGCCGGAGTGGTCGCTCTCGTTGTGCTGCATCACCACCGCATCTATCTTCTTAAGGTCGATTTCCTGCCTGAGTCGCGACACGAATTCGCGGTCGTAGGGGCCCCAGACCGTATCCAGCAGAACGGTCTTGGACGCCCCCCGCAAAAGATATGAATTGTAGCTTGAGCCGCGGCGGGTGGACAGTTCGTTGCCGTGGAACATTTTGAGTTCCCAGTCGACCTTGCCGACCCAGGAAATATTGTCTGTTATTTTCTTTGCCATAGCACAAAGATAAAGAAAGTTTTTTGCTAAATTTGAAGTCTAACCGAATAAACAAATCAATAAATAGAGTATGAAATCATTCAAATTGTTAACATTTGTGGCGGGCCTGCTGGCCGTTGCCGCACTGGCTGGGTGTCAGCAGAAGGTGGAGGACCCGTATATCAGGATAGACGGGGAAACCACCCTTAACCTGTCTAAAGACAAGACATCGGTAAAGATTAAGGTGGAGTCAAACCGTGACTGGGGCATGCGCTTCGTGGACAAGACCGGCGACTGGATCGTGGCCGAGCCGGCACGCGGAACTGCCTCCAAGAATCCCACGGAGGTAACCATTACCGTTACTGAAAACACCGGTGCCAACCGCACCGCCGCCATCGAGTTCTATACAGGTGTGGCTACGGCTATGCTCACCATTGTACAGGCGGGTCCGGACGGCGATTCCGACGGAGTGCAGGCGGTGACCATTCAGGACTTCATCACCCGTGCCGACAAGACCACCTATTACCGTCTGACCGGTACTGTCTCATCATTCCAGACAGGCACCAACAGCAGCGGCAAGGACTGGATGCAGTTTAATTTGACCGATGATACTGGCTCCATTCTGGTGTATGGATTTGCCAACGGTCAGTATGAGGCGTGGTCCGGCAAGATAAAGAACGGCGGTACATTGACTCTCCAGGGCCAGTATGAGTATTATTCCCAGAAGAGCCAGCACGAGGTTGTGAATGCAACCATAGAGTCGTTCACCCCCGGCGAAGAGCAGACCGAGATTACAGCCACCACAGTGGCCGACTTTATCGCAAAGGCCAGCGGCACTATCTATTACCGCCTGACCGGTACAGTCTCGTCATTCCAGAAAGGCACCAACAGCAGCGGCAAGAACTGGATGCAGTTCAACCTGGCCGACAATACCGGAACAATTCTCGTTTACGGCTTTGCAACTGGCCAGTACGAGGAGTGGGCAAGCAAGATCAAGGACAACGGCACCGTGGTTCTGGTTGGAACCTACGAATATTATTCTGCCAAGAACCAGCACGAGGTTATGAACGCCACCATCGAGTCGTTCACCGAGGGTGCGGCTCCGCAGGCAGTGACCGGTACGGTGGCGGAGACTTGTGCAGCGCAGGATGGAGCATCGGTGGTTATTTCCCAGGCAACGGTCATGGCAAAATCCAAGGCCGGCTTGGTGGTTGCAGATGAGAGCGGTGCGGTATATGTTTTCTTTAAAAGCAGTAATGGCGAGACTGTACCGGATGTTGCTATTGGAGACAAGGTTAAGGTAGAAGCTACCAAGTCCACTTACGGCGGTGTGCCGGAATTCACCAGTCCAACCGTCACAAAGGTATCTGCCGGTACTGCGTCTTACCCCGAACCTAAGGATTTGAATCCGATTGCGACGGGATATGCATCTGCCGTGACAGAGTTTGTGAAGATGACAGGAACACTCAAGGTATCGGGCAACTATGTCAATATAGAAATCAACGGAGTTGATCCCGCTACCAAGCAAGGTTCAGTGTCCCAGCCTCTCGATGCACTTGGCGTTAACGCATTCGATGGAAAGGAGGTTACTGTGACTGGTTATTTCACGGGCATGACCAAAAGCAAAGAAGTCTCGTATATCAACATCGTGGCAACGAGCATAGCTCCTGCAGACCCCGATGCGAAATATTGCAATGTGAATCCTACGGCGATAAATGCAAAGGCCGATGCGACTTCTGCAACGTTCACTATCGCAGCCAATGCAGCCTGGACCGTTACCAGCGACAACGACGCATTCACCGTAGCGCCCGCTTCCGGAGATGCCGATGCCACCGTTACGGTGACCTTCTCTGCAAACGAAGGCGATTCGCCCCGCGTTGCCAACCTCAGGGTTGTTTGCGCCGCTGCAGGCGTTGAAACAACAGTCGTGCTGACACAGGCCAGGGCCTCCAGCGGCGAAGCGACAGTTATCTCGATTGACTTCACTTCTGAAATATCGGCATTGCCCCAGGCAAAAGCAAACGGCAAAATCGACGGCACATACACCCTTGGCGGCTATGAGTTTATTATGCATGCCGAGGGTAAATACAACGGAGAGGACAATAAATTCTATCAGGCGGTTTCGAGCGGCAAGTACTATCTGCTGATTGGTAGGCAGAACGCATACATACAGTTGCCTGTAATAGAAGGCAAGGCCCTCACCAAGGTTGAGTTCCTCACCGGAGCCTCGGCTTCCAACAGCGTCATAGTGGATGTTGCCAAGGCGGACGGCACCCGTTTGAATGTAAACACCGCCGCTATGCCTCAGGGAACTAAATTCGAATGGGAAATTAACGGAGAGGTAGGCCAGGCATACAAACTCCTGGTTACCACAAACCACAACGCCCAGTTCCAGAATCTTACTCTTACTTACGAATAGTAATTTAGTATGGCTACAAAATACAGGCTGTTAGCAATAATCCTCCCGTTGCTGTTTGTCTCCGTCGCCTGCCAGCACAAGGTGGAAACGGAGTTCAACGTGGGGATCAAATACACCGAGGTAGAAGGTACCCGCGGTACCCAGTGGGTTACCGTGCAGGCACTCTCTAGCCAGCAGTGGACCCTGTCTCTCTCCGATCCCTCGGGTGCGGCTGTGGGCTGGGCGACCCTTGACCCGCCGTCGGGCTCCGGCAGCAAAAGCTCCGTCACCGTGACCTGGGACGAGAATGACACTGGCGACACCAGGGTCCTGCTGATTACCGGCGTGTCCGGCAGTCAGACAGTGACCGTGATACTTACCCAGTATCCCAAATCGGGTTCAAGTGGTGAAGGCGGATCGTTCCCCGACAAGATTGTTCCCGACAAGGTCTACAAGTGGATGGAACTCCCTGCAACCGACGACCCCACCTTGTACTTCATTTCCCATGAGAGTACAACAAAAAACGGCGCAGGCCGCAACTTCTCTTATTATTGGGATGTGAACGCCATGGTTGCCCGCTGGGTGGCATACCCTCTGAACAAGGGATGTATCGCAAGCGGATCGCGTACCAATGCCTGGTCTCTGGATCCCAAGTTGCCGCGCAATGCGCAGCCGGTGCTCTATTCCGGCTACCGGAGCTCCGGAACAACCGGGTCTTCTGACGGTGGTACCCAGTGGTACGACCGCGGACACCAGTGCCCCAGCGCCGACCGTCTGGCGTATGCCGACAACATCCAGACCTTCTACGGTACCAACATGACGCCTCAGAACAGTGACCTCAACTCCAATATCTGGGCTGCCCTGGAGACCCGCGTGCGCGACTGGTCCAAGGTGTTCGATACGCTGTACGTGGTTACCGGCTGCGTAGTGGACGGCAGCACCAAGTTCGTATACGACAACGAGGGCAAGAAAGTCACCGTACCCACGGGCTATTACAAGGTTTTGCTGGGTTACGAGAAGAACCATGCCCACGGCATCACCCGTCAGACGGGGGGATACACGGGAGTCGCGTTCTATCTGGACAATAACGAGTACCCGGATAACGACTATATGAAGCATGCAGTTACAATAGACGAGCTGGAGGGGCGCATCGGCATCGACTTCTATGTCAACCTCCCGGGTGCAATCGGCGCTGATAATGCCGGCACGGTGGAATCTACAAAAGACACTTATTGGTGGACGGGAATATAATATGAAAAGGATTATTACCATAGCGGCGCTATTGCTGATGGCGATATGCGCCAACGCGCAAAGCAGGACCTACGTGATAGGGTTCTACAACCTGGAGAACCTGTTTGACATATACGACGACCCTGCCAAGAACGACAATGAATTCCTCCCCGACGGTGCCAACCAGTGGACCCAGGCCAAGTACGAGAAGAAGCTGGCCAACATGGCCAAGGTAATCAAGTCCATGGCAAAGGACAACGGCCGCTATCATACGGTCCTTGGAGTGAGCGAAATAGAGAACCGTATGGTCTTGGAAGACCTGGTGGCACAGCCCGAGATAGCCGATGCCAACTATCAGATAGTCCATTACGACGGTCCGGACCGCCGCGGCGTGGACGTGGCACTGCTCTATAACCCCAAGCAGTTCACGTTTATCGAATCGGAGTCGATCCCCTTCACCTTCGAGGGGAGCGATATCGACTTCAGCGACATCGACAAGGATTATTTCCGTACCCGTGACATCCTGATGGTCCACGGCACCATCGCCGGCGAACATTTTGCCTTTTATGTGATGCACCTTCCCAGCCGTGTGGGCGGCAAGGGCGGCAACCTGCGCTCCCGCGGCGCCGAAATCGCCTACCGCCACAGCCTGGGGATGATGGAGAAATATCCCGGCATCAAGATAGTTGCCATGGGCGATATGAACGACGACCCGTTTGACGAAAGTATGGCGGTTTACTTCCATGGTCGCGAGACGCTTGAGGAGGTTGGCCCCGAGGATTATTTCAATCCCTTCCTTAGGATGATCAAGGACGGCCTCGGATCTCTCTGCTATCAGGGCCAGTGGAGTATTTACGACCAGATTCTGGTGAATAATAACCTGACATTCGCTCCCGATGGCGGCTTGAAGCTGATGCAGATCAACAAAGGTTATTATGGACGTATCTACAAGAAGCGCTTCATGATGTCCAAGAGCGGTCAATATAAGGGGTATCCTCTGAGAACGTTCTCCAACGGAGGCTTCATCAGCGGCTACAGCGACCACTACCCAACCTATATCGTAATAAGTAAAGAGCTATGATAAAAAGAATTGTTTTCTCAATAGTCCTGCTTGGAGTGTCTGCGGCGATGTGGGCACAACAGATTACGGGCGGTGTAAAAGGCGTGGTCGTTGACCGTTCTGACCGGTCTGCTGTCGCCGCTGCGGTCGTGACCCTTTCGAAAGGAGGCGCCACCGTAGCGACCGCAAAGACCGGAGAGGATGGCTCTTTCTTGATAGAGTCGCTTGCAAACGGCATGTACGACATGACTGTAGAAGCGGACGGATTCGTCACATCTAACGTAAACGTAACCGTGGATGACGGCTATGTCAAGGATATGATGTTCATCTCCCTGCTGCCCGACCAGGTTGTGGCCGAGGTAGACGACTCCAGTTTCGTGGAGTTTGATATGGAGGACAGCGGCTTTACAGATAATCCTACGATCCTTTACGGCAGCACCGACGTGTTCGCGAACCTGGCGGGTTACGGCTTCAGCAGCATCCGATTCAAGAACCGCGGCTACGAGAGCGAGAGCCAGGATATCTATCTGGCCGGAATCAAGATGAACGACGCCCTTACCGGATATTCCCCCTTCAGTTTGTGGAGCGGTTTGAACGAGGCCATGCGCAGCAAGAATACCACCATCGGCATGGAATCGGCCGAATACGGCCTGGGCCACGTGAACGGCATGACCAACATCCTGGGAACCCCCTCTGCGGTGAGACCCGGCTGGAGGTTCAGCGTGCTGAGCAACAGCGCCCTGTACCGACTCCGTCTGATGACGACCTATGCTTCCGGCGAGTTGGACAACGGCATCTCGTATGCATTCAACGTGTCGATCCGCGCCGGTGGCAACGACTGGATAGACGGTGTCTTCTACAACAACTTTTCTTACTATGCCGGTATAGAGAAGAAGTTTGCCGATGACAGCCGCCTGGCCCTGTTCACATTTGCAAACACCGGCCACAGGGGCGCCCAGAACGCATCCACCCAGGAGGTCTACAACCTGATGGGCGACAATATGTACAACAGCAACTGGGGCTACCAGAACGGGGTGGTGCGCAATGCCCGTGTCCGCAAGACGTTCGAACCAGTGACGGTGCTCAAGTACACGGCATCGCCCACGGAGAATCTGGATATATCCGCCGCATTGCTCTACAGGTGCGGCTGGAACGGATACACCGCGCTGGACTGGTACGATGCTCCCGACCCGCGCCCCGATTACTACCGCAATCTGCCCAGTTATTTCTTCATGGACGATGATGATTATAACCGCAGCAACGAGGGCAAGTACAATTGGGCCACGGAGGCGTGGACCACGCATACCAAGGATTATGCAAATTACCAGCATCTGGACTGGGACCATCTCTACAATGTAAACTACAACAACGCTGACGGTCGCAGCAAATATGCACAGGAGCAGCGCCACATCGACCAGCGTGATTTCAACATGGCCCTGTCCGCTTCCTGGTTCGCTTCTGACGATTTCCGTCTGGATGGAGGTCTTAACGGCAAAATCAACAGGACGGAGAACTACAAGAAGATAGCCGACCTGCTGGGAGGCAAGTACTACCTCAATATCGACCAGTTTGCCGAGCGCGATTTTGCCAGCAACGAGGCGCTGATTCAGAATGACCTGGATTATTTCCTGAGAAACGGCAGTGCCGAGAAGGTGGTCAAAGGCGGCAAATACGGCTATGACTATTACGCCCATGTCCGCCGTGGCCAGGCATGGCTCAACGGCACCTGGACCAAGGGCGGCTTTACCGCATCCCTTGGCGGAACGGTCGGTTATGAGACATTCTGGCGCGAAGGCCTGGTGCGCAAGGGCCTCTTTGCGGGCCTGGACGACGGTGGCCGCGAGATAACCTATCAGGGCAGGACACTTACCAGCTATGATTCCAAGGGCAGGGTAATATCTTCCAAAGGCAATTCGGAGAAACTCGGTTTCCTGACATATTCGGGAAAGATGTCGCTTGCCTATCTGTTGAGCGGAGGCCACCGATTCAGCGTCAATGCAGGTTATTTCAACGACGCTCCTACCTTCAACGACGCCTTTGTTTCTCCCAGGACACGAAACTCTATCGTTGAGGGTCTCACCACCCAGAAGACGATTTCTGCCGATGTAAACTATCAGTGGAGCCGCAACGGATACAACGTCCGTGTAACGGGTTTCTGGACCAAGATAAAGGACCAGACTGACCTTATGAGCGTCTACGACGATTCCCAGCAGTCGTTTGTCAACTTTGCCATGTCCGGCATAGAGCAGCGCCACCTGGGTATGGAAATCGGCGCCAAGATGCCTCTCCCGGTACAGGGCCTCTCGCTCTCCGGTGTGCTGAGTTACGGCGAATATATCTATACCACCAACCCGTTGATGACAATGACGATAGACAACAGCAGCGACGTGGTTATGGAAAATCAGATGGTACCTTTCTGGAAGGACAGCCCTATTTACCGCCGCGTGAACTACGGCGGGGAGAGTGTCATTGAGGTTGATCTGGATGGCAATCCAATAATAGACGGCTATCAGAAGCACCATGTGCCTTCTACACCGTCTCTGGCAACAGCCCTTTCTCTCAACTACCGCACCCGCTCTTACTGGTTCTTCGAACTTACAGGACAGTATTTTGCACACTCTTACCTGGATATGAACCCTCTGTACCGCACCATGACCGCCGTGGGTGGCGCCGACGGCATCGCCACGCCGGAAGAGATCGAGTATATGACAACCCAGGAGGAGTTCGACCCCGCATTCCTGCTCAACTTCAGCGTGGGCAAGTCGTGGTACATCAATCGCAAATACAATTTCGGCTTCTCGCTCAACGCACAGAACCTGCTCAACAACCGAAATGTCCGCACCGGCGGATACGAGCAGAGCCGACTCATTTCAAGCGCCGGAAAGGACCGCTACTATAAGTTCGATTCCAAGTATTTCTATATGCCCGGCACCAATTATATGTTGAATCTTTATTTCCGCTTCTAGAGTATGAAAAAGATAGTTACAATACTTGCGCTGATTATTGCGCTCTCGGCATGCAACTCCCTTCGCGAGGAGTTCCAGCCGGTATTCACTGCCAACTATGACGCTCCCGAAGCGGTTGCTCCGGCACACCTGACCAGCAACATCACCATTGCTGACCTTTGCAAGCTGTACAAGCAGGGCCAGCCGTGGAATATTGACCGCGACCTGATAATCGAGGGCAAGGTCTCCACTACCGACCAGCCAGGCAATTTTTACAAAAGTTTCTATATCCAGGACGAAACGGCCGGCATAGAGATCAAGATGGGTAAAAACGGTTTGTACAACACCTACAAGGAGGGACAGACTGTATATGTCCGTTGCTTTGGTCTCACGCTGGGCATGTATGGATTCAAGAGTGGCAATTATGGCGGTCAGGGCATGGTACAGGTCGGCTACGAGGACCCCACCGGCAGCTACGAAACGGCCTATCTGGAATCGTCGTATCTGATTGATTCCCACGTGTTCGGCGGCGAGCAGGGAGAAAAGGTGGTTCCGGCCGTAATCACGGAGAAACAGCTTCCCGCGACCTATGACACCCAGGCCACAAACGAATATGTAGGTAAACTGGTAACCCTAAAGGGCCTCAAATATGCCAACGAGGTATTCTGTCTGATCTACATCAATTCCAATAAGGACAAGTCGATGTCTCCCAACAGGATATTCCTTTCCGACCAGACATGGGGCGTAACCACGTGGGCCATGAGCGAGAACAAGTTCAAGGAATATCTCGACTCGGGCGCCTGGGATTCGATAAAGATAGGTAATGCCAACGACTACAATTACGGTACTGTGGGAAATCCCTCTTCACCAGGATTTGCGACAAGCAAAGCAGAAATCCGCGCCCATGCAGCCGCCTATTCTGTGAGCCAGTATTTCAAGATGGGGAACCGGGAGATCCAGCTGCGTACCAGCGGCTACAGCAAGTTCGGCGATGCCGAAATACCGCAGGCGGTGCTTGACGGCAGTGCCACCGTTGACATAACAGGTATCCTTACCCTGTATCAGGGTTCGATACAGGTAACGGTCAACAGCCTTGACGATATCGTGGTGAACGATTAGTACTGGACGAAATAGAAGTGATCGGAATCACCGTCAGCCGTAATGTTGACGGTGATTTTTCTTGATGAAGTGCCGGTGTTGGCAGGGAAGGAGATGTTCACGGCAGTATTGCCGACAGATCCCGAGGCGGGTGAAAAGATGACGCCGGGGGTGTCGCAGGAGGCGGTCCAATCGGTATTGGCAGTCACCACAATGGAGGCATTGCCGCCGGCGCGGTCAATAGTGTTGCTTTCGCCCGACACATTGACGTAGGGTTTGTAACCCTGCGTGATGTATGCCTTCTTGGTAGCGGTGGAGGAGTTGCTGCGGGCCACAAACTTTACGGTGACGCAACTGGTGGTCCAATTGTCGGTCTCGGGAATCGTAACGGTAATTACATCGTCTCCGATGCCGGCAGTTTTGGAAATGACGGCGGGGCTGTCTTCTCCGGCATCGACCTTCCAGGGGAGGTCGGTCATGACCTTGATATCAACGCTGCCGCCGGTGTATGGCACTTCGGAAAGGCTGGGGGTAATCTTGATGGACGGGGAGAAAGTCTCCGCACAAGAAGACAGGATGGCCAGCGCCAGGATCAATGTCAGATAGGCTTTTTTCATAATCTTCCGCAAAGATATTAAATTTTTATAACTTTGCTTTCCGTATGAGAAAGTGGATAATTGGGATATGTTTCGTTGCGCTGGTGGCGGTCTGTGCAAGCGTCACCTCCTGTGAAAAGTATGCCCTGCCCAAGCTGGCGTGCGACACCGACACCATCCGTGCCCCGCAGGCGGGAGGCGAGTACCAAGTGACCATTACCTCCAATGTCAAATGGTCGTTCTCTTTTGAAACGATTCCCGATTGGGTCTATATCGATGTCCAGTTCGGGCAGAGCAACTATGCCGAGACCGACTATCCCATCAATATCAGGGTAAAGGAAAACGAAGCTGCCGAAGACCGCACGGCGGTGATGGGATACACTTCCGCGACTCTGTCGCACAAGCTGGTCATAGAGCAGCAAGGGACCGGCACAGATCTTTAGCGTCGAGTTTTTCCCAGGTGAAGAATTCGACTTCTTTTTTGTATTCCCTCTCGCCGTCAAAGAAGTTGACCTCTTTGGTGTAAGGTTTGCGGCCGAAATGGCCGTAGGCGGCGGTGGGCAGGTAAATCGGATTCTTCAATCCGAACTTGCGGATGATGGCGGCGGGGCGAAGGTCAAACGCCTTGCCCACCTTTTCTGCGATTTCTGCGTCGGAGAGCGGGCTGTGACTGGTGCCGAAGGTATTTACGAAGATGCTGCAGGGCTGGGCGATACCGATGGCGTAGGAGACTTGCACCATCATCTTGTCGGCTACGCCGGCGGCCACCATGTTCTTGGCTATATATCGGGCTGCGTAGGCACCGCTGCGGTCGACCTTGCTGGGATCCTTGCCGGAGAAGG
>JAFZBQ010000089.1 GCA_017561665.1 Bacteroidales bacterium | reverse complement strand
TCACGCCCCGAAACGAACACCGCCGAAGCTAGATTCTTGGCCGCATAACCCGTGATGATGGGCATCAAAGTATTCAGATAGAGGCAGCCGACTATTATTGCCGCCACCAGCAGCGCCACAACGCCGCGTATGATTTTCCTTGCTTTCATAGTTTTCGAAGATAGGCATTTTTATTAACTTTGAGAAGAATCTAATCTTAGCGACCATGAAAAAACTCAAAATCTGGCATATTGCGGCGGTGTTCTTCGCCGTCTGCGCAGGTATTAATCTCTATGGATGCTGGACCGACAATGCGGCTCTGGCAAATACTGTCAAACCGGCGTTGATGCCGCTGCTGTGCCTGGCGACCATTGCTGCGTTGGCGCACAAGACCGGTATAAAGAGCCGCGAGGCCAAGCTTTTGGCGTGCGCCCAGCTCTTCGGCTTTGCGGGTGACACCGCCCTGATCGGCAGCGAAAAGTTCGCCTTTTTCGCCGCCGGCATCGGCTTGTTTCTTATCGGCCACATCTTCTACATCTCCCTTTTCGGCGGCAAATCGTGGAAGGGGCTCAAGTTCTGGCACTGGTTAATCGCCATAATAATAAGTCTTGGCGCCGTGGCGTTACTCATAATCAATATTGGTATAAAAGGCGCCCTTATGGCGCCGATGGCAGTTTATGGTTTCACCTTGATGATGCTGATATTCAGCACTCTGGCGGGTGTCATCCGCTTCGGAGGCAAGACCTGGTGGATATTGCTTTTCGGTGCGCTGCTGTTCACATTCTCCGACAGCCTGATTGCGATACACACATTCAAGAACCCCGACGCCTGCCTTGGCCGATTCGGGGTAATGAGCACCTACCTCGTCGCCCAGACCCTTCTGGCCATCGGCGGCGTAAGACTTGCCAAAAACAAAAAATAATATAGAATATGAAACGAGATGTCTATCTACCCCCTCAAGCCGAATTATTTGAGCTTGACCCACGCTGTGTAATATGCGACGGAAGCGACAACAGCCGCACCATGACCTACGGCGACGAAGGGATGGCCGGCGGCGCCATTGACAATGACAACTATGTAAATGGAGGAGATTTTTGATATGAAAAAGAACATCATATGCACATTCGCCATCATGGTGGCAATAGTTGCTTGCAACCCCGCCACGGGTATAGACCAAAAGGAAGAGGTTGCTCCTTCCAACGCAAAGACAGTGACTGTCCACGCCGGCGGCGCCGGAACCAAGACAGCCATCTCAGAAGGCACCGGGGGCAATTTCCATCTGAATTGGAAAGCTGGCGACCAGATTGTTGTTTGGGAGGGCGTCCCGAATATTGCATATTTGGCAGAAGATCCTGAATTTAACGGTGGTTATGCTGCTGAAAGATATGTATCATCCGCACTTGCAGCAGATGCCGACATCGCCGAGTTCCAGCTTAACCTAGAAGAGCGCGCCTACGTTTCAGGTGAAATCCAATATGTCGCCGTATACCCGGCTAGCTGCGCCTGGGATCCTGCCGGAGGCTGCTGGGATGATGATAAAAACCGAATGATAATCCCTGTGGATATGCCAACCGGGCAGAATCCCACCGCTGATAGTTTTGACCCCAACGCCGATATTCTGGTATCAAAAACAGTCATTCGCAATGGTCAACGCCCGGACGAGTTATCCTTCCAGTTTGCACGTGTCGGCACAATCGTAAAAATGGTAGTAGGGAGCCTTCCCCCTGGGGCCAAAGTCACTAGTGGTTCAGTCGATTTGGGATATGATAGCGGTTATTATTTCCAATATGATCCTGAATTGGAAAAAATCGTACTATCCGACGGAACTGCAGGCCTCAGTTTTTGGTACGATGATGATGGACTGGTAGTAGGAGACGACGGTAAGGCAACAGTATGGTTGCGTTCCATGTCCGGCGTGTCGGACAGGATTGAGTTATATCTATACTACACCTATAATGGTCAAGAATTTTACAGACACCGCATTGTCAATCTCCGAGCACGGGGTAAAACTTTGGAATTCAAAGAAGGCGGTCTTACCGAATTCTCAATCGGCGTACCTGAACCTGATGTTGAGAATCCGGACGAAAGTGAGATAGATTTCTTTACCAACAGCGCGATGAACGGCGCGACTGTCTACTGGCCCGTTTCAACCAATACGGACTATTCAGGATACGACTGCTTCTTGATGGACAAAAATGGTACTCGTTTCGACTTCTCAAGCACAATTGTTCTTGAAGGCTATTTCCAGGCCACGATAGACAGCGGCTTGGCTCCCGGGACATACACCATATATGTTCGCACTCTTGCTATAGACGGAAAAGTATCACAACCCGATTACGAAGAGAAAGAGTTAGAAATCGGAGCCCCTATGTACCAGACTGTGAGCTATGTTAATGGCCATTTCAATTACGGCACCGATGGGCTTGAACTTGGACTCACAGACACAGATTCCGAGGACCTGTACTGGAACATCTTGTATCATCACCGTAACCTGTTCTGGCAAGGCGGTTCGCCAAACCATTTCTATGGCAAGAAGAATAACCAGCAATGGGGATTCTGGAATGGTGAGGATACTTACCGCTGGTCAAAAATGTATGTCAAGACCTTGTCTTACGGGACCGGATCATTCTCCGTATACGCTTCCGACACCTTCTTCGCTGATGGAACTCCCGCTGATGCAGAAGCACTCCCCTACTCTTGGAGCGACGATAACGAAAGAGTCTACGACCTGGGCAGACACCATTACTTCCTGATATGTGGCAACGATGATAATGCCTGCCACTTTGACTATATTAGGCTTGAATACTTCAAGTAGCCCTGCGCCGTGGCACATACATCTCTGTAAATCAGTCATATACAACATCTCCCTTGCGCATTTTTACACAAGGGAGATGTAATAATATACTGGTAATCAGCAGGATTGTTGTAATCAGCAGGATTGTTGCCACGCTTATTCGGCTGCAGTCATACGTGCGACGCCTTCCATAAGGGAGGCGCCGCTGGTTTGTGCGCCCATCGATGCACTGCCTCCGGAGAATGTGCTGCCCCAGAAATAGTCGCAGTACATACGGGGATACATATTACGGTCGAGGTGCTTGTCCAGAGTCTTGGCGCAAAGCAGCAACTTCTCGCGGATGATTTGGGCGGCTCGGGTGTCGGCCTTGGGATCCAGCACGTAGTTCACGGCGTAGGGAATCAGCACAGCCTTGAAAAGGCTCTGGTCCATATCGGTACCTTCGTGACGGAGCACGCCGGTGGCCGAGTCGGTGCAGCGGTTACTGGTGAAGGCATACTGCAGCACCACGCCGGCCTTGTCCATATACGACTGGTCGCCGGTAATCATAAAGAGTTGACGGCAGGTCTCGCCGAATGTGCCTTGCGTATAGGACAAAGGCGGTTCCTCCACCCTCTCGGCATCGGGCATATGGTCGATGCAGGCTTTGTAGAGGGTCTTGGCGATGTCCAGATACCCTTCACTGCCGTAGTAGCCGTGCAGTTTGGCCGCCACCAGACACGACGGGACGTTGGTGCAGGCGTTGAAGTTGGTAACATCCTCCGGACGGCTGGTCCAGGGAAGGGCCATTCCGCCGGAATATGACAGACGGCGTGGCCAGATGTACCGGTCGAACACCTCTTTGGATGTCTCCCGATATTTGGCATCTCCCGATACTTCGCTGATGTGGATGAGCGTCAGGCATATCCACGCCATATCGTCGGTCCACAGATTGAAGAAGCCGCCGTAAGTACCTTCGCCGCGGTGATCGCGGTTGTAGTTGTTGGCGTAGTTGGCGTACCATTTGTCGGCATAGGCCAGGTAGTCATCCTTCAGTGCAGGGTTGCGCTCGGCCGCATAAAGCAGCACGTCCAGCGCGTGCGCCTGTTGCCAGTAAATGTACTGGGACGAACGCTCTATGTCGTTCGGAGTAGACCAGAAAGTTCCGGTGGATTTATCCAGAAAGTTAACTACCAGCACATTGGTACAGGAATCAGCCAACGCGGCCCAGTTGCTTGTCTGGACAGGTGCCGGATTGTTGTTTCCACCACCGCCGTTATTGTTGCCGTTTGACGGTCCGACCGGCTCAATTGCGTTGTTGCACGCGCAGGAGAGCATCAGAGCCGCAAGGGCTGTCAATACAATTCTTTTCATAGTTTATCTGCTAACGGGAGGCATAGACTCGTTCCAGACGTCAGACGGTTCCGTACCCATTTTGAGTACCAGTTCGCCGCCGGCAAACACGTCTCTGCGGTAGAGCCAGTTCTGATTCAGCGGAGAGCCGTTGAAGGTTGCCGACTGGACATAATAGGCTTCAGGAGCATTGCCCTCGGTGCGAATCGTAAAGGTCTCGCCGCTGGCGTTGTAAGGGTTCAGATGCACCACAATCTTGTCAAAGATGGGACTGCCGATCTGGTATGTAGGCTCTGAAGGAGCTCCGCCCTGCACGTCGAAAAGACCCATTGCAGAGAGCACGTACCAGGCACCCAGCTGACCCTGATCCTCGTCCTGGCCGTAGCCGTAGCCGTGTTCGCCGTCGGTACCATAGAACTCGTCACAAATCAGGCGAACCCATTTCTGTGTCAGGTAAGGCTTGCCGGAGAAGTTGAACAGCCAGGGTTCGTGCAGGCACGGCTGGTTGCCATGGTTGTAGGGACTGTTGATGCCGGAGAAGGCGTATGTTGTCTTGCCGCCACCGAACACGCTCTTGCGGGCCTCGGTGAAGATTGAATCGAGACGCTCGTTGAAGACATCGCCGCCCAGTCGGGCTATAAGCGAATCCACGTGCTGAGGCACGAAGAAGGTATACTGCACCGCATTACCCTCCTGGAAGCCGCGCCACGACTCCAGAGGGTCGAAGTTGTCTATGAATGCGCCGCCGGCAACGCGAGGGCGCACCAGCTTAAGGTCGTCGTCGAACACCTTGGCCCAGCCGTCGGAAAGTTCCATCAGCTGCTTGTAATCTTCTTCGTAGCCC
>JAFZBQ010000088.1 GCA_017561665.1 Bacteroidales bacterium | reverse complement strand
TGGAAATGGCGACGAAGCCGGCATCTTGACGGATTGTCCCAGGTTGACAACGATCCAGGGCAAGTTCTCCGTGTCCGGCCGGGCGGTGGTGTATAACAATACTTTGCTCGCCGTCGCCACCGGTGACGACACCAGTTATTCCATTCCCGACGGCGTCACCAGGCTCGGCAGCAGATCCGTCTACGGGGTGAAGGAACTGGGGGTGCCTGCTTCCGTCAATAAGATCACGAACAGTGCATTTGCCGATACGTCGACCGTTAACAGGGACACACTTTTTGTTTATTTTAAGGGAGATACACCTCCCCAGTGTGAGGATCATCCATTGGGGTCTCCGGGCGGTAAATCTTGCTCTCCCGTCAAGGTCTTTGTACCTGCCGTCATCAGAGACGGCTCGGTCGATGTGGTTGAAACCAATGCTCGGATCGAGCAATTCAGAGCGGCATTCGGAAATGATGCCGACCTTATGAAGTTCGCTTACTATACCGAATGGCCCCTGGTCGAAGGGATTTCCATTACCGCAACGATTGCCAGGAAGCAGGGGTATGTCTGCGACAGCGATGCGAACTACAATGTTCAGAGCGAATGGCTTCCGAACGAACATATCGCCGTCCTATACCAGGTGGGTGGTGTGAACAAGCGGGCCGATGCCAGGATTGTCTCGGTGAATGAGAGCGGCGTAGCCAAAATTCGCTTCGGTGTCGACTACGAAACGCCCGACAACACCGCCTGCACGCTGGTCTATCCGCCATCGGCCGCCAAAGACGACAACTCGGGCGTGAAAGATATGTTTGAAATGAAGTATTCGCATTATCAAGACGGCACGCTCGCCGGCTGCCCCGACGTCCAAGTCGGCACCGGTTCCATTCAGACGACGACTCCCGGCCTGAGTGTTTCAGCCGCTCTTTCTCCGATCTATTCCATCTTCCGGTTTCATTTGGATCAATCGTTTCCGATTATAAGTATTGGCAGCGGATATGAGTTCCTATATACCATTTCTCGGAGTGAAGATATAGATGTTTGCTATTTCGCCCTGCTCGGCAGTCCTTATGCTGGAAATTATTTTTTTGATGCTGAATCCACCACTGGCAGCGTATACCGTGGCGAAGTTTGGGTAAATTTCCCTGCAGGAAAAAGCTTATTAATCGATGTAAGTATGTTTAAGTCAGATGTTGATTAGGATTAATAGTAAGCCAGTAATTATGAAAAAGTGTTTTGTTCTTCTTTCCGCCCTTTTGGTTCTTACTTCTTGCGATTTCGACCGGATCCGGCTTTCCGGCCATCTCGTTTCCAAGGATTTCGCTATTGAGGGCACTTATTCCAAACTCGATGTGTCGAGCGCGTTCAAAGTAACGGTCTGCGATACGGTGAGCCAGATCACCGTCACGACCGACGAGGTCATTATGCCTAAGGTCGAGGTGATCAAACAGGGCGACGAACTGAGTATTCGTCTCAAGCCCAGGTTCGTTTCGATCAATCTCAGAGCGAAAATGGAAGTGATTCTTCCCTATAATCCGGATCTGACGGAAGTCGAGTTGTCGGGAGCCTCCAGCATCCATTCCAGTTTCCCCCTGAAGGGACAATTGGTGGAGATCGACCTGTCGGGAGCCTCTGACTACTACGGCGACATCGAGGCCGACAAAGTGGAGATCGACCTGTCAGGAGCCTCCAACTACTATGGCGACATCAAGGCCGACAAATTGGAGATGGACCTTTCCGGCGCAGCCGATTACGAAGGCAACGTGACCGCCACCGACCTTGAACTGGATGTGTCCGGCGCAAGCAAAATCATTCGGAAAGAAGCAGAAAACAGGTATACTGTCTGCTGCAACCGCTGCGAAGGCTCAGTGTCCGGCGCCAGCTCCGTCTTCATCCACTGCGACGGCGCCATCTGTGTCGACATTTCCGGTGCCAGCAACCTGCACTACACCGGCAACGCCGACACCTCCGGCAGCGACACCTCCGGCGCCTCCAACCTCGTCCACGACGTGCTGTAACCTCACTGTTTCGTTGCGGGGAAGCCCCTTCACATCCGCTACGGCCAGTCGCACCTGCCTTCCCGCAAAAACTCCGTGAAGGGGCTTCCCCGCAACAATCAGCGCCGCTCCGATACTTCACATCCGCTACGGCCAGCCGCACCCACCTTCCCGCAAAAACTCCGTGAAGGGGATTCCCCGCAACAATCAGCGCCGCTCCGCTACTTCTTCCGCGACAGGATTGTGGGAGTCGTAGCTGAATCCTGTCGGGGTAGGGAAATTGGCTGTTTCCGGCCGAAAACGTACCTCGACAGGACGCTGACGCTGCCAGCTGAATCCTGTCGCGGCAAAAGTAGCCCGTTCGCCGTAGTAAAGAGGTCCTAACTCCGTGGTAAAGTAGCCCGTTCGCCGTAGTAAAGTGGTCCTGACTCCGTGGTAAAGTGGCCCGGCCGCCGTGGTCAAAGCACCAAACAACGTTGAAGTTGGGCGTCGGAGATCGTTCTTCCGGAGAGACCGGCCTTTCCAAGCAGCGTCCTCTTGTCGTCGCTTTCTGCGAAGCGGGAGCGCTGGATGTCCTGTTGGATGGCCTCGTAGAGAGTTGCCCGTTCGGACGGGGCCAGTGCGTATACGGTGGCTGCTTCTGCTTTTCCTTTCATCCGGGGAATGTAGAAATCATCGATCAGGCGACAAATATCCAAGTCCGTCATCATTTTTTTATGGGAACTATATACGAGTTGACCCAGAAATTAGCGTAATTTCCTGAAAATAAACGAAAAAAGTATTGACCTTAATGAAAGAAAAACCTATGCTATGGGTATATAATAATGTAAGTATCCAAAGGCATAGGTTTTATGGTTAGTCTTTCGCATTTCAATAGCATCTTTGAGTTGACTTCTTACTTCAACTCCGAAGATAAATGCAAACGTGTCATCCGCGATTCTCGCTGGGAAAAAGGTGACATCATCTGTCCCTTCTGTGGCGCACACCATTGTGTTGAACGCAAGGATGGTCGCTATCGTTGCAATCACTGCAAGCAGAACTTCTCTGTGCTGGTGGGTACTATCTTTGAGAACACCAAAATCAGTCTTCGCAAGTGGTTTCTGGCTATGTACCTTATCAGTTGCCACAAGAAGGGTATTTCCTCTGTCCAGTTGGCTACTGACATCCACGTTACCCAGAAAACCGCTTGGTTTATTCTGCATAAAGTGCGTACCCTCTTCACGCAAGATGATAATATCGTCCTTTCTGGTGTTGTGGAATGCGATGAAATGTATCTTGGTGGTCGTGAGACCAACAAGCACGAAGCAAAGAAAACCAAGGGTACGCAAGGTGGAGCCAAGACGAAAACGCCAGTATTCGGTATGACGATGAAATGGAAAACCGAAGGTGTTAACTTCCAGACTGGCGAGGTTACTGAGCAGACGCATACCTATGAGGTTGCCAAGAGAGTGAAGGATACCAAGGCATCCACTATCATCCCCATCATCCGTCATTTCGTGGCTGAAGGCAGTACGGTTGTTACTGATGAATCTTCTATCTACAATGGGTTGGATGCCTACTATAACCACGTGTTAGTCTGCCACGGCGAGAAAGAGTTTACTGTTGGCTCTTTCACGACTAACGGCATTGAAGGTTTCTGGGGACACTTCAAGAGGGTTATCTTCGGCACATATCACTTCGTTTCCAAGACGTATCTGGACAGATACATTGATGAAGCGGTGTATCGTTTCAACACGAAGGAGCAGAGCGAATCCCAGCGATTTGGCTATATGTTTAGCAAGGCGATTGGTACTTGCTACTATCGTGATGTAAAGATGTCTCTGGCTGCGTAGTTCTTTTCTCTGTTTTCAAACTATTTATTGTTAAATATGATTTGAAATGGTATACACACATCTTTTTGAAACAAATGCACAGTTTAACGCCGCCTATACAGGAGATTCATATATAGAACCTTGAGTCTCTTATACCAGAGAATCAAATACTGTAGCATATAACAAACCAGACCCAACAAACGGACATCCTTATGTTGACTTAGGGTTGCCTTCTGGAACTTTGTGGGCAACATGTAATGTTGGAGCAAGTAGTCCAGAAGAGTCTGGTAATTACTATGCTTGAGGTGACCCACGAGAAAAGGATTATTGAGATTATGATAATTATCTGTGGGGATATCCCACAACAAAGTATAACTATACAGATGGTTTAACAGAACTAGAGACAGAAGATGATGTAGCGCATGTTATTATGGGGGGTGAATGACATATACCGACAATAAGTCAAGTCAAAGAATTATTAGACAATACCGCATGAATTGACACAACCATCAATGGCGTTGATGTAAAACAACTTATTTCTAATATAAATGGGAATACGATTGTTTTTCCGTATTTACGTGACGGTGCAGATATACCAAGTAGCACAGTAGAGACTGATTGAACTAATTGAGGTGGTAGTTATGAAGGCTATAACTGTGACCCAGGTGATGATTTTGACTTATATTATGGAACAGTTTACTTTGAACACACTTTTCGTGGAGTGATTGGGTAATCCATAATTTGGTTTTTACTTAGAAAAAAACTATTTTTGGTAAAATTGAAATTGGATATGGAAAAACAGAATATAGAACAGATTAATGAAGCACCCAATAAGTGGACCCCAGATAGTTTTATTCAGTATTACTCCAAACTTTACGGAACAATGACATTGGATGAGTTTAGGGAATACAACATGCAAATAATCAATGAAAGGTTTCCAGATTAATGGTTGTTTTCAGTAATCAAGTAAGACAAGGAATAGATAACTATTATACAAGTCTGCTCAATTATCCAATAACAAAAGATAGAGCAATGGCAAAGTATAAGGAAATGGAAAGTGCGGTGCTATCACTTGGAACTAGCATAACTGATAGGGTGTGTCCGTATAAAGATATGGGCCAACAATACAACAACGGCAGTCCAGTTTTCCCTTTCTTGTACTTATTGGTTTTTACTGACAAGTTGACTAAAAACAAGTGATACTTTTCATATACCAGAGATAGTGCTGGGAATGTGTTTGTCTATAAAATGATGTACTCACGGCATGTGAGGGAGAACAAAGACACAAAAAGAAGTATTGTTATCACAGAATCCGATATTAAGCGGATAGTTAAAGAAACAATAAAGAAATTGCTAAACAATTAAGCCGTAGATTTCCACCTACGGCTTTTCTATTGGCTTATTCAGGGTCAACATGTATATAGTTCCCTTTTTTATTGACCCGGCCTTGTTCATTTAGCAGGAAACGTTTCCGGTCGAAATCCGGCGTTCCCTGCTCAATCAGGTCAATCGTGATGATGGGTGTGTCGGATTTCTCTTTTTTCTGGTCTTCTTCCGTCCGTTCATCGGTGTATTTGTTCATTTGGAACAGGAAGTTGCGCGGCGTGATGTAAATCTGCTCCACGTATGCGGTGTCAATGATATCCTCGCGAAGAAGCAAGCCATTTTTGTCCATCCGATAGCGTTCTGGAATACGGATGTTGCGGGTCAAGTGTCGGTGACGGAGCCAAGGAGACATCAAGGGCGTATTCTTGGTGGAAGATTCTTTCCCCAGTTCCTTTTGGAAGTAAGTATTGACAGAGCAATGGGGATATGCGAACGGCGTGGTTACCAATCCGTGGTGAAGCCCCTGCCGGTTGACGTAATTAATGGCCGTCGTCAAGCGGACGATGCCATCTATTTCTGTAATGAAAGCCTGTTGCTCTCCAAGACGTCCTTTTCGGCCATACAGTGCGTTGAAGTGGCGCGTATAGGCATATCGTTGTCTTCGTGCAAAATAGACGGGGTCGTCCGTTTGGACGATTGAGTGCCAGTGGGTGGACAGGAATCCTTCTGCCAACAGACGGCTTTCGGTATACAAAGCAGTTTCCGCCAGACAGTTGAATCCTATAATCATATCTGCCTCGTTTCGGTATAAGACCTCGTCGTGGGATGAGAAACAAATATGATAGGTCTTTCGCATCAATTCTATTTATGTATCAATTATTGTGTTGTTCAAAGGCTTCTCTTGTGATTAATTATTCTGTTTCGCAGAGGCCCATCTTGTCGGCGCGGGAGATGATTGAACCGAGGGACCGGCCGTGATCTTTGGAAATCTGCGCAAGAGCAGCCAAGACATCGCGATACCCTGACAGTTCCTGGCGGAGTTTCTCGGATTCCTCCTTCGTCCAAGCCGTGAAGGCATTTGGATTATCCGGGTCACGAACGGCCTTTTCACGTGGGGTGATCAAGCCGATCTCCACTAGTTTGTCTTCTGTTTCGGAGCGAACACGCCCTAGTAGTTTTGCGCACCCGGCCACTGGATAACCCTGCGAATAGAAGCGTCCCAGCCGTTCTGTTTCTTCTTCCGTCCACGTCTGGCCGCGGCGCGATAGGTAGCGTGTGATTTCCCCGGCTTCGAGTAGTTTCAGTCGGATGGCGTTGACTGTCCGGTGAAGGGTGCCTGCAATTTCATTCACACGCATACCGCTCCGGAACAATTGGCAAACCTGTTCTCGTTCTTCCGTTGTCCAGGCCTCGTTGAACCGCGCGGCCTCCCGCCTGATTTCGTCCAGCCGTTCTTCGGGCAGATTGTAATAGGATCCCATAACTTTGCTTTTTTTCTGCAAAGTAACAGCCTCAAAGTCTTTTTCGTCCGTCAGAACAGCAAAATCGTCAGCTGAACGAATCGTATTGAAAGAGAGTGAGTTATTGACGCGTCAATACGCTCTTTCAAAGAATAGCGGGACGATTTTGAAAAAACTGCTCATCTGAGAAACGGGTACGTGAGTAAGTAAATGGTATTATCCCGTTTGTACTGCTGGATGTCGAATTGCCGGACGTCGTATTTCCGGATGTTGGACTGCTGGACGTCGTATTGCCGGACGTCGTATTTCCGGATGTTGGACTGCTGGACGTCGTATTGCCGGACGTCGTATTGCCGGATGTCGAATTGCCGGACGTTGGACTGACGGCCATCGGACTGATTGACGTCAGACTACCGGAGGCTGGTGTTTAGTGTTTGGTAGTTCATCCGCGACAGGACTGTAGTGGTGCTAACTGAGTCCTGTCGGAGAGAGGAGAAAGGGGGTTTCCGGCCGAATAAGTGCCTCGACAGGATGCTGGGGAGGATAGCTGAGTCCTGTCGGGGAGGGGAGAGAGGCTGTTATTGGTCGAAAAGATACCGCGACAGGACGCTGACGATGCCAGCTGAATCCTGTCGGGGAGGGGAGAGAGGCTGTTATTGGTCGAAAAGATACCGCGACAGGACGCTGACGATGCCAGCTGAATCCTGTCGCGGCAAAAGTCGCGGCAAAAGTCGCGGTAAAAGTCGCGCCTGAGGTAATCCGGG
>JAFZBQ010000087.1 GCA_017561665.1 Bacteroidales bacterium | reverse complement strand
GCACCTTTCTCGGCCGAGGTTTTCTTCGAGGATTTCGAGGGTAGCGAACACGTCAGCGCCTGGACAACCATCGACCTGGACGGAGACGGCTACGGTTGGAAAACTTGGAGGAAAGCAGATGGCGAAACGCCCTTATCCGGCTCGCAGACTATGGCAAGTCAATCATACGACGGAAATGATGCCCTAACTCCAGATAACTGGGCCTTTTCTCCTGCCATAACAATCTCATCCAAAGAACACTATGTGTCGTTCTGGATAGGTGCGCAGGACCCGTTATATCCACTGGAACATATCGGAGTGTATGTGACTGAAGCCATACCTGACAACAATCATCTGGAAACCGGCTGTACGTTGATACATCAATCTACACTCACAAAGGGAGATCCAATAAAGACTACTACTATGTCCGGAGAACGTGTTTACGAACTGCACGTCGCAAAAATTCCCGACTCTTTCTGCGGCAAGACCATATATATCGGTTTCCGTCATTTCAACTGTACCGATAACTTCAAGGTCAATCTTGAAGATGTCAGAGTCACCGAGGGCTATCCACAGATTCCGACTGCAAGCCCTACAGCCGTTCCCAAAAGGGGAATAAGTTGGCAGCGGCGTGGAGAGTAACTTGTTGATAGATAGTAGATAACAGAAAGTGCTGGTACCATTTTGAGGTACTAGCACTTTTCTTAACTAATTGTGTACTAGAATGTTTGCCTCCACGGCTGGAGGCGGGAGCACACATCCTACTCCGAGATCAGCCTCTCGCAGAGGTCGATGTTGTCGGGGCGGATGATGACCTTGGCGCTGCCCAGCTGGCTGAAGGCGTACATATACTCTATGGAGATGCCGCCCTCTGACAGGCGGTTCATATAAGGTGCAATCGCGCCCGGCTTGTCGGGGCAGACCAGACAAACCACATCGGTGGTGTTCACTGCAAAGCCCGCCTCGCGCAGCGCGGCAACGGCCTTGTCGGTATCATCTACAATGAGTCGCAGGATGCCGAAGTCGGAATTTTCACTCACGGTGAAGGCCTGCATGTCGACGCCGGCCTGGCCCAGGATATTGGTCACTTCGGTGAACCGTCCGATCTTGTTCTGTAAAAAGATAGAAAGCTGTTTTATAATCATAGCGATACAAATTTACATTTTTCTTTTATCAATTACGTGTTTTGCCTTTCCGGCGCTGCGCTCTATGCTGCCGGGCTCAACCACCTTGACGTCGCACTTGATGCCGATGACACTGGCGATTCGGCCCACGATGGCCTTTACGAGGGCATTCATTGCGCCCACGCTGTCGCCGTAGCACTCAGGCCGCAGCTCGAGATCCAACTGGAAGGTGTCGGTATTGTTGACGCGGTCCACCGTTATGTAATACTGGCCGTTGCACTCGGGGAACTCCATGATTACCGACTCGATCTGGGTCGGGAAGACGTTCACGCCGCGAATGATGAGCATATCGTCTGTGCGGCCCATAATCTTGTTCATACGGACGGCGGTGCGCCCGCACTTGCAAGGTTCGTAATTCAAGGAGGTCAAGTCGCGCGTGCGGTAGCGGATCACCGGCATTCCCTCCTTGGTGAGGGTGGTGAAAACCAGCTCTCCCTGCTCTCCGTGCGGCAGCGGCTGAAGTGAGACGGGGTCGATTATTTCCGGATAGAACATATCCTCCCAGATGTGGGTGCCGTCCTGATATTCGCATTCGCCGCCGACGCCGGGGCCGCTGACCTCGGTCAGTCCGTAGATGTCATAGGCCTTGATGCCGAGTTTCTCTTCCAGTTCCGCGCGCATATTCTCGCTCCAGGGCTCGGCGCCGAAGACGCCCGCCTTTAGTTTCATATCCTTGAGAGAGAAATCCTCGCTCTTGTGCAGGCTTTCAGCCAGGAACAGCGCGTAGGAGGGGGTGCAGCACAGCGCCGTCACTCCGAGGTCCTTCATCAGCAGCAGCTGTTTGGCGGTGTTGCCGCTGGAGGCGGGCAGCACCGAACAGCCGACCTTGGTTGCGCCGTCGTGCGCGCCTAGGCCGCCGGTGAAAAGTCCGTAGCCGTAGGCCACCTGCACTATGTCCTTCTTACTGAGTCCGTAAGCCGTCAGGCAGCGGGCCACGCCCTCGCTCCAGCATTCAAGGTCGTGCTGGGTGTAGCCCGCTACTATCGGCTTGCCTGTGGTTCCGCTGGAGGCATGAAATCGTACGATATCACTCATGGGTGCCGCAAACGTGCCGGTGGGGTAGTAGTCCCTCAGATCCTGCTTCGTCATAAACGGCAGCTTGCTGATATCTTCGATTCCCTTGATGTCGGAGGGCTTCACGCCCGCCGCATCCATCCGGTCGTGATAGTATTTTACATTGTCGTATGTGTACTTTACTATCTTGACCAGCCGCTCGCTCTGGAGCTTGGTGAGCTCCTGGCGCGGCATGCACTCCATTTCTTTATTCCACATCATTTTATTAGTCTATTTTAATCTGCTCTTTGATTTCTGCAATGTTCGCTTTGATATAATCGTCGCTGACCTCGCCGTTTACAAGGTTGCCGGCCAGATACTGGTCGTAGGCGCTGATGTCGATAAGGCCGTGGCCGCTGAGGTTGAAGAGGATGACTTTCTGCTCGCCCTTGGCGTCGCAGGCCTTGGCCTCGCGGATGGTTGCCGCAATGGCGTGGCAGGACTCCGGAGCGGGGATGATGCCCTCTGCCTTGGCGAATACCAAACCCTTCTCGAAGGTCTCGAGCTGAGGAATGTCGACAGCCTCCACATAGCCGTCCTTGACCAGCTGGGTGACGATCATACCGGCTCCGTGGTAGCGAAGACCGCCGGCGTGGATGTTAGCGGGGCGGAAATTGTGGCCCAGGGTGAACATCGGGATCAGCGGAGTGAAGCCTGCCTCGTCGCCGAAGTCGTAGTGGAATTCGCCCTTGGTGAATTTGGGGCAGGAGAGGGGTTCGGCTGCGATGAAGCGGGTCTTCTTGCCGTCCTTGAAGTTGTGGCGCATGAACGGGAAGGCGATGCCGCCGAAGTTGCTGCCGCCTCCGAAACAGCCGATCACGATGTCGGGATATTCGCCCGCCATCTTCATCTGCTTCTCCGCCTCAAGGCCTATGATGCTCTGGTGCAGGGTGACGTGGTTGAGTACGGAACCGAGCGAATAACGGCAGTTGGGCGTATTCATGGCCAGCTCCACGGCCTCGCTGATGGCGGTGCCAAGCGAACCCTGGTGGTTGGGATCCTTTGTGAGGATGTCCTTGCCGGCACGGGTACTCATGGAAGGCGAAGCGATTACCTGTGCTCCGTAGGTCTGCATGATGCTGCGGCGGTAGGGCTTCTGCTCGTAGGAAATCTTGACCATATATACCGCTGCCTCAAGGCCGAATACCTTTGCGGCATAGCTCAGGGCAGTGCCCCACTGGCCGGCGCCGGTCTCGGTGGTGACATTGGTGATGCCCTCTTTCTTGCAATAGTATGCCTGCGGCAGGGCGCTGTTGAGTTTGTGGCTGCCCACGGGGCTCACGCTCTCGTTCTTGAAATAGATGTGGCACCCCGTGCCGATAGCCTCCTCAAGGCCGTAGGCACGAACCAGCGGTGTGGAACGATACGACTTGTAAAGGTCGCGGACCTCCTCCGGAATGTCGATCCAAGCGTCGGTCTGGTTGAGTTCCTGCTCGGATGCCTCGCGGGAGAAAATATGTGCGAGGTCATCTACTGTAACCGGCTGTTTGGTTGCGGGATGCAACATCGGCAGGGGCTTGTTGGGCATGTCTGCCTGAATGTTATACCATTGTCTGGGGATCTCTTCCTCCGGAAGGATAAATCGTTTTGTTGCCATAATAAGTGTTTTTAAACGTTTATAATTGTTTGTGTTTGTATTCTCAACAAAAAAGGCCGGTCTTAAGACCAGCCTTATATGTATATTATCGTATGTTTCCCTAATTAGTTTTGCACGGAAGGTGATGCGCACACAGAAACACTTGATTGCCAAAACCAAGCGCGCCAAAAGAAGAAGTTGTTAACCTGTGCGTTCATTTGCTGTACGTTTCCACCTGCAAAGGTTTACAGAAAAAATTATAAATGCAAATTTTTTTTAAATCAATTGCATTCCGTGCGCCTTGCACTGCTGCCGCATATCGTCGGGCCAGATGCTGCTCTGGATCTCTCCGATGTGCCCCTTGCGAAGCAAGAACATACACAGACGGCTCTGTCCGATACCGCCTCCGATGCTTTGCGGAAGTTCGCCGGCTGCCAGGCGGCGGTGGAAATAAAGTCCGGCGCGATGCTGCTGTCCGCTGATTTCCAGCTGACGATGGAGCGCCTCGGCGTCTACGCGGATACCCATAGAAGAAATCTCGAAGGCGGTCTCCAGAACCGGATTCCAGAGGAGGATGTCGCCGTTGAGCCCTTTGCGGCCGTCTTCGGCCTCACTGCTCCAGTCGTCGTAGTCCGGGGCGCGGCCGTCGTGTGGTTTGCCGTCAGAGAGCGCGCCGCCGATGCCTATCACGAACACGGCGCCGTACTTGCGGGTAATCTCGTTCTCACGCTCCTTTGGGCTGAGGCCGGGATAGCGGTCCAGAAGCTCCTGCGAGTGTATATAGGTAATCTTTTCCGGCAGTATCGGGGTTATGTCGTGATACTGCTCATACACCATATATTCGGTCTGCAGCAGCACGTTGTAGATGCCATCCACCTTGCTTTTCAGATAGGCGAGGGTACGCTCGCTGTGGCCCATAACCGCCTCCCAGTCCCACTGGTCAACATATAAAGAATGGAGGTTGTCCAGCTCCTCGTCCGGCCGGATGGCGTTCATATCGGTGTAGATGCCATATCCGCGGGGAATATTGTATTCCGCCAGCGTCATCCTTTTCCACTTGGCCAGCGAATGGACGATTTCCGCCTGGGTGTCGTTCATATCGCCGATGGCAAACCTTACCGGCCGCTCGATGCCGTTAAGGTCGTCGTTGATGCCCAGGCCGCTCTTTACGAACAGCGGCGCCGTTACGCGACGGAGCCTCAGCTGCGAGGCCAGGCTCTGCTGGAAGAAATCCTTTATGCTCTTGATGCCCTGCTCGGTCTGTTGCAGGCTCAGCAGCGGCTTATAGTCCTTCGGAAGGGTGAGTTTGCTCATTTTCTTGAACTGTTTGGGGCAAAGATAGAAACTTTAGTCCTCTTTCAACAAATACGGTCTCAAAGCTTTGGTGCGTTCCAGCGACTGCTCGTCCTGCCAGGCCTTGATCAGTTTGGGGTTGCCGCTCAGCAGCACGTCGGGGACTTTCCACCCCTTGAAGTCGGCGGGACGGGTGTAGACGGGAGGGGAGAGGAGGCCGTCCTGAAAGGAGTCGGAGAGGGCGCTGGTCTCGTCGCCGATGGCGCCTGGAATCAGGCGGACGGCGGCGTCCACGATAATCGCCGCGGGGATTTCGCCGCCGCTCAGGACATAGTCGCCAACCGAAATCTCGCGGGTAACCAGATGCTCGCGGATGCGGTGGTCGATGCCCTTGTAATGCCCGCAGAGAATTATTACGTTCTGCATACAGGAAATCTCGTTCGCATCGCCCTGGTCCAGGATTTTGCCGTCGGGAGAGGTGTAGATAATCTCGTCGTAGTCGCGCTCGCTTTTGAGGTGCTCTATCAGGTTGTATACCGGCTCGATTTTCATCACCATACCGGCGTCACCGCCGAAGGCGTAGTCGTCTATCTGCTTGTAATTGCCGCTGCCCCAGTCGTGCAGGTTGTGTATGAAAATCTCTACCAGACCCTTGTCGCGGGCCCTTTTAACTATGGAGTAATTCAGCGGGCTGTCCAGCAGCTCCGGAACAGCTGTAATAATATCAAAACGCATAATGCACAAAATTAAGAAAAAACCGGCGTCGTTTGGAAAAAATGTATAAATTCGCAGTTCTAGTGTACACAAAAAACAGAACAAATGAGTGATGATCTTAACAAGGTTGCTGCTGAGGATGTAAACCCCGTTCAGGAGCAATCCCCTGCCACCGGAGAAGCGCCGGTTAATGACAAATTGAACGAAATAGCAGATAAGCTCAAAGAGATGGCCGGTCAGGCCATTGACAAGGCTCAGGACGTGATTTCCGACCTGAAGGACGCTGCACAGGACTTTGCAAAGGACGCGAAGGAGTTTGTGGATGACGTGAAGGAGAAGATAGCGGCTGTGGATGCGGCAGAAGATGCCCTGGCCGACGAAGCCGAGCAGGCAAAGGCAGCGGCGGAGGAAGCACAGCCCGCAAAGGAGGCACCCGCAGCAGAAGATGCCCCCGCCGAGGCAGAAGCTCCTGCAGCCGAAGAGCAAGAAGAAAAAGATATAGATTTCTCCAATAAGAGCCTTAAGGAACTGGTGGATGCTCTCAAGGAGTATGTCGACAATTCCGATATCCGCCGTCTCAATAAATATGCAGAGGTAATCAAGGCCTGCTTCTACAAGACCCTGAAGAAAGAGAAGGTGGCCACCGGTTTTGACGAGGTGGCAGAAGAGGCAGTGAAGGCATCTTTCGCCGACGTTCCGGCAGAAGAACCTGCAGCCGAGTCCGCTGCCGAAGCCCCCGCGGAGCCCGCAGCCGAGGCACCAGCCGCAGAAGAAACCGCTACCAACCCGTTCGCAGAAATAGAGCGTGGCTTCAAGGACCTCTACGGCAAGTACCGCGCAATGCGTGCAGACTTTATGAGCGAGCAGAACGCAAAACGTGACGAAAACTATGAGGCCAAGAGCAAGATTCTCACAGAACTCAAGGCTCTTGTAGAGGATCCCGGCGACCTGAGCCAGGCATACCCCAAGTTCCGCGAACTGCAGAACACTTGGCGCACCATCGGCGCAGTGCCCCCCGCAAAGGCAAAGGACCTGTACGACTCATACTATCACAACGTTGAGGTCTTCTACGATTTTGTAAAGATCAACAACGAGCTCCGCGAGATGGACTTCAAGAAGAATCTCGAAGCCAAGGAAGAACTCTGCAAGAAGGCGGAGGAACTCGCCGAGAGCGGCAACAGCGTGAACGCTTTCCGCGCCTTGCAGAAACTGCACGAGGAGTGGAAGGAACTCGGCCCCGTCGCCAAGGAGCATCGCGAGGAGATCTGGGACCGCTTCAAAGCCGCCACCGCCGTCATCAACAAGAAATATCAGGCATACTTCGAGACCGCAAAAGAGAAGCAGGTAGCCAACCTCAAGGCCAAGACCGAGCTTTGCGAGAAGGCAGAAGCAATTGCCAATTCCGAACTCAGCCAGAACAGCAACTGGGCCAAGCTTACAGCCGAAATGCAGGAACTCCAGAAGGAGTGGCGCACGATAGGCTTTGCAGTCAAGAAAGAGAACGAGAAGATATACGAGCGCTTCCGCGCCGCCTGCGACAAGTTCTTCACCGCCAAGAAACAGTTCCACGCAGATTTCAAGGATCAGCTGGCTGCCAACCTGGCCAAGAAGGAGGAACTTTGCGAAAAGGCCGAGGCCGTGATGAACAGCGAGGACTGGAAAAAGACCTCCGACATCCTCATCAGCCTGCAGAAGCAATGGAAGGAGATCGGCCCCGTTCCAAAAAAGAAATCCGACCAGGTTTGGAACCGCTTCCGCGCCGCCTGCGACACCTTCTTCAACAACAAGGACAAGCAGGGAGCCGGCAAGGGTGCAAGCATGACAGAGAACCTGGTGGCAAAGAAAGACCTGATTGCCGCTATAGAAGGCTTTGAACTCACCGGCGACCACGATGCCGACCTGGCCGCTATGCGCGACTTCCAGGCAAAATGGCGTGAAATCGGATTCATCCCCTTCAAGGAAAAAGATAAAGTTCAGGCCGCATACCGCGACGCTCTAAAGGCCAAATTCGGCGACCTTGGCGCAGACGAGCGCCCTGCCCGCCGCGGTGGCTTCCAGGATCGCGCGCGCAGTGCTGCTCCGCGTCAGCTGACAGAGAAAGACCGTCTTATCCAGCAGTATGTCAAGCTGGAGCAGGACATCGCCACCTGGGAAAACAACATCGGCTTCTTTGAAAAATCCAAGGGCGCCGAGGCTCTTCTGGGCGACTTCCGCACCAAGATAGACGAGGCCAAGAAAGAATTGGCAACCCTCGAGGCCAAGATCAAGGAGATGGCGGACGATGAATAAACAGAGTCTGATCGGATTTGCGCTGATCGGCGTCATCTTGCTGCTGTTCAGCTGGTACAACACCAAACAATTCGAAAAACGCCGGGCGGCCCAGTTGGAGGCCGATTCCCTGGCGCGCATCGAGGCCGCCAAATACGAGGAGGCGGTGGCCGCCGACAGCACCGCTGTATGGCAGCTCGATACCATCTCCGGTACGCAGACTCAGATGTACAAGACGCAGAGCCTCAACGCTATGGCCTATAGCGGCGAGGAGAGCGTGGTCTATCTGGAGAACGACAACATCAAAGTTGGCTTCAGTACCCACGGCGGCCAGATAGACGAGGTGCTCATCAAGAAGTATTTCAAATACGACAGCACCGCCCTCTACTTGATGCCCAGGGGCTCCAGCAAATTCGACATAGAGCTTGACGCAGGGCAGTACATCAATACCACCGATTTCAACTACGTCGTCGCCGCCCAGAGCAGCGATAACGTCACTATGCGTCTTTACGTGGACGACAACTCCTACATAGAGAACATCTACACGCTGCTTCCCGACAGCTACGACGTAGGGCTGGAGATGCACTTCGTGGCAATGGACAGCATAATTCCCCGTTCTTCCCTCAACTACAAGATGAGCTGGACGATGGATATGCCGCGTCTGGAAAAGGGCTATACCAACGAGAAGAATTACTCCTCCGTCGGCTTCCGCTACACCGGCGCCGACAAGATCAAGCAGATAATGCTGCGCAAGGATTCGGGTCGCGAAAGCCTGGCCGGCAGCGCCTCCTGGGTGGCCTTCAAACAGCAGTTCTTCTCCGCCATCCTCTATGCGCCGGAAGGGTTCAGCGGCGGTGACATCGCCGTCAAGGCCTATCCGGAGAGTGACCCCGCGCAGCGGCTGTTCGCCGGCGGTGCAGAGTTGGTTGTGGACTATGGAACCCGCGGCGCCGATTTCTCCCGCAACTTCGAGTTCAATTTCACCCCCAACCACTATCCGGTGCTCAAGGGGTATGACCGCAAATACGACAAGCTCCTCCCGCTGGGAGGTCCGCTCTCGAGCGCAATCTGCCGCTACGTCATAATTCCGGTATTCAATTGGCTGAGCAAGTACTTCACCAGCTACGGCCTTATCATACTGCTGCTTACCATCCTCATCAAGCTGGTAATCTCGCCCTTTACAATCAAGAGCTACGAGTCCACCGCCAAGATGAAGGTGCTGCAGCCGGAGATCCAGAAGATCAACGAGAAATATCCCAAGGAGGCCGATGCCATGAAGAAGCAGCAGGCCACGATGGACCTGTACAAGAAAAGCGGGGTAAGCATGTTCGGCGGGTGTCTGCCGGTACTGCTGCAGTTCCCGATCCTGTACGCCATGTTCCGCTTCTTCCCGTCCAGCTTCGAGCTCCGTCAGCAGAGTTTCCTCTGGGCGCAGGATCTCTCGACCTACGATTCCATCCTGAATCTGGGCTTCAAGATTCCGATGTACGGCAACCACGTGTCGCTGTTCGCGCTGCTTATGGGCGTGTCGATGTTCATCTACGGCAAGATGACCGCCGGCGCCACATCGGCCCAGAACCAGCAGATGCCGGGCATGCAGTTCATGACAGTATGGATGATGCCTATCTTCATGGTGCTGCTCTGTAACAACTTCTCCGCCGGTCTTAACTACTACTACTTCCTCTCCAACCTGATCACGATTGCCCAGAACTGGGTTATCCGCAAGTGGTTCGTGAGCGAAGAGAAGCTCAAGGCCCAGATAGCCAAGAAGACCGCCGAGGCCAAGACTCCCAAGAAGTCCAAGTTCGCCCAGCGGCTCGAAGAGGCCTACAAGATGCAGCAACAGCAGCAAAAACGCAAGTAATGGGCGTCTCCGAAAATCTGGTTTCACTGCTTAAGGAAATACCGTCATCAGTTTCTCTGGTGGCGGTTTCCAAGTTTAAGCCGGAGGCGGATATCATGGCGGCGTATGCGGCCGGCCAACGGCGCTTCGGCGAGAACCGTCCTCTGGAGATGGAGGCCAAGGCAAAGGCGCTGCCCGCCGACATCGAGTGGCACTTTATCGGCCACCTGCAGACCAACAAGATCAAGAACGTTATTCCCTACGCCTCGCTGATTGAGTCGGTGGATTCGCTGCACCTGCTGGAGGCGATTTCCTCTGCGGCGGTGGCGCGCGGGTTGGTTGTGGACTGCCTGCTGGAGGTGCACGTGGCGGCAGAAGAGAGCAAGACGGGCTTCACCCCCGACGAGGCTCTGGCGGTGGCCGCTTCGGCTGCCGATTATCCCGGTGTGCGTCTGCGCGGCATTATGGCTATGGCTACCAATACTTCTGACGAAGACCGCATCCGCGCCGACTTCCGCCGCGCCCGCGAAGTTCAGCTGGCAGCCGGCCTTCCCGAGCTCTCTATGGGAATGAGCGGCGACTGGCGCATCGCCGTCGAAGAAGGCGCCACTATCATCCGAATCGGATCTGCAATTTTCGGAGCCAGGTAGTTTCTCTCTGCCGCGACGCGTGAGGTAGGCGGTTGACTGCGGCGGATGTCGCCACCCGCCGCGTCATGGGCGGGAGGGGCCCGCCGCAGACGAGTTATCCGCGAAGCGGATGACGAAGGATGTGGTGGGAGGGACGAAGCGAGCTTTGGCGAGCGGAGCTCCGCAGCAGGCAAGCCGCCTCCGAAGCCAAAGCGGCAGGTATTGGCTATAGATTTACGATGAGTTCCAGCCACTTGGCGTCTTCGGAATCGAAGGTGGCGATGCGGTCGCTGTCGATGTCCAGGACGGCGGTGACGGTGCGGTCAGCACTGTCGGAACCTGATTCAGCGGCAAATACGGGTACCACGATTTCGCTGCGGGAGGCGCTGCTGCAGGCTATGTGGCTGGGGAACTGCTCCACGTCGGGGACGACTATGGTACGCTTTTCTTTCCAAGCAGTGCCGCAGACGCCGCGGCCATAGGAGATGCGAAGACACGCCGGTGGCCCCTGGAACGGCCCCAGAGCCAGCTGGCAATCTTCTGGAGCGACGGTTGAAGGAGAGGATGCTTTCGGAACAACCCGATAGAATCCGGTCCAGAAGAAACGCATCCCTTCGTGGATGATGGCGGCAATCTCAGCCATACGTGCGATGGCATCCGGTTCGCCGGGAAAAGCGCCGTGTGGCTCGCCGGAGCCCAGATACATCCGCACCTTCTCGAACACCTTCAGATAAGCAAACGTCTTCAGAGACAGGTGGCAATATCCTTCCGGATTCTTGTCCAGATAATTCTGATGATACTCCTCCGCGCCATAGAAGCACTGCAGCGGGAGAAGCTCGGTAACGGGGTCGGCGCCCAGTCGTTCGGACTCAGCGGCGAAGGCGGCCTCCAGTACGGGAAGATCCGCCTCAGACGAGTAGTATACCCCGGTGCGATAACGCGTCCCCACATCCTCGCCCTGCCGGTTCAGCGACAGCGGGTCGATAATCATAAAGTACAGCCGGCAAAGCAGCTCCAGACTCACGGCCTCCGGGTTATAGCACACCTTTACCGTCTCGGCAAAGCCGGTGTCATCCTTATAGACCTGCTCGTAGGTCGGGTCGGCAAAACGGCCGTTGGCGTAGCCGGGCAGGGTGGATACCACCCCCGTGACGCCCTTGAAAAAGTGCTCCACGCCCCAGAAGCATCCGCCGGCGAAATATATCTCCTTGATATCCATACACTGACAAATGTAGCGAATATATTGCGTATATTTGCAAACGATGAGTGAGACTATCGTTATAAAGGACCTGGCAATCGGCTATCAGAGTAAACACTCCGTCAAAACCGTGGCGGAGGGCATCACCGACACGCTGCAAAGCGGCTGCCTGACCTGCCTGCTGGGTGAAAATGGAGCCGGTAAATCCACGCTCCTGCGCACCCTGGCCGGATTCCAACCCGCGCTCAATGGCAGCATCGAGATAATGGGCAAGCCGCTGCCGCAGTACAAAGAAAAGGAACTGGCCACCGTGGTTGGCGTGGTGCTCACCGAGCGCACCAACGTCCAGAATATGAGCGTGGCGGAACTGGTCGGTATGGGCCGCAGCCCCTACACCAATTTCTGGGGCCGCCTGACTGCAGAAGACAAGGCAAAGACAGAAGAGGCGATGAATTTGGTGGGCATTTCGGCACTAAAAGACCGCCTGGTGCAGACACTCTCCGACGGCGAGCGCCAGAAGGCGATGATAGCCAAGACTCTGGCACAGAAAACTCCCATAATCTTCTTGGACGAGCCCACCGCCTTCCTGGACTATCCCAGCAAGGTGGAAATGCTCCGCCTGCTGCGACGCCTGGCCGTGGAGATGGACAAGACCGTCTTTATGTCGACCCACGACCTGGAACTGGCCCTTCAGATGGCCGACCGGCTGTGGCTTATGGCCAAGAACGGCGCCGACACAGAAACGGTAAAGGGCGGCGTAATCGCCGGTACGCCGGAGCAGCTGGCACAGGACGGCACCCTGGAGCGCTTCTTCGCCCGCAAGGGCATCACCTTCAAGAACATAGAAGGCCACTACCGCCCCATCATCACGGAGTAATCCTGATGTTCTGTGGCACCTAACCAACTAATTATCAGTTTATTGTACAAAGTCCCTTGCGTATAAATGCGCAAGGGAGATGTTGTAATTCGCTGGAAAACAAGAGGTTGGGTGCCACGGGCCGGCAGTGACAAAAATGGACGAGGTGTCTTTCCCTAAAAAAAGTTGACTCGTAAAACACGAGTTACAATGTTTGTGTATCGTAAATCACTGAGAAATCTGTACTACGAGCAAGCCGTGAATCTTTTCTACAGGGAAGGATTATCTTATAGGCGTAT
>JAFZBQ010000086.1 GCA_017561665.1 Bacteroidales bacterium | reverse complement strand
TCCCAGAAAGAGGCCACCGTGGTAAAAGGCAGGTATTCTTCCGACGGATGGACCACCGGCACCACCCCGTTCAACGATGCCGCCAGCGGCGATGTTCTCTGGGGAATGGAGATAATATCGTCCCAGTCAAGGGTTTACGGTACATTTTTCTCCGTTATGGATGCCTGCACCGACGTCTATTATGCCGCCGAGAGTCCAAAATGCATCAGCAACTGGCTCTACGCGCACATCCCGGACAGCGACATCCGTAAGGATTGGTGGAACGGCGACATCGGTATTCCCGCTTCTGCCTGGGGCTACGGCGCAAACATCAATTACAACCAGCACAAGTTCCAATGGAAGAACCAAAGCACCCTCGCCGGGGATTACATCTTCATGAGGATGGAAGAGGCCTGCCTTATCAAGGCCGAAGCTCTCTGCCACAAAGGCCTCTATCAGGAAGCGCGGGATGCGATTGCCCTCTTGGGCAGCGAACGCGACCCCCATTATGCCGACCGGCTGGCCCTTGTTTCTGACTCAAACGTGCTGCGCCCTTCCAGTTGTGACGAACCCGAAACGCTCATGGACGAGATAATCCTGCAGCGCCGAATCGAGTTGTGGGGAGAAGCGGGCCGCATTTACGACATTCACCGCCTTGGCCAGTCCTGGACAAGATCATGGATTGTCAACGGACAGGCGTCCAACCACTCCGACCTGCTCTCGCGCTATGCCGAGTACCAGGCCTTCCCCGCCGACTATATCGAGAGCATATTTCTCATACCCCAAACCGAGATAGACCTTAACCCGTATATCGAGGCCAAGGACCAGAACCCCTATGTGAATTAAGCGATGAGACAGATTATTAGACTTCTGATTACGGTGCTGACAATAACTCTGCTCATCAGTTGTGACAAGCAGGTTCTCGGGCCGGTGCTGGACCAGGCGAGCGGCTTTTCCTTTGCCGCGCCGGTGCTCAATATGGAGACGGACCCCTCGGATGACAATATCCTGCGCATACCCCTTTACAGGACAGCTTCTGCAGATGAGATGGCCTCGATAAAATGCGACTTTTACGACCCGGAGGCCGATGAATATGTTCCTGCCGATCCCGAAGGGAGGTTCCGGCTGGCCACGTCCCGGGTGATCTTTCTCGACGATGCCCGCACCAGGTACGTCCAGGTAAGTTATTCCAGCATAGACGACTTTGGCATGACCGACAAATACAGTTTCCGTCTCAGCATAGATTCCGCCGTAACACCGGGTGGCTATGCAACCACCGTGGTGACCGTAAACCGGCGTCTTACCTTCGACTCTCTGGGAATCGGTACTATATACGACGATTTCCTTTTCTTCGATACCTACGAAGTGGAGATACTCAAGGCGCGCGAGGCGGAAATCTACAGGGTGATGCATCCTTTTGACGAAGGCCTTGTGGCAGAGGATTATGTCAAAAACGGCTGGTACACTACTCCTTCGGAATATGTCCAGATAGAGGTCAAGCCAAACGGCGAGATTCGTTTCGACGAGTTTGCCAACGGAATGTATTTCCAGAAGAAATACAAGGTGTACGGAGTCAATCCGCCTGAAAGGAAAGAGCATCTGGAAGCTGACTGTTCCGCCTTTTCAAACAGCTGGTTAAACAGCAAAACGATAAGCCTTTATCCTTTCTATTACATCAAAGGCTACGGCTTTTTTGACTGTTTCCCGATGATTATAACTCTGCCATAACATTCCTCTCATAAGTATCTGAAATGCCTCGCTTTAACTGCGGGGCATTTCTGTTTTACGGGGTGAAAAACCAATAAAGTGTAATTTTTTGGAAAAATTTGTCAAAAAATGTAAAAAGTTTGAAAAAAGTATTATACCTTTGTCTGCACACATCACTCTATTTATATGATCAATTTTATCGGCGAATACAAGGCGAAGGTTGACGACAAGGGGAGACTGGTCTTCCCCGCCGCCTTCAAAGCCATCTGCGGAGATAGCATCAAGCAGGGTTTCGTCGTTAAAAAAACTTTGTTCGCTAACTGCCTCGAGATGTACACGTACGAGTCGTGGGAAAAAGAATCCGAGGCAGTGCGATCAAGGTTGAATCTTTTCAACAGGGACGACGAGCGGTTCTGGCGTGCATACACCAGCAACCGTACCTGGGTCGTTCCGGACGAAAAAGTCGGCAGGATTTCCATCCCGAAGGCCCTTCTGGAATCGGTTGGTATCGAGAAGGAAGCCGTCTTCTGCGGACGGGACTTCAAGATAGAGATATGGGCCAAGGATAGCCTGGAAAGCACCACATTATCCGAAGACGAATATGTAGCACTTGCAGAAAAGACTCTTGGCTAGGGAGGCTGAAACGATATGTCCGAATATCATACACCTGTTCTTTTAAAGGAGAGTGTGTCAGCCCTCGCAATTCAGCCAGGCGGAGTTTATGTAGATGCAACATTCGGCGGCGGCGGCCACAGCAGAGCAATACTGGAGCAGTTGTCGGCGAAGGGGCGTCTTATTGCCATTGATCAGGACAGCGATGCACTGGCAAATGTGCCTCAGGATAAGCGGTTGATTCCGGTGAGGTCAAACTTCAGGTTTGTCCACAACTGGATCCGCTACCACGGCTTTGAGGAGGTGGACGGCATACTGGCCGACCTGGGCGTGTCATCGCACCAGTTCGACACGGAGGAGCGTGGTTTCTCTTTCCGCTTTGACAGCGAGCTGGATATGCGGATGAGCGACGCGGCGGCCAAGAGCGCCAAAGAAGTGGTGAACAGTTACAGCGAAGAGTCGCTGGCAAAGATACTGGGAGAATACGGCGAGGTGGCTAACAGCCGCTTTGCCGCAAAACTGATATGCGAGGCCCGGTCTGCGCGGCCGATAATGACCACGGCAGAACTGAATGCCGCGCTGGACAAGGCGACGCCCGCTTTCGGGCAGCACAAGTATCTGGCAAAGGTCTATCAGGCGCTGCGCATAGAGGTCAACGACGAGATGACGGCGCTGGAGCGCTTTATGCCGATGGCGGTCAAATCGCTGGCCGAAGGAGGCATCCTGGCGGTGATAACTTATCACTCGCTGGAAGACCGGATAGTGAAGAACGCCATCCGCGACGCCATCCGCGACGGATACTTGGAAAAGGTGACCTCGAAGCCGATACTGCCGGCCGAGAGCGAGATAGAGGGTAACACGCGCGCCCGCAGCGCGAAACTGCGCGTGGCAAAAAGAACTGCAATGGGATACAGATAGCCGTATGGGATTCGGTCAAAGGATGAAGAGCTGGTTCACCGGATTGTTCGGTGGCGAGTATATAACAAAAAAAGGTGTTGACAGACAACTTCTGTTCATCTTTTTCTGTTTTATGCTCATAAGCCTTTACCTGATCTGGGGCCTCTGGGTAGAGGACCGTATGGCGGCCATCAACAAGAACGACAAAGTGCTTGAGGAGCTCAAGATAGAGTATCACGAGAAGAACCTCAAGCTTACCGGACTGGACCAGCGCACCCGCATAGAGAAGATGCTGATCGGCAGCGGCAACACCACCCTGCACGCCCCAACCGACCCGCCTAAACGGATTGTGATAGAATGAAGCAGAACGCCATAAAAGTCGCCCTTGTGTATGTTATCTTCCTGCTGATAGCCGGTCTGGCTGTGGGCAGGATGGTGCATCTGCAATTCTTTGACAAGGATATAAAGGACGACATCTACGGCAAAAAGACTACCCGCGAAGACCCCATCTACCCTATGCGAGGCAGTATCCTGGCCGCGGACGGACGGCATCTGGCCTTCTCCACTCCGGAATATTTCATAGCGATTGACTGCACCGTGGCGGTCGATTCTGTTTTCGATGCCAACGTAAGGCCGCTGGCCGAAGCCCTGGCCAAAAACTACAAGGAGAAGAGTGCCGACGAATATGTCGCCCTGCTGACCAAGCGCCGCGCCGAGGGCAAGGGCTATACCCGACTGCTCCGCCAGCACGTTGGCTACGACGAGATGAAGGCCATCAGTCAGTATCCGCTACTGAACCTGGGCCGCAACCGCGGCGGCCTGCTGATTGAGCAGATCGACCACCGCGAATATCCCTACGACAAACTGGCCTACCGTGCGCTGGGCTACCTGCGCAGCAGCGAGGACCGTCCAAAGATCGGCGTGGAAGGCGCCCTGGATTCCACCCTGCGCGGAACCGCCGGAATGCGTCCGATGCGCCTTATCGACAAGGGCATCTGGATTCCCGACGCCGAACGGCAGGAAATTCCCGCCATCAACGGCCAGGACGTCCAGATTTCGATTGACATAGATATGCAGGACATCGCCCAGAAGGCGCTCCTGCACAAGATAGAGAACGAGGCCGACCTGGAGGCGGGTACCGTGATAGTGATGGAAGTGGCTACCGGCGAGATCCGCGCCATGGTCAACATGGAGAAGGACGAACACGGCCGCTTCACAGAACAGTACAACTACGCCATAGGCCGCCTTGGCGAGCCGGGCAGCGTGTTCAAGCTGGCTACCCTGGTAACCGCCCTGGAAGACAAGAAGGTGACCCTGGAAACCACCCAGCGGGCCGACGTTGTATGGCATTACGGCAAGACCGCCTTCGAAGATTCCTACCTGCGCAACTACAGCACCATCTCCATCCGCAAGGGCCTGGAGATATCTTCCAACAACGTGTTCCGCCGCATCGCAGGCGAGAAATACGGCCGTAATCCGCAGGATTTCGTGGACAAGCTCAACAACGAGCGCCGCATCAGCTACAACTACGACTTTGACCTGCCCGGCATGGGCAAGGCCCGCATACGAGACCCCAAGGACAAGCTTTGGAGTCCCGCCGACCTGCCTCAGATCGGAATGGGATATGCCGTACAGCTCACTCCGCTGCACATCCTGAGCTTTTACAACGCCATTGCAAACGACGGCGTAATGGTCAAGCCGCACCTGTTCGTCAACCTGCAGCGGGGCGGCACCGTGGAATATACCTACCCCATCGAGACCATCGGCCGGGTATGTTCCAAGGAGACCGCCGCCAAAGCCAGGGAGGCTCTCCGCGGAGTCGTTATAGGCGACCACGGCACCGCCCGCCGCGCCTTTGCCGACTGCAAGGTACACGTGGCGGGCAAGACCGGCACCGCCCGTATCGCACTGCCCCGCGGCGGATATATGGACGGTTCCGGCCGCAAGAAGCACCAGGGCTCGTTCGTAGGGTTCTTCCCTTACGAAAACCCCAAGTATTCGATTATCGTCGTGGTATATTCCCGCCTGGCAGCCAAGAACTTCTACGGAGGTACCTGGGGCGGCCCAGTGGCGTGCGAAATCATAAACAACATCTACGCGTCGTCTCCCGAGTGGAACGCCCCCATCATATCCTCCGGCGCAATGCCGCAGATAGCCGACATCAAGGGCAAGGCGGGCAGCGATTCCACCGGCAAGGCCCTGGGCGTGGTGGGCATGGGCCTGCGGGACGCCATATATATGCTTGAATCACAAGGATATAAAGTAGAGGTCAAGGGTCACGGCAAAATATCCGACGTGTCCGTAGATGACAAGTGTGTAACCCTTCTTTTGGCAGACAAGTCATGAAATTGGAAGAACTGAATCTGAAAACGGTGAGCGCCATAGAGACCGATTCGCGCAAATGTACCCCCGGCTGCCTGTTCGTGGCGGTGGAGGGCAATGCCGTGGACGGCCATAAATTCATTCCCAAAGCCATAGAAGGGGGCGCCCGCACCGTCGTATATCAGAACGAAGGGGCCTTCGGGAAACAGGAGGGCATCACCTACATCAAAGTCGACTCCAGCCGCAAGGCGCTGGCATATCTGGCCTCGGAGTATTACGAAAATCCGTCGGCCAAACTGCATCTGGTGGGTGTGACAGGCACCAACGGCAAGACCACCACCGCCACCCTGCTCTATCGCCTTTTCACATCGATGGGCTATGCCTGCGGCCTGATATCGACCATCGCCAACTATGTCGGCAGCAACCGCTACCATACCGACCATACCACCCCCGACCCGCTGGAACTCAACGCCCTGCTGGCGCAGATGGTGAATGCGGGCTGCGCCTACTGCTTCATGGAGGTAAGCAGCCACGCTGTGAGCCAGGACCGTATCGCCGGACTGACATTCAAGGGGGGCATCTTCTCAAACCTGACCCACGACCATCTGGATTATCATAAGACATTCGACAATTACCGCGACTGCAAGAAAGCCTTCTTCGACGGCCTGGGCAAGGAGGCATTCGCGCTGGTCAACATAGACGACGCCAACGGCGAAGTGATGGTGCAGAACTGCAAGGCACACATCTACCGCTATTCCTGCAAGAAGATGGCCGATTTCCGCTGCCGCCTGCTGGA
>JAFZBQ010000001.1 GCA_017561665.1 Bacteroidales bacterium | reverse complement strand
ATCTCCCCGATGTTCCCAATGGCGAAATATCGACCCCATTGGGTACAAAAACGGCCGAGATCGTACCCAATGGAAGCTTTTCGGCGCCATTGGGAACAGTCAACCCCGGCCTGACCGCACCCGTCATGCCCGGTACGCCCGCATCCGTCATGCCCGGCTCGACCGGGCATCTCCCCGATGTTCCCAATGGCGAAATATCGACCCCATTGGGTACAAAAACGGCCGAGATCGTACCCAATGGAAGCTTTTCGGCGCCATTGGGAACAGTCAACCCCGGCCTGACCGCATCCGTCATGCCCGGCACGCCCGCATCCGTCATGCCCGGCACGCCCGCATCCGTCATGCCCGGCTCGACCGGGCATCCATATTTCACCCTCAAGGGGGTCGAGATAGGGAAGGGGTTCCACTGGCAGCGGCGCCAGGACCAGTGTTTCCGCGGCAGCCTCCGCTTGATAGCGCGCGAGGGTCGCGTCATCGCCATAAACGTCGTCGGCATAGAGGATTACCTGCAATGTGTAATCGCCTCCGAGATGTCGCCGACGGCAGGGTTCGAGTTCCTGAAGGCGCACGCCGTGATTTCCCGCTCATGGCTGCTGGCGCAGTTGGACAAGCGGGACGAGGTTCAAAAGATGTCCGCTACCGGCAACGGGGCGGGGCCTGGCCTTGGCTACTCTTCTGTGGAGTGCGATACGCCGGAAGAGCTGATCCGCTGGCAGGACCGCGAGGACCATCGCTACTACGATTTCTGCGCCGACGACCATTGCCAGCGCTATCAGGGAATCCCGATGGCTAGCATAGTGCGTGGCGGCAAACAGGTTGATACACAGAAAGATGCGCAAAGTACTAGTACCTTAAAAGGGGGTGAGCACTTTGGAAAAAGAGCTGATAGTCAGGAGGATACCCTCCACGGGGCTCCTGGGGTGGATCCGGCTATGATCCGCAAGACCGCCCGCGTGATAGAGGCGACCTGGGGGCAGGTGCTTTGGTACGACGGCCACGTGTGCGACGCCCGCTTCAGCAAATGCTGCGGCGGGGCACTGGAAGAGTTCAAATACTGCTGGGAAGGCAAAGAGGTTCCCTATCTGAAATATGCTCGTGACTACGAGTCGATGCTCCCCGGAAGCGAGCGCAAACCTGACGGTTTACTGGTTGCTGACGGCGCTGAGAGCACTTTGGCGCATCCTGATCTGCGCGATGAGCAGGCGGCCCGCCGGTGGATTCTCTCCAGCCCGCGCGCCTTCTGCAACACCCGCAGCTCGCGCCTGTTGGGTCAGGTCCTCAAAGACTACGACAGCGAGACCAAAGACTTTTACCGCTGGAAGGTGGAATACACCGCAGAAGAGTTGCGCCAGATTATTCTGGAGCGCACCGGTGAAGATTACGGCCAGATTCTGGACCTGATCCCGCTGGAGCGGGGTGTTTCGGGTCGCATTTGCCGCCTTAAGATAGTCGGCACAAAAAAAACCAAAATCATCGGCAAGGAGCTCGAAATCCGCAAAACCCTCTCCCGCAGCCACCTCTACAGTTCGGCATTCGTGGTGGAGAAGACCTCAGATGGATTCATACTCCGCGGTGCCGGCTGGGGACACGGCGTGGGGCTGTGCCAGATTGGCGCCGCCGCGATGGGCGCCAGGGGCTACGACTACCGCATCATCCTGGCCCATTACTATCCCAACTCTGAACTGAAAACCATTTACTAGATGAACGCCATACAAAAGAAACGCAATCCGTGGGCTTGGGTGCCCACCCTCTATTTTGCCGAGGGCCTGCCGTACGTGGCGGTGATGACCGTCGCCGTGGTGATGTACAAAAAGCTTGGGCTGAGCAACACCCAGATAGCGCTCTACACCAGCTGGCTTTACCTGCCGTGGGTTATCAAGCCGCTATGGAGCCCCTTCATCGACCTGATCAAGACCAAGCGCTGGTGGATAAACGCAATGCAGACGCTAATCGCGGCGGCATTCGCCTCTGTGGCGTTCTTTATCCCGACCACCCACTTCGTGCAGATCACGCTGGCATTCTTCTGGCTGCTGGCCTTCGCATCGGCCACTCACGACATCGCCGCCGACGGCTTCTATATGCACGGCCTGGACGAGCAGCACCAGAGTCTGTTCGTGGGCATCCGCAACACCTTCTACCGCGTGGCGATGATATTCGGGCAGGGAGTGCTGGTGATGGTCGCCGGCCTGATAGAGAGCGGGAAACTGTTCCCGAACCTGGGCGGCACGGGTGTGGCCGGGTCCGGCAACAAGATTGCCCTCTCGTGGAGCATCGTCTTTTACCTGCTGGCGGGCATCTTTATCGCCTTGACGCTCTATCACCGCTTTATCTTGCCGCGTCCGGAGAGCGACGCCGTGCGCACCGACATCAACGCCCGCACCATCTGGCGCAATATCGGCGTCACCTTCGCCTCGTTCTTCAAAAAGCCGTATATGGGACTGATGCTCTTCTTCCTGCTGACTTATCGTCTGGGAGAGAGCCAGTTGGTGAAGATAGCGCAGCCGTTTATGCTGGACACTGTCGATGCCGGCGGCCTGGCGCTTTCTACGGCGGCGGTGGGCGGCATCTACGGTACCCTTGGCGTAATTGCGCTGCTTCTGGGCGGCATCCTGAGCGGCATCGTGATTTCCCGCAGCGGCTTCAAGAAATGGATACTGCCGATGGCGCTGGCTATCAATGTCCCGGACCTGCTGTATGTGCTTATGGCTGCCATAAAGGTGAGCAGCGTGCCGCTGGTGGCAAGCTGCGTGGCGCTGGAGCAGTTCGGCTACGGATTCGGCTTCACCGCATATACGATGTACCTGATTTATATAGCGCAGGGCGAACACAAAACGGCGCACTACGCCATCGGCACGGCATTTATGGCGGCCGGAATGATGTTCCCCGGAATGGTGGCGGGCTGGATTTCCGACCACGTAGGCTACACTATGTTTTTCGTGTGGGCCTGCCTGTGCACCATCCCTGGCATAATTGCTGCACTTCTGGTACGGAAACACATCCCCGCCGACTTCGGCACCAAGAAGGGGGAGGAGTAGCCGTTTTTAAACGCTTATAAACGTTTATAGACGTTTAAAGTACGGGTTTTCGAAAACGAACACGCTAAATTTGTAACGTGATGAAAAGGACCATAATAATATGCGCGCTGATGCTTCTGGCCAGCTGCGGCGCCCGCGGAAATAATACTGGGGCGCTGCCCCAAACCCCGCCGCTCCGGGCTGGCTATTCTGAAAGCCTCCCCGCACGCCCTTCGCTATCGCCTGATGGCGATTGCTATTTTCCCCAGGAGCAACCACAAGTTAAGACCGGACTGGAGGTACTGGTCGAGAGCGACTTCGCACCTCTCAAAGGCAAACGCGTCGGCCTGGTGACCAACCCCAGCGGCGTGGACCGCAACCTGGTCAGCACCATAGATATCCTGGCCAACGCTCCCGGCGTCGAACTGGTTGCCCTCTACGGCCCCGAACACGGCGTCCGCGGCAGCGAACACGCCGGCGACAAGGTCACCAGCGAGCCTCGCGACCCCGCAACCGGCCTGCCGGTATACTCGCTCTACGGAGCTACCCGCAAGCCGACCCCGGATATGCTGGGGGGCATCGACGTTATGGTCTATGACATTCAGGACAACGGGTGCCGTTCATACACCTTTATCAGCACCCTCGGCCTGGTGATGAGCGCCTGCGGCGAAGCCGGCATCGAGGTTATGGTGCTGGACCGCCCCAACCCGCTGGGCGGCATCCAGATGGACGGCCCGCTGGTGCAGGACGGCTATTTCTCTTTCGTGGGAATGTACCGCATACCGTATGTCTACGGTCTCACCGTGGGCGAGTTGGCTACAATGATAAACGAAGAGGGGATGAACCGCGGCCAGAAAGGGACCGACAAGTTTGTCAAGTGTAACCTCACCGTCATCGAGATGGAGGGCTGGCGGCGCGATATGATTTTTGCCGACACCGGCCTGCCGTGGGTGATGCCGTCACCACATATCCCTCAGGCATCGTCGGCCATGGCCTATCCCTGCTCCGGTATCGCCGGCGATATGGGTAATTACGTCAATATTGGCGTAGGATATACGCTGCCGTTCGAGACCTTCGGCGCCGAGTGGATCGACAATCCGGAGGAATTGGCATCGCGCCTGAACAACCTCGGACTGGAGGGTGTCCGCTTCCGTCCGATATACTACAAGCCTTTCTACGGCGGCGCAGCCGGCAAACTGGTCAAGGGGGTTCAGTTCTACTTTACCGACTATCACCGTGCACCCACCGCGCTGCTGCAATTCTATGTCCTGCAGGAGATACACGCGATGTATCCCAATCATAAGCTCTCGCTTGCGGATGACAGCAAATTCTCTATGCTGGACAAAATCACTGGCGGACCCGAGGTTCGCCGCCTGTTTGGTAAGAATTACAGGGTGGAGGACCTCCTGGACTACTGGAACAAAGACCGCGACTCCTACCGCGCCCTTGCCGAGAAGTATTTCAGGTACTAACAAAAAACCGAGGGTTTCCCTCGGTTTTTTGTATCACTATTTCTTTTTGGTAATGTACTGTTGCCACTTCCAGGCGCTCCGGAGCGTTTCGTCCAGCGGGCGGACGGCTTTCCAGCCGAGCTCCTCGTTGGCGTAAGTAGTGTCTGCCCACACAGCCTCTATGTCGCCTTCGCGGCGGGCGGCATACTTCCAGTTGAGTTTCAAGTTATTGACCTTCTCGAAAGTCTGAACAACTTCCAGCGTGGATACGCCGCGGCCTGTGCCGACATTGAACACCTCGTAGTTGGCCTTGCCCCTGCCCTCGATCATACGGTTCACTGCGCAAACGTGTGCCTTTGCCAGGTCGGTCACGTCGATATAATCGCGTATGCAGGTACCGTCGGGCGTGTTGTAGTCGTTGCCAAAGATGCTCAGGCACTCGCGTATGCCCGCCGCTGTCTGGGTCACGAACGGAATCAGGTTGTTGGGCACGCCGCGCGGCAGCTCGCCTATCAGTGCAGAAGGGTGGGCGCCAATGGGGTTGAAGTAGCGCAGCGCTATCACATTGATCTGGGGATAAGCTATCGAGCAGCTGTGCAGGATATCCTCGCACATCTGTTTTGTGCTGCCATAGGGAGATGTGGCCTCCTTGCGGGGTGTGCGCTCAGTGACCGGCAATACGTCGGCCTGACCATATACTGTTGCAGAAGAGCTGAATACGATGTTGGGCACGTTGTGCTTACGCATCAGCGAAAGCATATTTATAAGTGAACCCAAATTGTTGCGGTAGTACTCCAGCGGCATGCTGACACTCTCTCCCACAGCTTTGAAGGCGGCAAAATGTATTATCGAACTGAAATCATATTTTTCGAAGATTTCTTCCATCGCCTTTTCGTCGCAGCAGTCGGCCTTTATGAATTCGATCTTGCGGCCAAGGATTTTTTCTACGCCCTCGAGCGCTATCTTCTCTGAGTTTGACAAATTGTCCACGATAATCGGTTCAAAGCCGGCTTCGGCCAGTTCTACGCAGGTGTGCGATCCGATGTAGCCGCATCCGCCTGTCACGAGTACTTTTTTGTTCATTATTTGGTGAGTTTTATTTCGTACAAATTTAGAAAGCAGTTTCGAATTGGTCAACTGTGCGGGGCAAGAAGTGTTTCGTTTGGTTTTGAAAAATTGCGGGTTGGAGCCTGGTCACAGTTGCAGTGTGTGGGTCACGATGCCGGGAATCTCCTCGATATAGTGGGTGACAAAGATCAGGGTCTTGTTCGGCCGGCGGCAGAAAGATTCTATGACGGTGCTGGCGCGGTGGCGCTTTGCCGGGTCGAGTCCCTGGAATGGTTCGTCCAGAATCAGCAGGTCGGGGTCTTTTACGAACGACCTGATCAGCAGTACGTAGCGCTGCTCGCCGCTGGAGAGGGTGTTGTAGTTTCGCTGCGCCAGATTCTCCGCACCGAACAGCTCCAGCCACAGCATCAAGTATTCGTCTTCTACACTGTCAGCGACGGCCGAATGCCTCGCATGAAGGTTTTGCTCCCTGACAGTCGGTCGGTCCCCTCCCTCCTTAACGCCGGTCGCAAATCCCTTCATGGCTTCGGCTATGACTCGGCCGTCGCTGTAATGGCCCAATCCGGTGCGGACAATCTCCAGCACAGTGTCGGAGGTGATGAAGCCGCTATGCATCTCGCTGGAGAGATAGCCGATGTGCCGCTTGATGTCCCAAATGCTCTCGCCGGTGCCGCGCTTGCGGTCGAACAGGGTGATGTCCAGCGAGTAGGCGCGCGGGTTGTCGGCGTTCACCAGACTCAGCAGGGTGCTCTTGCCGCTGCCGTTCGGTCCGGTGACGTTCCATTTTTCTCCGCTGCGCACCGTCCAATTGAGGTCCTGGAATATCTGCCGCTCGCCGTAACTGATGTCCACGTGCCGCATCTCCACCACCTTGTCGAACAGCGGTGTTTCCCTCAGCTTTGGCAGTTCAGGGAGTACTTCTGTTGATGACGTCTTCTCCCGGGCAGAAATGACCGATGCATGAAAGCGGGTGCGACCGGCGTTAAGGAGGGAGGGGACCGACCGACTGTCAGGGAGCACCTCTTTCATGCGGAGGCTCTGCCCGGCGTTGTGAACGACATCTGCCGGAAACTTCTCCGAAACCACCCCGTCCTCCATATAGTAAACGTGAGTGACCACCGGCGGAATCTGGTCGGAGGCGGGGAGGGTCATTATGACGCTCACTCCCAGACGCTCGCGTACCTGCAGCAGCAAGTCGCTGAGCAGCTGCCGCGTAGGCGGGTCCAGCCCGATGTAAGGGCTCTCCAGGATAAGCACCTGCGGCCGCTGCAGCATAGCCCTCGCAATGGAGAACCGCCGCAGTTCGCCGCTGGATAGGGTGATGATTTCCTTGTCCAGCAGCGGCCAGATATTCAGCAGGCTGAAAAGCTGCTCCCGCAAACTGTCGTCTCCATCACCAAGCAGTTCCCCCGCAAGAGGCGAGGCCTCTCGTTCGAAGGCCTGCCAGCGCTGCTGGTAGTAGTACTGTGTCTCTGTGGTGGAGTAGGCGTTGTCGAACTCCACGGTGCGGATGGCCCGGTAACTCTCGTCGCGAAGCGAAAACTGCAGCGACCCCTCGCGCAGGTAAAACCCGCCGCGGATCATCTCCAGCAAGGTGCTCTTGCCGCTGCCGTTTGGTCCGACAATGGCGATGCATTCCCCTTCGCACAGCTCAAAAGAGGCTGGAGCCGGCAGCCGCCGCAGCGGATTGGAAATCACGCCGCTGGAGAGCGAAATGAGAGTTTTGGGATTCATCGGCGTAAAATTACTATTTTTGTCGCGCGCAAACAACCGCGTCCCTATGAAGAAACTCATCATATTCGACCTCGACGGCACCGTGCTCAACACCATCGGTGGCATCGGCAGCGCCTGCAACGAGATGCTGGCCTACTACGACCTTCCGACCTGGAAGCTGACGGACTACGAAAGATTCGTAGGCGATGGCAGCCGTATGCTGATAAAGCGCGCCCTCCCCGCGGAGAAGGCAGCCGACGAGTCGTTTGTAGATGAGGCAAGGGACGTCTACCTGAAGTATTATCGCGCCAATCTGGCCCGCGAGACGCACCCCTATGAAGGGATGCCTGAACTGCTGGAAGAGCTTCAGGAGAAAGGATTCACCCTGGCGGTCGCCTCCAACAAGTTTGACGACGGCGCCAAGTTCCTCATTCCGCACTTTTATCCCCAGATCAAATGGGCTGCGGTAGAAGGCCAGAAGCCCGGCGGCCCGCTCAAGCCAGCCCCCGGTATCATCGACGATGCCATAGCGCATAGTATTCTTACGGCGAATAGATTGCCGGTCGAGCCGGCAATGACGAATAAATTCGGGCGAGGGGAAACGCAAGGCATACCCAAGTCGGAAATCCTCTACATCGGTGATTGTGAGGTGGATATCCAAAGCGCTGAGCGCGCCGGTCTGGACTACGTCCTCTGTACCTGGGGCTTCCGCCGCCGTGCTGCCCTGGAAGCCGCCGGCGCAAAAGCCCTCATCGATACCCCGTCGGAATTGCTCCGTCATCTCGGGTAGAAATCGCCATCAGGCGATAGCGGAGGGCGTGCGGGCAGATTCGCAGAATAGCCAGCCCGGAGCGGCGGGGTTTGGGGCGGAGTCCCAGTATCATATGTTTAATAACTTGTTGATATCCCATATCGTAAGTACGGTAATGGGGGTGTTCATAATGCATATATTTGCATAACATCACACACACGTTTAATTTTTAATGAAACAATCCTTAATTGCGTTCGCCGTAACGGTGGCGCTTGCTCTTGGTGCACTGGCCTTGGCGCATACCGCCACGGGCTGTTCTCACAACACATCCACCAAAGAATATTACGACCCGTCCGCCTTCGGTCCCAATGAGTCTTTCAAGACCATTGAGAAGGGTTTCCACAACCCCGACAAGCAGAAACTAGCGGTATACTGGTACTGGGTCAACGACAACATCAGCAAGGAGGGCGTGGTCAAAGACCTGCAGGCGATGAAGTCGGTGGGCATCAACCGTGCCTTCATAGGCAACGTCACAGCCGACCTGCCCTGGGGCGACATCAAGATTTTCACCCCCGAATGGTGGGAGGTGATGCACACCGCGCTGAAGACCGCCTCCGACCTCGGCATCGAGATAGGCATCTTCAACTGCCTCGGCTGGAGCCAGTCGGGCGGCCCGTGGGTAAAACCTGAACAGAGCATGCGTTACCTGGCCAGCGTCGATAAGACCATCGAGGCGGAAGGCGGCGAAATGAAGATAACCCTGGACAAGGTGGCCCCGGACGCTATGGCCGATGTCAAGGTGATTGCATATCCGGCAGAGGAGGTCAAGGCCAGCAGCACAACCATAGTCAAACACACAGGCGAAAGGTCAGAAACCCTGCTCGAGGGCGAGTCGGGCAATACCTACCGCTCCCTGATTTTGACGCCGTCCGCAGGCACCAGCATCATCACCCGCGGCACCTTGCTGGCCAAGATCGGCGACGCCTGGCAAAAGGTTCAGGAGTTTGACATCGACCGCAGTAACGCCAATGTGAACGTGGGCTATATGCCTTACGCACCGATAGTTATAGCTATTCCCGAAAGCACGGCCAAGGATTTCAAACTGATGCTTGAAGAGCCGGGCGCCGGCACCCTCAAGGCCGAAATAACCACCAAGGCGATGGTAGAGCGCTATGCAGAGAAGACGCTGGGCAAGATGTTCCAGACGCCGCTGCCGATGTGGGATGCCTATATGTGGCCCGTGCAGCCGGCAACCGACCCCGCGGCCTGCATCGACCCCGCCAAGGTAGTCGACCTTACCGACAAGATGGACGGTGATGTCCTGACCTGGGAGGCGCCGGCCGGAAAATGGACTATCAAGCGCCTGGCGATGCGCACCACCGGTCAGACCAACGCCCCCGCATCGCCCGAAGGGACCGGCCTGGAAATCGACAAACTCAGCCAGGATCACATCCGCTATCATTTTGACAACTTTATCGGCGAGATCCTGCGCCGCATCCCAGCCGACGACCGCCGCACCTTCAAGGTCGTGGTGGAGGACAGCTACGAGACGGGCGGCCTGGACTGGACCGACGATATGGCCGACGGTTTCCAGGAGAAATACGGCTATGACCCGACTCCGTACCTGCCGGTTCTCAGCGGTGAGGTGGTTGGCAGCCGCGACGTCAGCGACCGTTTCCTCTGGGACCTGCGCCGCCTGATTGCCGACCGCGTGGCTTACGACTATGTCGGCGGACTGCGCAAGATAAGCCACCGCAACGGCCTGAGCACCTGGCTGGAATGCTACGGACACTGGGGTTTCCCCAGCGAATTTTTGATGTACGGCGGCCAGAGCGACGAGGTTGCGGGCGAGTTCTGGAGCGAAGGTACGCTGGGTGATATAGAGAACCGCGCCGCATCGTCCTGTGCACACATCTACGGCAAGCGCAAGGTCTGGGCGGAAAGCTGCACCAGCGGCGGTCCGGTGTTCAGCCGCTACCCCCGCATAATGAAGCAGCGCCTGGACCGCTTCTTCACAGAAGGCATCAACAGCACACTGCTGCACCTCTATATACAGCAGCCGTATGAAGACAAGAACCCCGGCGTGGACGCCTGGTTCGGCAACGAATTCAACCGTAAGAACATCTGGTTCAGCCATATGGACGTGTTTGGCCGCTACCTGAAGCGTTGCAATCTGATGCTCCAGCAGGGCCTCTACGTGGCCGACGCGGCATATTTCATTGGCGAAGATGCCCCCAAGATGACCGGCGTCACCGATCCGGCGCTGCCGCAGGGCTATTCGTTTGACTATATAAATGCCGAGGTGTTGATGCGCGATGCCACAATGAAGGACGGTCGCCTGACGCTGCCCGACGGCATGAGCTACGCGGTACTGGTGCTGCCCAAGCAGACGACGATGCGTCCCGAACTGCTGGCCAGGATCAAGCAGCTGGTATCGGACGGTCTCTATGTGCTGGGTCCCGCACCGCGGACTTCGCCCAGTCTGGCCGGCTATCCCGATGCCGATACGGAGGTTAAGAAGATATCCGACGACCTCTGGGGCACTACAGACCGCCTCTCGGCCGCCTACGGCTATGGCAAGGTGTTCGCCGACGGCGTCCCTGTAGAGAAAGTCCTGGAAGAGAAGGGGCTCACTCCCGATTTCCTGGTTGACGATTCCGGCGCCAAGATCAAATTCATCCACCGTACGATGGAGAAGGGCGATATTTATTTCGTGTCGAACCAGGCTGACGCGGCAGTTGAATTCAACGCGATATTCCGCCTCACAGGCCGCGCGCCGCAGCTCTGGAATCCCCTCACCGGCGAAATCCGTGCTCTGCCGGAGTATCACGACAACGGCCGCAATATCACCGTTCCTATGCGTCTGGATGCGCTGGAGAGCTCTTTCATTGTCTTCAACGACCAGAAGGTTGCCGGTCGCCATTACAAGCATAATTATCCTGCCGAGACCACTCTGGCCATGCTTGAGGAGGGATGGACAATATCGTTCGATCCCGCCCGCCGCGGTCCGGAAGAGAAGATCAATACCGACGTGCTGTTCGACTGGACCACCGCCGGCAACGACGATGTCAAGTATTACTCCGGTGCTGCCAATTACCGCAACCAGTTTACCCTGGACCGCCTGCCCGACGGCGATATCTATATCGACCTGGGCCTGGTGATGGTGATGGCCAAAGTCAAGGTCAACGGCAAGGAGATGGGCGGAGCGTGGACTCCTCCTTACAGGGTGAACATCACCGACGGCCTCAAGCGCGGCATCAATACCATGGAGGTTGAGGTGGTCAACAACTGGCAGAACCGCATCGTCGGCGATATGCGCCTGCCGGAGAAGGACCGCAAGGTATGGATGACTGTGAATCCCTGGAGTGCCGAGAGCCCGCTGCAACCCTCCGGCCTGCTGGGTCCGGTAAAAATTGTCGCTTACAATTTGTAATTAAGAAAAACGTTTATACCTTTGTGGGCACAAAGCGTATTTAAATGAATTATTCGTTTGCACATACCCATCACCATCATCTCTTTAACCAAGAGGTCTAGGTAAGTGTGTGCAAATTTGTAAGCAAATACAGGACTTGCCCGGACATTTACCGTGCAAGTCTTTTTTTATAAATGATAATTATTAACGATATGATAAGGATAGCTATACAATCGAAAGGCCGCCTGAGTGAGGATTCGCTGGCGCTGATGCGCGAGGCGGGCATCAAGATAGACGAGGTTAAACGCAAATTCCTGGCGCGTGCCGTGGATTTCCCGCTGGAGGTGCTCTACCTGCGCGACGACGACATTCCCGGCGTGGTGGAGCAGGGCAGTGCCGATCTGGGCATAGTCGGCTATAATGAAGTTGCCGAGACCGGCGCAGATGTGGTTATCGTCCGCAAGATGGGATTCGGGGCGTGCCGCCTCTCGCTGGCCATCCCCAAGGACCAGGAGTATACCGGCCCGTCGTTCTTCGAGGGCAAGCGCATCGCCACATCTTATCCGAATGTGCTGGCCGGTTGGCTCAAGGCAAACGGCGTCAACGCCAAGATACAGAAGATAATGGGTTCGGTGGAGATTTCGCCCGCCGCAGGCCTGGCCGACGCCATTTTCGATATTGTTTCTTCCGGCGGTACGCTGGTTTCCAACGGCTTGAAGGAGGTCGAGACGGTGCTGGGCAGCGAGGCGGTTCTGATTGCGCGCAAGGGGCTGGAGCCTGAGAAACAGGCGATTCTGGACAAGATTCTGTTCCGCCTGGATGCAGTGATGGAGAGCGGCGGCAAGAAGTATATTCTGATGAACATTCCCACCGACAAGCTCTCCGAGGCGGTGAAGATACTGCCGGCGATGCGCAGCCCCACCGTGATGCCGCTCGCGGCCGAAGGGTGGTGCTCGCTGCACAGCGTGGTGTCGGAGCGTGAACTTTGGGACAAGATTGAGAAGCTCAAAGCGCTTGGCGCAGAGGGCATTCTGGTACTGCACCTGGATAAAGTTATAGACTGATGGAGATAATTGTTAATCCTTCCCGCGAGTTGTGGGCAGCGCTATGCCGTCGTGCAGAAAGCGACGACAGCGTGATAGAGGGTCGCGTGCGCGCCATCCTGGAGAGGGTGCGTACGGGCGGCGATGCCGCGCTTGTGGATATCACCCGCGAGGTGGAAGGGCGGGATGTTAAGATTGCCGGTCAAGCCGGCAATGACGAGCCCGGCTCGACGTCACCCGTCATGCCCGGCTCTCCCGTCATGCCCGGCTCTCCCGTCATGCCCGGCTTGACCGGGCATCTCAATCCGTTCCTAGTGTCCCCGTCAGAGGTCGCTGCTGCGGCTTCGCAGGTGAGTGATGCCGTGAAGCGGTCCATCGCTGCTGCGGCTGCCAACATCCGCGCCTTTCACTCGGCACAGAAACCCGCTGCGGTTGAGGTCGAGACGCTTCCCGGCGTGCGCTGCGTGCGCCGCAGCCTGCCGATAGAGAGGGTAGGACTCTACATCCCCGGCGGCAGCGCTCCGCTGTTTTCCACCCTGCTGATGCTGGCCATCCCGGCGCAGATTGCCGGCTGCCGCGAGATTGTGCTCTGCACCCCCGCCGGCCGCGATGGTAAAATCGCTCCTGCAGTGCTCTATGCGGCATCTCTCTGCGGCATCGACACGATATATTCGCTGGGCGGTGCGCAGGCCATCGCCGCAATGGCGTTCGGCACAGAAACCATCGCCCCTGTGAGCAAGATATTCGGCCCCGGCAACCGCTATGTGACCAAGGCCAAGCAGATGGTGACCGCGATGGGTGTCGCCATTGATATGCCAGCCGGCCCCTCCGAGGTGATGGTTTTGGCCGACGACACGGCCGACGTGCGTTTCGTGGCCTCCGACTTGCTCTCGCAGGCCGAGCACGGTCCCGACAGCCAGGCGATTCTGGTGTGCCGTAGCGAAAAGTTCGCCGCCGACGTGGCTGCGGAGGTGGCCCGCCAACTGGCTTTGCTGCCCCGCCGTGATATCGCACAGAAGGCTTTGTCCAACAGCCGCATCGTGGTGTTTACGAGTCGTGGAAGCAAACGTTCTGATACACAGCAAGATATGCAAAGTGCTACCCCCTCTGAAGGGTACGAGCAGTTTGCACAATCGCCTGATAGTCAAGAGGATGTCCTCCACGCTCAGATAGCGTTCGCCAACGCCTACGCTTCCGAGCACCTGATAATATCTATGCGGGAGCCGTGGAAGGTGGCTGAGCAGATTACCGCCGCCGGCAGCGTCTTCATCGGCAACTATTCGCCCGAAAGCGCCGGCGACTACGCTTCCGGCACCAACCACACGCTGCCCACCATGGGACTGGCGCGTGCTTGGAGCGGTATCGGCCTGGACAGCTTCATGCACTCGATAACCTACCAGGAGCTCACCCGAGAAGGGCTTGAGTCTCTGGGAGATACAATAACCACGATGGCCCGGGCGGAAGGGCTGGACGCTCACGCCGCCGCCGTAAAGTACAGGCTTGAGAAATGAAGGATATAAAGAAACTGGTCCGCCCCAACATCGCCGCCCTGACGCCCTATTCCACGGCCCGCGACGAGTACAAGGGTTCGCTTGGCATCCTGATGGACGCCAACGAGAATCCTTATGACAACAGCGTGAACCGCTATCCGTCCACTTCGCAGAAGGAAGCGGTGCGGGCCCGTGTGGCTGCTCTGAAGGGTGTTTCGCCGGAGAAACTGTTCCTGGGTAACGGCAGCGACGAGGCCATCGATCTCTGCTACCGCGTGTTTTGCGAGCCGGGCCGCGACAACGCCGTTATTATCGCTCCCAGCTACGGAATGTACGGCGTCTGCGCCGACATCAACAACGTGGAGCGGCGGATGGTGCTGCTGGAGCCCGAGACCTTCGCCCTGCCGGTGGAAAGGTTGCTGGCCGCGGTGGATTCCGACACCCGCCTGATGTTCGTCTGCTCGCCCAACAATCCGACGGGCAATGCCTTCGCCGCCGCCGACATAGAGCGCCTGGCGGCATCGTTCGAAGGCATCCTGGTGGTGGACGAGGCCTACATAGACTTTTCCAGTAAGCCGGGCGTGCTGCCGCTTATCGATAGATACGAAAATGTCATAGTGCTGCAGACCCTCTCCAAAGCGTGGGGCCTGGCAGGCCTTAGAATCGGCCTGGCGATGTCCAATCCCTACATCATCTCGCTTTTCAGGCAGGTGAAATATCCCTACAATATCGGCACCGACACCCTGGCCTTGGCGCTGGAAAAACTACAGGCCGACATAGCTCCTCAGGTGGCGGAGATTGTAGCCGAGCGCGACCGCTTAGCCGGTCTTCTGCCAGCCTTTAAGTGTGTGCAGAAGGTCTATCCTTCCGACGCCAACTTCCTGCTGGTCAAGGTCGATGAGCCGCGCGGGCTGTATGACGCGCTTTTGAAGGCCGGGCTGATAGTGCGCGACCGCAGCACCGTGGCACTTTGCGAAGGCTGCCTGCGAATCACCGTCGGAACCCCTGACGAAAACGAAAAACTGCTAAAAGCCATAGAAGATTATGAGTCTTAAGAAAGCATTGTT
>JAFZBQ010000085.1 GCA_017561665.1 Bacteroidales bacterium | reverse complement strand
GCAACCGTAGCACTCGCCAACGGCATCGAGGGTTTTGTAGTGGCTAAGGGTATGACCAAGGAAGACGGTTCTACCATCAAAGAAGGCGAGACCCTTCCTTTCAAGGTTCTCGAGTTCAACAAGAACAGTCGCAAGCTCATCCTTTCCCACACCCGTACATTCGAGGAGCCCAAGAAAGAGGAGCAGGTTAAGACCCGCAACAGCGAAGAGGCTGCAACCGCCAAGGTTATGAAGCAGAACAACGCTGCAAACGAGGTTACCACTTTCGGTGACATCAGCGACCTGGCAGCTCTCAAGAGCGAGATGGAAGCAGCCGAGAAGTAATCGACACACACTTCTCAAAAAGAAAAGGGATGTCCGTAACGGGCATCCCTTTTTCGTATATAATTATTAACTTCGCATTGATGGAATTCTCTCTGACAACTCTCGGAACATCGTCGGCGTCGGCAAACCCTTACCGGCATACCAGCGCACACGTGGTCACGGTGCACAACCACCGCTTTCTGGTAGACTGCGGCGAGGGGTGCCAGATGTCGCTACAGCAATGCAGGATAGCTTTCGCATGGATAGACAATATCCTGATTTCGCATCTTCACGGCGACCATCTTTTCGGCATTTTCGGCCTTCTGAGCACTATGGCGATGCAGGGCCGCACAGCGCCGCTGTATATCTATGCGCCGGCTGGGTTCCAGAAGATGCTGGACTTTTTCTATGAGAATTTCGCCGACGGCGTCAAGTACGAGATTCATTTCACGCCGCTGGAGATGAAAGAGAAGGAGCAGATTATTGAGATGCGGCAGCTTCGCGTATATGCCTTCCCGCTGAACCACCGCGTGCCCACCTTCGGCTTTCTGTTCGAAGAGAAAATGCCGGCGCGCAATGTACGCAAGGATTTAATTGAGGCCTACAATCTCACCATCACCGAGATTGCCGCCTTCAAGAGGGGAGAGGATGTCAAACGCGGCCGGAAGACCCTGATGGCGGCCGACTATACCTATCTGCCGTACACGCCCCGCAAATTGGCTTACTGCTGCGATACTGCGCCCTTCAGGCGGCTCACCGAATGGATTGCAGGCACTGACCTGATTTATCACGATTCGACGTATGCCGACGACTATCAGGACCACGCAGAAAAATACTGCCACTCCACCAGTCGGATGGCGGCTCAGACGGCGGCTGCTGCCGGAGCAAAAATGCTGATTCTGGGGCACTTCTCAGCCCGTTACAAAGACCTGGCGCCTATGCTCTCCCAAGCCCGCGAAGTCTTCCCCGAAACCTACCTCGCCGAAGAACAGCACAAGTACGAAATCCCCCTGAAAAACTAATTATTTAGATTTCTCCCTGGCGTTCATTGCAGCGTGAAAGCGGCGGGCGTTGTCCATATGTTCGGAAAGGTTCCGGGCGAAGCGGTGCTGGCCGTTGAAGCTCTCGTGAGCGCAGAAATAGAGATAGTCGTGATGCTGATAATTCAGAACAGCATCTATCGCAGCTTTGGTAGGGGTGGTGATGGGCCCCGGCGGCAGTCCCGGATGCTTATAGGTATTATAGGGTGAATCCACCTGCAGATGCACGTTCAAGATACGGCGCAGAGCCGGATCGTTCACGGCATATTTCACTGTCGGATCGGCCTGCAGCAGCATCCCCTTTTTCAGCCGGTTGATATAGACGCCGGCTATGGTGGGCATCTCCGGCTCGTATTTGGTCTCCTCTATGACGATGGAGGCCAGCGTCATAGCCTGTTCGCGGGTGAGGCCGGCGGCACGGGCCTTATTCACGCGGCTCTCGTTCCAGAAAGCGTCATATTCCTTTTTCAGCCGGTCCAGCAGCTGCAGCGGCGTTACCGTCCAATAAACCTCGTAGGTGTCGGGGATGAACATCGCCAGATAGGTGTAGCGGTTGAAGCCGTGAGACTCCATTATCTGCCGGTCTTGCAAAGCCGTTGCAATCTCGGTGGAATCGGCCTCCAGCTGTCGCGCCAATTGTGCCGACATCTTGCCCAGATCGCGGACGTTCGAGCGTACAATCAATTTGACGGGAGTCTGCCATCCGCGGGCGAAAACCCGCTCTATCTGCTTGTTGTTCAGACCGCCCTTGAGCTCGTAATGACCCGGCTTGAAGTTCTCGCTGAGTTTGTTCTGCTTTGCCACGAACTTGAACGAAGCCATATTGCGCACTGCTCCGCTCTTTTCTAGCGAATCCAACAGCCCGGCATAGTCGGTGGCGCGGTAGATATTGATGGCCTTGGCGCCGGCGACGCTGTTGGGCCTCAAATATGTCATAAAATAGAAGGCGGCGCAGGCGACAAAGGCCAGAAAGCCCAGCACCAGTATGGTTATTATCGCTTTGCGGGATTTGCTTTTCTTTTTCATTTCTTGACCTTGCGCAGGTTGATGATGCTGCCCGGGGCGGGTTCGCGGCCGGACTTCATATTGTTGAATTTATACAGATTCTTGAGTTTGACACCGAAACGCTGCGAGAGGCCGCGCATAGTCTCGCCCTCTTCCACGACGTGCTTGGCCAGGTCTTCCGTACTCTGGCTGCGCTTGGGCTGCAGGTAGACTATCTCTCCGGCGGGGATGGTATGATCCTTCTTCTCGTCGTTGAAGCGGAGCAGTTCCCGCTTGAACAGATTGAACTGCCGCGCCAGGGAGGCGTAATTCTCGGTGCCGTTGGCCACGATGTACACCAGGCCGTGCCTTTCGTAGAAAGTGTAGTCGATGGTAACGCTGCCCAGGCTGCGGGGCTTGAAGTGCAGCGGCGCCTCCACCTGCCTGGGAGTTTCGAGCTTGGCGGGGGATGCGGGCAGGGTAATGGTCAACTTGCCGGGCGACGGTTTAAGGACATCGTATTCGTAGAGACGATAGTCCTCGATTATCTTGATGAGTTTCTCTGCATATTGCGGATCGGTGGCGTAGCCGGCCTTCTTGAGGCCGCGGGCCCAGCCTTTATAGTCGGTGGGGGCCAGGTCGAACAGAAACGCGTAGCGGTCGTTGTATCGCAAAAAGTCGGAATGGTCGCTGAAAGACTGTTTGGCATTGTCGTAGCTGCGGAAGCATTCGTCCTTGAGGTCGTCGTCGTGCCGGAAGGAGGGGCCGCTCCAGCCGCGGCATTTGATGCCGAAATGATTGTTGGCCTGAACGGCGAGGGTAGAGGTGCCGTTGCCCGACTCCAGACACGCCTGCGCCAGGGTTATGCTGGCCGGGACGCCGCTGGCAATCATCTGGTCTACAGCGGTTTCGCTCCACTTGAGAATGTAGTCCCTGCGAATGTCGCCTGCCTGTAGCACAAAACTGAAAAGCAGCATCGCCAGCGCTGCGGACATTACCCTGCGTATGTTTTTAATAGACATTTTAACGCTATGTTTGAGCAAATTTAATGAAAAACACGTATATTTAGCCAATAATTCAAATTCGAAAGAGATGATAGCACTTTTGATTATCCTTGCCCTGGTTGTTTTAGTGGGCTATTACATTTACAAGACACAGCGAGAACTGGTCAATCTGGACGAGATGGCCACCAATTCCTTCAATCAGATTGCAGTTCAGCAGAACAGCCGCTGGGATGCCATCAGCAGCCTGGTCGCCATGACGGAGAAATACTCCAAGCACGAGCACGACACTCTGGTAGAGGTCATCGGCGAGCGCAATAAGGGCACCAGCGCCACTGCGGCAGAAATCAACGCCCAGGAAAACGCACTCACCCAGGCTCTCGGCCGCCTGATTGCAGTCAGGGAGGCTTATCCGGAGCTTAAGGCAGACGGTATGTTCAACAAGACGATGGACTCCATCAACGAGTATGAGAATCTGGTACGCACCAGCCGTATGGTATACAACGACAGCGTCACCAAGATCAACCGTATGGTCCGTCAGTGGCCCAGCTCGTTCGTTGCAGGCCTGCTGCACTTTGGCAAGCGCGACTACCTGGAGGTACCCGACGAGAAGAAGGACATGCCTCCTATCAACAACAACTAAAGGTAGCTGTACGCTTCAGGACCTTCGCAGAAAAGAAGATCTATTATCGAAAGGTTGGGGATGAATCCCCGCCTGGAATTGAATACTTGATAGTATTCCTTGAAAGGGGAGCCTGCGGGCTCCCTTTTCGGGTTTATGGCGGAGCGCAGGTCGGTGACTTCAGCCGGCGCCGGGTCATAATCGGCGGTGATGGAGACCGGCGTGCGCAGATGCAGCATCTCCATAATCCTGGCCGAAAGCTCCATATTCAGGTCGAAGAGAAACTCGTGCTTCTTCTCTAATATGGCGTCGAGATCGTCCCAATAATACTGGTAGAAGGGACTCGGTCCGTATGCGGTGAGAATCGCCCTGCGGTGCAGATGCAGCCAGTTTTTGCTGTAGTCGATGCGGATGTCGCGGATCAGCCGGCTGCCTGAATGCAGCACAGGCACCAGCAACGACTGCACTCCGTCGGGTGAATAGATGTTGCAGCGGTTGCGGTAGGACTGTTTCTGAAATGTCTCACACGCCTCCACCAGGGCGGCGTCGGCACGGGTCGCGGCGGTGAACCAGGCCACCGGCGGCAGATACGCGGTGCTTAGAAGTACTGTATTATTCACTGCGCCTGCAGATGCCGCGCTTGGAGGTGCGGATAAAGTCGGTTATAACTTTGGCGTGCTTGCCGTCGGGATAGAGCTCGTCAACTACGCGCAGGGCGTCGGAGACATTGTTGTTCTCTTCGTAGATAATCTTGTAGACGCTCTTGATCTCCTCTATCTCGGTGTTGGAAAAGCCGCGGCGGCGCAGCCCGATGGCATTGATGCCTTCGTAGATGGCGTGGTTGCCGGCCGAGAGGATGTAGGGCGGAATATCCTTGTTGGTGGCGCTGGCCCCGCCCAGCATGGCGTGGGCGCCGATGCGGCAGAACTGGTGAACCATCGTACCTCCGCCAACTATGGCCCAGTCGTCCATCTCGGTTTCGCCCGCGAGGCCGACATGACTCACGATTATGCAGTGGTCGCCGATGCGGCAGTCGTGCGCTACGTGCGCGTAGGACATAATAAGGCAGTCGCTGCCGATCTTGGTGAGGCGTTTGCCGCTGGCGGCGGTGCCGCGGTTGATGGTGGCGCACTCGCGCACGGTGGTGCGGTCGCCTATCTCCACCCAGCTCTCTTCGCCGTCAAACTTCAAATCCTGCGGGATGGCGCCGATCACGGCTCCTGGAAAGACCTGGCAGTCGCGGCCCAGCTTTACAAAGTCGTAAACGGTGGCATTGGGGCCGATGTGGCAGCCGTCGCCGATTTCTACATTGGCGGCGATATAGCAGAAAGGTTCTATCACCACGTTTTTGCCAATCTTGGCGTCGGGGTGGATATATGACATATTGTTGGTGTCCATCATCAATAAATCAAGTCAGAATTGAGGAGTGATTTGCACACCGCGGTGTTCACCCGGTGCCCTGTTTTGCTCGCAATAATTGTGCCCCTCAGCGGCGCCCCCAGCAAAGCGAAATCGCCTATCATATCCAGCATCTTGTGGCGGACGATTTCGTCGGGGAAGTGCAGCTGCAGGTTGTTGAGGTAGCCTTCCTTCACTTCAAGGTCACCGACGCCGAACAGGACTTTCATCCTCTCCAGCGCCTGCTGCGAAACGGGATGCTCCACCACCACGATGGCGTTCTCGGTGTCGCCGCCCTTGATCAGCCCCAGGCCGGCCAGATACTCCAGTTCGTGAAAGAAGCAGAAGGTGCGGCAGGGGGCAATCTGGCTGGCGTAGTCCACGCCGCCGTCGTATTTGAAGCGCTGCACGCCCAGAACTTTGGAGTTGAAGTCTATGGTGAGCTGCATCGTGAGTTCGTCGGCGGGGTAGATGTCAACCGACGCTCCGCTCTCGTCCTCGTAATGGAACTGGTCCTTCAGGGAGAGGAATTTGCGCTCAGCGGGCTGCTCCTGCAGGCCATCGGCCATTATTGCGCTGACGTATGGGAGGGCACTGCCGTCCAGGATGGGCGCCTCCGGGGCATCGAGTTCCACCAGCATATTGTCTATGCCGAGGCCCGCCGTGGCGCTCATCAGGTGCTCTATTGTGGCAACGGAGGCGTCGTTCTGTTGTAGCGCGGTGCTGCGGTCGGTATTGCCTACGTTGGTGGCCAGGGCATGAATGACTGCGTCGGGACCGATGTCGGTGCGGACAAAGCGGATGCCGGAACCAGCCTCGGCCGGACGGATGGTCATATTGACCGCCTTGCCGGTGTGGAGCCCCTTGCCGGAAAAGGTGTATGGCCGCTTAATCGTGTGCTGCATCGCCGCTCTTCTTGAACGCCGAATAGGCGCGCATATATTGCATATAGGTCATCGCCGGATAGCCCATGAGGCTCTGGCCGGGAGTAGTCCAGTCTTTCATCAGCCCCGTCTTGGCGGCGAAGGTGGTATGGTCGGCAATCTTTATATGGCCGCCGATGCCGCACTGCCCTCCAAAGACGCAGTATTCGCCGATATGGGTGCTGCCCGCCACTCCGCACATCGCCGCCATCACCGTGTGGGCGCCGATTTCCACGTTGTGCGCTATCATCACCAGGTCGTCCAGCTTGACCCCCTTGTGGATGATGGTAGAACCCATAGTGGCGCGGTCGATGCAGCTGTTGGCGCCAATTTCCACGTCGTCTTCTATAACGACGTTGCCGGTCTGCTGGATCTTCTTGTAGCTGCCGTCCCCGCGCGGGGCAAAGCCGAAGCCGTCGGCGCCTATCACGCAGCCGGAGTGCAGGATGCAGTTGTTGCCGATGACGCAGTCGCGGTAAATCTTTACGCCGGGGTAAATGGTGACATTGTCGCCGATAATTACGTTGCGGCCGATATAGACATTCGGATAAATCTGGCAGTCGCGGCCCACGCGGGCCTTGCGCTCTATCACGGTGAATTCACCGATGTATGTGCCGCGCCCCACGCGTCCCTTTATGGAGTTGAACCGCAGGCAATTGGCTATCCAGCCGCCCTTCTTGCGGCTGCGCTTGAGCGACGAGAAGTGTTCCAGCAGGTCCGCCACCGCCTGGTAGGCGTCGTCCACAGCAATCAATGTTGCCTTTACCGGCTCGCGGGGGGTGAAAGTGCGGTTTATCAGCACGATTGAAGCCCCGGTCGTGTAGAGATATTTCTCGTATTTGAGGTTGGCCAGAAAGCATATGTTGCCCTCCTTGCCGTATTCTATGCGTGCGGGAGAAGATACCTGGACATCGGGATTACCAATTATGTCACCCTTCAGATGTTCCGCTATTTCCCGTGCCGATAACTTCATTTGCGTCAAACTGTTGAAAATTGTCCCACTAAGGTAATAAAATTTGCAGAATAAACCGATATGACCTATATTTGCGACCGATTTTGAGGGGCTGGAACAGTCCCTCATTTTTATTTGATACAGAAGATGAAACTCGCAGACACTCTTAAACTTGCAGCAGAGCAGTACGCAGAAGGCAACGGACTGTTCGTGGTTAGCGTGGACATTTCCAAAGACAACGACGTGGAGGTGGTTATTGACGCCGACGACCGCGATGTCACCCTGGACGACTGCGTCGGTATGACCGGCTACATCCAGGAGCGCGTCAGCCGCGACGAAGAGGATTACTCCCTTACCATCGGCTCCGCCGGCCTCACTTCTCCTTTCAAGGTGTTCCGCCAGTGGAAGAAAGCGGTAGGCACTGAGATTCAGCTCACAAGAAAAAGCGGCGAGAGAGTCAACGCCAGCCTGCTTTCAGCCGATGAAGAAGGAGTGGAGATTTCCTTCCAGCGTAAGGCCGAGGGCAAGGGCGCCAAGGCAAAGGAGACCGTCACCGAGCATCTTCTTTACAGTGATATTAAAACAGCAAAACCGATAATTAAATTTTAAAACTCAAAATGGAAGGGTTAAATCTTGTCAGCACGTTCGCTGAATTCAAAGAGGGTAAAAATATCGACAAGCCTACGCTTATGAGCGTACTGGAAGAGGCGTTCCGCGCTCAGCTCGAGAAAATGTACGGCGAAGGCGCCAAGTTCGACATCACCGTCAACATCGACAACGGTGACTTCGAGATCTGGCGTACCCGCGAGGTTGTGGAAGAGGTAGAGGATCCCGCCACCGAAATCTCCCTGGAGGAGGTGAGCAAGATAGATGATTCCTACGACGTAGGTGAGGATTATATGGAGAAGGTAGAACTGAGCCAGTTTGGCCGTCGCGGCATCCTGAACATCCGCCAGAACCTGGCCGGCCGTATTATGGACATCGACAACGCCAATCTCTTCAACAAGTACAAAGAGCGCATCGGCGAAATCATCGTGGGTCAGGTACACCAGTCCTGGAAGAAAGAGACCATCATCCATGACGAGGACAAGAACGAACTGGTGCTCCCCAAGACAGAGCAGATTCCTTCCGATTTCTTCCGCAAGGACGACACCGTAAAGGCCATCATCTCCAACGTGGAGATGCGCAACAACAAGCCGGTGATCACCCTTTCCCGTACTTCCAACCTCTTCCTGGAGAAACTCTTCGAGCAGGAGGTTCCCGAGATATTCGACGGCCTTATCACCATCAAGAAGGTGGTCCGCATCCCCGGCGAGCGCGCCAAGGTTGCCGTTGAGTCTTACGACGACCGCATCGACCCCGTGGGTGCCTGCGTCGGCGTGAAGGGTTCCCGTATCCACGGCATCGTAAAGGAGCTGCACAACGAGAACATCGACGTCATCAACTGGACCAACAACAAGCAGCTGCTTATACAGAGGGCGCTCTCTCCCGCCAAGATTTCTTCCATGGAGTTTGACGAGGCCAACAAGACCGTCAACGTTTACCTCAAGCCCAGCGAGGTATCGGTAGCCATCGGCAAGGGCGGCTGCAACATCAAGCTGGCCGGCATGCTCATCGACTATCAGATTGAGGCTTACCGCGAGGTTGACGAGGCCGAGGCCGCAGCTGAGGAAGAGGATGTATTGCTGGACGATTTCAGCGACGAGATCGACACCTGGGTTATCGACGCCCTCAAGGCCATCGGCCTCGACACCGCCAAGAGCGTCCTGGCCCTTCCGGTAGAGGAGATCAGCAAGCGCGCCGACCTTGAAGACGAGACCGTTGTGGAAGTTCAGAGAATATTGCGTTCAGAATTTGAATAATCTTATATGGCAAAAATTAGAGCAAGCAAGGTAGTTAAAGAGTTCAACATTGCCCTGGGGACTCTGTTCGAATTCCTCAAGAAAAAGGGAATCGAGATAGAGGCCAACCCCAACGCGCCCCTTTCCGAAGAGGCTTATGCCTTGGTAGAGAAGGAGTTCGCCAAGGAGCACCTGCTCAAGGAGCAGTCCCGCAAGGTGGCCATTACCGTCAAAGAAATCACCGAGAACGAAAAGCCCAAGGCTCCCATTGACGAGCCGGAAGAGGTGATTATCAAGACCAATGTCCTGGCCTCCAAACCGTATGCACCCAAGCCTGCGGCAAAGGCGGAGCCCAAGCCGGCACCCAAGGCAGAAAAGGCAGAGCCTGTGGCAGAAGAGCCTGCCGAGAAGCCCGCAATCAAGGTATTGGACAAGATAGACCTCGACGCTCAGAAGAAACCCGCAAAGGCCAAGGAAAAACCGGCCGAAAAACCCGCCGAGCCCGTGGCTGAAAAGCCCGCCGAACCCGCTCCCCAGGAAGTGGTGGTAGAGGAGAAGCCGGTAATCGAGCACATCGAGACCAAGGTGGAGAAGCTCAAAGGTCCCTCCATCATCGGCAAGATAGACCTCGAAGAGACCAAGCCCGCTCCCCGCGACAAGCAGCAGCGCGACAAGAACAAGAAGCGCGAGCGCATCCACAAGCAGACTGCCAAGGTTGATATTTCCCAGAGCGCCAACTACGGCGGCAAGGAATCCGAACGCCGTCGCGGCAAGAAAGGCAAGGACAACACCCCCAGCAAGTTCGTCCGTCCGGAGATTGAGGCCGATGAAGTTCAGCGCCAGATCAAGGAGACCTATGCGCGCCTGACAGAAAGCCGCAGCAAGACCAAGGGCAGCAAGCACCGCCGCGAGAAACGCGAGCTCTTCGAGCAGAAGCAGGAAGAGGCTATGCAGCAGGAGATGCTCACCAGCAACGTGCTCAAAGTCACCGAGTTCGTTACTGTAAACGAGCTTGCCATAATGATGAACAACACCCCCGTGACCAAGGTGATCGAGGCTTGTATGAACCTGGGACAGATGGTATCCATCAACCAGCGTCTCGAGGCCGACGTGCTTACCCTGGTGGCGGAGGAATTCGGATACAAGATAGAGTTTACCACCGCAGGAGAGCAGGAGGCCCTGGAACAGGAAGAGGACCGTCCGGAGGATCTCGTTCCCAGACCTCCTATCATTACCGTTATGGGCCACGTCGACCACGGTAAGACTTCGTTGCTCGACAATATCCGCAACACCAACGTGATTGCTGGTGAGGCGGGCGGTATCACCCAGCACATCGGTGCCTACAGCGTCAAACTGGAGGACGGCCGTCGCATCACCTTCCTGGATACCCCCGGTCACGAGGCCTTCACCGCCATGCGTGCCCGCGGTGCCAAGATGACCGACATCGCCATCATCATTATCGCTGCCGACGACGCGGTGATGCCCCAGACCGTTGAGGCCATCAACCACGCGCAGGCTGCCGGCGTGCCTATGGTGTTCGCAATCAACAAGATAGATAAGCCAGGCGCAAGCGGCGAAAAGATCCGCGAGCAGCTGGCAAACATGAATATCCTGGTGGAGGACTGGGGCGGTAAATACCAGTGCCAGGAAATCTCCGCCAAGAAGGGTATCAATGTCGACAAGCTTCTGGACAAGGTGCTCCTGGAGGCCGATATGCTGGACCTCAAGGCCAACCCCAACAAGCGCGCCGTCGGCAGCGTGGTAGAGTCCTCTCTGGACAAGGGCCGCGGCTATCTGGCCACCGTCCTGGTTCAGGCAGGTACCCTGCACGTGGGCGACGTAGTGCTTGCAGGGTGCTACACCGGTCGTGTCAAGGCAATGTTCAACGAGCGCGGTCAGAAGATTACCGAGGCTGGTCCTTCCACTCCTGTATCGGTACTCGGTCTGAACGGCGCACCCACCGCGGGTGACACCATCAACGTCCTCGAAGACGAGAAAGAGGCCAAGGACATCGCCAACAAGCGCGAGCAACTGCTCCGCATGCAGGGCATCCGCGCCCAGCAGCACGTCACTCTGGAAGAGATCGGCCGCCGTATCGCCATCGGCAATTTCAAGGAGCTCAACATCATTGTCAAGGCCGATGTGGACGGTTCCATCGAGGCGCTGTCCGACTCCCTCATCAAACTGTCTACGGAGGAGGTCAAGGTCAACGTCATCCACAAGGCCGTGGGTGCAATCTCCGAGTCCGACGTCCTGCTGGCTGCCGCTTCCAACGCCATCATCATCGGCTTCCAGGTACGTCCTTCGTCCGAAGCCCGTCGCCAGGCAGAGAAGGAGGGTATCGAAATCCGCCTCTACTCAGTCATTTACGACGCAATCAACGAGGTCAAGGACGGTATCGAGGGTATGCTTGCTCCTGAAGAGAAGGAGGAGGTTACCGCTACCGCCGAGGTACGCGAGACCTTCAAGATATCCAAGGTCGGCACCATCGCCGGCTGTATGGTCAAGGAGGGCAAGCTGACCCGCACCGCCAAGGTGCGCGTGATCCGCGACGGCATCGTGGTTTACTCCGGCGTGCTCGGCTCTCTGAAGCGCTTCAAGGACGATGTCAAGGAGGTTGCCGCCGGCTACGACTGCGGTATGAATATAGAGAACTTCAACGATATCAAGGTGGGCGACATCATCGAAGCCTACACAATTGTAGAGATCAAGAGGACTCTATAAACGCTTGTAGCGGCGCATATTACGTTCCAAGGAACTTTGCCAGGGCTCGGCCTTTACGCCAAAGTCGCGGGCAATCTTGGAACAGTCAAGATAAGAATATTTCGGACGGGTGGCCTTTTGCGGGTACTCGTCCGATTTTATATCCAGAACCCGGCAGCGGCTGCCTGCGGCATGCATTATTGCCGCTGCGAACACGCTCCAGCTGCATTCTCCCTCTCCGGTAAAGTGATATATCTCGCCGCGGCGGTTGCCGATCTGTGGCAGTATTTTGACTATTGCCGCTGCTAGGGAATCGGCGGCGGTGGGGCTGCCGATCTGGTCGCACACCACGCTTATCTGGTCGCGCTCCGCGCCCAGGGCAGCCATCGTCTTCATAAAATTCTTTCCGAACGGGGAATAGAGCCACGCGGTACGGATAATCACCCCTCTGCAGCCGGCCTTGCGCATAGCCTGCTCTCCGGCCAGTTTGCTGGCGCCGTAAACGCTCAGCGGGGCGGGGAAGTCGGTCTCTTTGTATGGCTTGCCTTTGCTGCCGTCAAAGACGAAGTCGGTGGAAATCTGGACCAGGGAGGCATCGGCTTTCCGGGCGGCTTCTGCAAGAGTTTTGACGCCAAGTTCGTTGACCCGGTAGCAAAGGTCGCGATTGTCCTCGGCGGCCTCGACATTGGTGTAGGCGGCGCAATTGATGATGGTTCCGACGTTATTGCCGGCCATAAACCGCTCTACTGCAGCGGCGTCGCAGATGTCCAGTTCGGCATCGGTGGCAACCAAGTTTTTACGCCTGGCGAGCTTCTTGCTCAGCTCGATTCCAAGCTGTCCCTTAGCTCCCGTTATCCATATGGAAGAATTCATTGAATAATTTTTTCTTTCACAAAAGTAGTTAATATCTTTGTAATATGGATTACAATACATACAGAGAGAAATTGATTTTGCCCGAGTACGGGAGGCACGTGCAAAAGATGATAGAGCGCGTCAAGGGCATCGAGGACAAGGAGAAACGCAACGAGCAGATTCAGGCCGTGGTCAACGTCATGGCGCTGCTGAACCCTTCG
>JAFZBQ010000084.1 GCA_017561665.1 Bacteroidales bacterium | reverse complement strand
TGGCCCCAGCATCGCCTATTTTGAGAACTGCACAATCCACAGCAAGAAGAACAGCTACGTGACGGCGGCATCGACCTTCCAGGGGCAGAAATACGGTTATGTGTTCAAGAACTGCCGCCTGACTGCAGCCGAAGGAATCACAAAGTGCTACCTGGGCCGTCCCTGGGGCGCGTACGCGCGCACGGTATTCATAAACTGTGAGCTTGGCAGCCATATTCTGCCCGACGGATGGCACGACTGGGAGAAAGAGGGTAAGCCCAACACCAAGAAGAATTCCTACTACGCAGAATACGGAAACTATGGCCCGGGTGCCGCCGGTCCTCGCGTGAAGTGGTCCCATAAGATCACCAAACGTCAGGCCGCAGAATACACTTTTGAGAAAGTGATGTATCAGAAACAGGACGGCATAGTCTGGAATCCATACGATAATAAATGAGACGTACGTTAATAATAATTGCTGCCGTGATGATGCTGGCAGCCTGTTCGCCCCGCATACCGCTGTACCAGGCGGTGGTGGAGAGCGAGATGGCCCGCAATCCGCAGGCGTCGTATATCGACGGCCAGGAGGGCAAGCTCAAGTGGAATTATACCACCGGCCTGGAGCTGAAAGCGTTCCTGGATGCATCGCAGCGGGAGAAGATCCTCTCTTACGTAGATGCGTGGTACGACGCAATCATCTCCGAGGATGGGAGCATTTACAAGTACAAGCAGGGCAACTATTCGCTGGACCATATCTGTCCCGGCAGGACGCTGTTTCAACTTTACGACCTCACCGGCAAGGAGAAATACCGCAAGGCGATGGACGTATTATACGCCCAGTTGCAGAGCCAGCCGCGTACTAATGAGGGTGGTTTCTGGCACAAGCAGATATATCCCGACCAGATGTGGCTGGACGGCCTTTATATGGCGGAGCCTTTCTATGCCGAATACACCAGGCGTTATGTGACTGACCCGGACAAGCGCGCTGCCAACTTTGCCGACATAGCGCAGCAGTTCATAATTGTGGCGGAGCACACCTATGATTCCGAGACACAACTCTACCGCCACGCCTGGGATTCTTCCCATAAAATGTTCTGGGGAAGCCCCTACTCCGGCAAGAGCGCCCACGCCTGGGGCCGCGCCCTGGGGTGGTATATGATGGCTCTGGCCGACGTGCTGCCTCTTCTGCCGGAAAACACCCCCAGTCGCGACAGGATGCTGGAAATCTTCCGGGACCTGTGCGAAACGCTGCCACGCTATGCCGATCCCAAGACCGGAATGTGGTATCAGGTAATGGACTGCCCCGGCGCGGAGGGCAACTATACAGAGGCTACTGCCAGTGCCATGTTCATATATGCTATGGCCAAAGGATCCCGGTTGTGCTACGTTAATTGCCTGCCCTACGCCAGAGACGCCTACAGAAAACTGCAAAAGACATTCGTGACCCGTGAAAAGGGTCTTGTGAATCTGAACCGATGCTGCGAAGTGGCCGGTTTGGGCGGCAAGGACAACCGCAGCGGCGAATACGACTATTATATAAACGAAAAAGTGCGCAGCAACGACCCCAAAGGCATCGGCCCGCTGATCTGGGCTGCGCTGGAACTGGAACAACCGGATAAGCGATGAATAGAAAACAAGTGCGTTTTGTAATAATAATGCTGGCTCTTCTGGGGCTGAATGCCAAGTGCAACAAACCCGTGGATCCGCAGCAGGATAAGCTGGATGCTCCCACGGCGGTGGTGCTGCACAATGCCACCAAAACCTCCCTCACTTTCCAGTGGAGTGTGGTGACTGGCGCCGAGTCTTACGAGTGGAAACTGACGCAGAGCGGCAGCACTGCCGGCAGCGGCAGCGTTACCAAACGCAATGTAGTCATAGAAGAACTCACTCCCGGCACGGAGTATAAATTCTCCGTAAGGGCGGTTGCCGGCGAAAAGACATCGGAATGGTCTGCGGCCATTGCAGCATCTACCGAAGCCGACGAGACACCCGGACCGGGGCCCGGACCGGAAGACCCTACGATGGACTATTCCGAATTCAATATCCCCGCTTCTGAAGAGGACGGCGTTGCCCGGGCTTTCCCTGGTGCAGAAGGTTGTGGCATGTTTACAACCGGTGGCCGAGGCGGCGCGGTTTATCACGTTACCAACCTTAACGACAGCGGCGAAGGGTCGCTCCGCTGGGCCATCAATCAGAAAGGTCCACGTATCATAGTCTTTGACGTGGCCGGCCGCATCCGCCTGCAGTCCAATCTCAACATAAAGAACGGAGATTTGACTATCGCCGGCCAGACTGCGCCCGGCGACGGTATCTGCATCAGCGACTGGTCGGTACAGGTAAATGCAGACAACGTGATTATCCGCTATATCCGCTTCCGTCTGGGAGACGAGGGTGCTGCAGCATACAAAGCAACCATGACAGATTCGCAGTGGAATGCCCTCAAGGAGATTCCAATGGAAGATTGCATCTGGGGCCGCGAACACAGCGACATCATTCTGGACCACTGCTCTATGAGCTGGTGCATAGACGAGGTGGCTTCTTTTTACGACAACGACCACTTTACCATGCAGTACTGCATCATTGCAGAGAGCATGAACAACTCATTCCACCCCAAGGGAGCCCACGGCTACGGTGGCATCTGGGGTGGTCACGGAGCAACGTTTTCACACAACCTTATTGCCCACAACACATCTCGTACTCCACGTCTTTGCGGCAGCCGCTACACCGGCGAGCCCGAAAACGAGAAGACAGAAATAGTAAACAACGTGTTCTACAACTGGGGTCCCACCAACGGAGGATATGCCGGAGAGGGTGGTTCTTTCAATTTCATCAACAACTACTATAAACCCGGTCCTATGACCGCCACCAAGAAAAGCCTTGTCAACAGGATTTTCTCTCCCAACGCCGACGACGGCAAGAACGCCAACGCAAAGGGCACCTGGGGTGTGTTCCATCTTAGCGGCAACCGCTTTGACACCGGTTGCCCAAATCTCTCCAACGAAGAGAAGACACTTTGCGAGAATGTAAACAACAACAACTGGGTCGGTTTGCAGCCAAATGGCACGCCATCAGGGTCCATTCAGTCCGACGCTGCCTTTGACATATCCTATAACGACAGTAAAGTCAATACTATGACGGCAGATAATGCCTACACGGCAGTACTCGCCGCCGCCGGCGCCAGCTTGGCCCGTGATGCCGTGGATGAGAGAATCGTGAATGAGGTCCGTACCGGAACGGCAGCCTGTGGCAACAAGGGTATCATCGACACCCAGGACCAGGCCGGCGGTTGGCCCGAGTATAAGGCCACCGAAGAGCAGCTTGCCCGCACCGCCGATTCCGACGGCGACGGCATCCCCGACTGGTTCGAGGACAAGGCCGGCATGGCCAGGAGCAACAAGGCCGACGGCAATGCCAAAACCCTTGACAAGAACGGCCGCTACACAAATCTGGAAATGTATCTACATTATATCACTATTAACAATTAATCAAACAGTACCCTATGAAACATCTAGCAAAGAAACTGTTTCTAGTTCTTGTATGCCTGGGCGCTGCTTGGAACCTTT
>JAFZBQ010000083.1 GCA_017561665.1 Bacteroidales bacterium | reverse complement strand
GGGCGTATTTGAGATGCCCAACTTTGCAAAGGGTACCAACGCCATCGCAGAGGCTCTGAAAGAGGCTACCGAGAAGGGCGCTTTCACTCTGGTAGGCGGCGGCGACAGCGTTGCAGCAGTCACCCAGATGGGTTATGCCGACTGTGTCAGCTACGTATCCACCGGCGGCGGCGCAATGCTCGAGTATCTCGAGGGCAAAGTCCTCCCCGGCATCGCAGCTATCCAGGGCTAATTAGGCCTCAAGGTCTTTACATAATCGCAGGAAATCTTGACGCTCTCGAAGGGGTCGAGCCCTTCGGTGAAGGCTTCCTGCTCTACAATCTGGTATTTCATCCCGGCGATAGATGCATTCTTGTAGATTTCGGGAAAGTCAACGATGGTGGTGGCGGGGTCGCCGACCTCCAACTCGTCTTTCGCATGCCACATATAGAACCGGCCGGGGTTAGCCTTGAACAAATCCACCGGATTTACGCCTCCGCGCACTGCCCAATAGAGATCAAGCTCGAAGAAGACCTTTTCAGGATCGGTGTTGGCGAGCATATAGTCATACCACGTGATCTCGCTGCCGTCCTCCTGGGTGTATTTGAACTTGAACTCATTGTCGTGGTTGTGGTAGCCGAATTTGAGACCTTTTTCGGCAGCCATTTCACCGACTTTGTTGTACAGTTCACAGTAGCGCGCCAGGGTCTGGAGCGAATCAGATGCCATACCTGGGGCAACGACTGCGATGCAACCGGCGGCGGCGTGGTCGTCAATCGCCTTGCGCCACCATGCCACACAATCTTCCATTGGAGTGCGGTCGGGATTCGGACCTCCGGTATGGGAGCAGAGCACCTGCAGCCCCTTTGATTCGCACAGCGCCTTGAATTCTTCCGGAGCAAGGCCGTAGAACAGACCCGCTTCGTTATTGTAGTTAGCCATCTCCACAAAAGAGTAGCCGGCCTCTGCAATCTTGGCCAGACCATCTTCCAGCGGATTGAGATTGGACCTTACAGAATACATCTGCAGGCCTATAAAATCGTTGGCGCTCTTCTCTTTGCAGCCGAAAGCCGCAAAGAGCGAGAGCGTCAAAACGATTGCCGTGAAAACCTTTTTCATGGCAACTATGTCAGGAATTAGAGCTCCTTAACCTTGAGGTTGCGATACCAAACGGTGTCACCATGGTCCTGAAGACCGATGTAACCCTCGTGGTTCTCGCCACCGCAGTTGAAGAGATACTCATAGGACTCGGGCATATTCTCCTTGGAGAATTTGCTGCCTGCAAGCATCTCCTCCCACTTGGGAGTCCAGAGATGGTACTCAAGTACCTGCTCGCCGTTCTGATAGTGAACAACGGTGCCTTCGTAAACCATAATCTTGGCAGTGTTCCATTCGCCGGCAGGTTTTGCATTCTGCGGCTTTGCAGGAATCAAGTCGTAGAGCGAAGCGCTCTGACGATTGCCGTCCTTGCCGAGTTTTGCATCGGGATGACGCTCGTTGTCAAGAATCTGATATTCGGGGCAGGTCTGGTAGATGGAGATGCCGGGAACTTCCTGTGCCAGGTAGAAGACGCCGGAGTTTGCACCCTCGGAAACCTTCCACTCGAAAGTGAACTCGAAGTTTTTGAACTTGGTGGTGTAGATGATGTCACCGCCGTCTACGGCGCCAGCCTCACCACGGCCGCTGCCGTTGATCTTGATGCAGCCGTCCTCGATAGTCCAGGCTCCGGGAACATGGTCGGTATTGTAACCGCGCCAGCCATCGAAAGTCTCACCGTCGAAGATTGCCACTGCATCATCTGCGGGAGCGTCAGCTACTTTCTTCTTGTTGTTCTTGCAAGCAGAAAGGCTGATTACCATAAGGCAGATGACTGCCAAAGCAAAAAGTTTTTTCATAGTCATATCAATTAATGTCTGTCGTTAGAACGGCATGTCGGGCAGAGAGTATCCCTCACGATAGGTGTGCTTGATAAGCTCTGCTGCAAAAGCCTGTGCGTTGATGGGATCGGTGTATTTGTCCTCGAATGTCGGGTGACCGTCGTGAACGCTGAAACCGTCCTTAACCTTGAACTGAATGGTCTCGCCCGGAGCAATGTTGGTGAACTTCATGTTCTTGCCGTCCCATGCGAGCTCGCGGTTGAGGCCCTGCAGACGAACTGCGAGGACACCCATAACTACCATCTCGTTCAGAGGGCCTGCAAACTGGAAGTCAGATTTGCAAGGTACGCGGTTCTCCTTGGACTCCTTGCAAGCGCGGATGAAGTCTGCATGGTGATCCTGGTTCTCCACCTCGCGGGTAGTGCTTGCTGCGGGGATAGGCTTGCCGCTGAGCAGCCAGGGGTTCACACCGTAGCAACCGCAAACCAGCACGTCCTTGGTACCGTAGAAGATGGCTGCGCCACCGCTCTGGTTCATATTCTTGCCGATAGGCCAGCCTTCGGGGAAGTCGGGCTTCAGGCCGCCGTCATACCAGGTAACTTCGCACTCGGGCATAGCCACCTTGGGCATATTATCACGGGCGGGGAATTTGAATTTAACGATCTGTGCGTTGGGAGCGCAGTCGATCATCAGGTTGGTAGAGCTGCCCTGGCAAGCGATGGGGCTGCCGAGTTTGAGGGCGTCTACTACCGGCTGCAGGATATGGCAAGCCATATCGCCGAGTGCACCTGTACCGAAATCCCACCAGCCACGCCAGTTCCAAGGATGATAGATGGTGTTGAAAGGACGATACTTGGCAGGACCGATGAAGATATCCCAATCGAGAGTGTCGGGGATGGGATCCACGCCTGCGGGAGTTTCCAGACCCTGAGGCCAGATCGGACGGTCGGTGAAAGCGTCCACCTTGCGAACCTCGCCGATGAGACCGCTCTGGATAGCCTCGATTACCTGACGGGTAGAGTTCAGGGAAGCGCCCTGGTTACCCATCTGGGTTGCAACACCGTTGGCTGCTGCCAGCTTGGTGAGCAGACGGGTCTCATAAACAGTGTGGGTAAGCGGTTTCTCGCAGTACACGTGCTTGCCCATTGCAAGCGCCTGAGCTGCGATGCAGGCATGAGTGTGGTCTGCAGTACCTACTACAACAGCGTCAAACTCGTTGCCGATCTCATCGAACATCTTGCGGTAGTCTTTGTACTTCTTGGCATTGGGGAAGCGGGACATCTCGCCGGCCGCATAGTTCCAGTCGCAGTCGCAGAGGGCCACGATGTTCTGGGAAGCCATACCGTTGATGTCAGCTGCACCACGACCGCCGATACCTACGCCGACGATGTTGAGCTTGTCTGTAGCTGCTACCTTTTTGGCTTTTTTCTTGGGTTCAGCTGCAGTTGCGCTGGGGCTGAAGAAAGGAGAAGCCACCATTGCTGCTCCTGCTGCCATCGCACTTGTTTGAAGGAATGACCTTCTTGACATGTTTTTGCTCATAGTGTGTTTTAATAAAATATGTTAGTTGGTTTTATCAGAGTCTCTTGACACGTACGTTGCGGATCCACAGGCGGTCGCCGTGACCCAGGAAGCCGATGTAGCCGCTCTTGCGCTTCAGGCCCGGGTGGTCGTTGCCGTCGATGGTACCGTTCTTGGTGGCCTCGGCGATGTCACCCTCGGTGACAACCTGGCCGTTGACGGTGACGCGGATGTAGTTGCCCTTCATATAAATCTCCTCGCTGTTCCACTCGCCCACCGGTTTGAGGGCGTCGCGGTTCTTGGCGGGGATGATGCCGTAGAGAGAGCCGTGGTACTGATAAGGTGCCAGCCAGCCCTTGTAAATGTCGTTGTAGTGATCCAGGATCTGAACCTCGTAGCCTACATATGCGCTGTCACCCTCGCCGGGAGAACGGACGCCCACGCCGTTGTTGGCGCCGGGAGTGAGTTTGAACTCGAAACGGAAGATGAAATCGGCATATTCGTCATTCGTATAGAGGTCACCGACCCAGCTGCCACCGCGGCTGCGGCTTTCGACAGCGATTTCGCCGTCTTTTACGTTATAGTCGACCTTGTTGCCGTGCCATTTGTGAAGGCTGGTGCCGTCGAACAGCATCTCAAAGCCCTGTGCCTTCTCTTCTGCGGAAAGCTGCGTGGGTTCCACGCTGGGCAGCTCGTGAATGTATAGGTCACGATATGCGATGCGGCTGCCGTGAGCCTGCAACTCGATGTATTCCTCGGTAGGGATGGGGAGGTCGCGATTCCAGTAGTTTTCAAGCACGATGTTGTCCACTACCAGCTGGCCGTTCAGATAAACGGTGACGCGCTCGCCCTGCATCTTGATATAGAAGCTGTTCCACTCGCCAACTGCGTTGTCGGCAATCACCAGGGGAATGCGCTCTGTCTTCTGGTTGTTGTAGAGACCGCCGCTGCCTACCTGGGCTCCTACCCATACGCGGGCAGTGTCCCATATCTGTACCTGAGGGCAGCTGCGCAGGTAGATACCTGCATCTCCCTCTCTCTGGCCGGGATAGATCTTCCAGTCGAGATACATCTCAAAGTCTTTATATTTCTTCTTGGTGCAGAGGTTGTCGTATGCGTGACCCACGAATTCGATATTGCCGTTCTCCACTACCCAGTTCTCTGCCATCACCTTGTCGGCCTTGGCCTGGGCGGCAGCGAGCTTCTTTGCAGAAAGCTTTGCGCGCAGGAAAGGATCACCCTCGCCGTTTGCGTTGGTGGGAATCATACCCTGCCAGCCGGTGAGGTCCTTGCCGTTGAACATGGACACATAACCGGGATCGTCGGTGGGGACTGCTGCCAGATAATTCTCTATGCGCTGCAGGTCGTAGGGGAAGTCACGACCTGTATCAATCTTCTTGAGGCGGTTCATGACCTCGACGATTTCAGGTCCCCAATAGTTGGAATTGCCTGTTGCGATCTGGCGGATTGCATTTGCGGCGTTAACCTCGGTTGCCTTGTTGTCCAGGAATTTGGCGGCGTACATGATGCCCTGGAATGCGCCGGTCTCGCCGATGCGGTCCAGCAGAGTGCACCTCTGGGCGTCATTGACAGTATAATTCATCGCCTCGCGGAAACGGAGCAGTCTCTGGACACCGTTCTCGCCGGCATTGATACTCTTGACGATGTATGCATGCAACGCCTTGGTGGACATATCGGGGTTGTTGGTGTTCTTGGCCATGATACCCAGAGTCTGGGGGATATTGGCCACCTCGATGATCATGGGCCAGTAGCGTGCGGCGTTTGCGGGGGTAACGATACTGAGGCGCTGGTTGAGAAGATCATATTTCTCTGCGTTTGTCATATCGTCCATTGCAGACAGGATTGCCTTCTGCACTGCCTCGCAGTCTGCATCGCTGCAACTCTCCAGCAAAGAGTAGAGGGTAAGTGTGTCTTCCGGTTCCGCTACGCTGCTGAGAGCTGCGAAAGCTGCCTTGCTGACATTGGCGTCGTTATCGAACAGCGCTGCATTGACAAGATTCTTGTTGTTTGCAGAGCAGCGCTGGCCAATCAGATTGAGGATTGCCTGTTTGCCGGCTGCGCTGGCATTGTCAAAATATGGAGCAACAGCGTCGGCAACCTTGCCCGGGAAGCACTTGAGGCATTTCTCTGCCAGGGATGCATCACTGTCATTGCCGTTAGCGACCATTTGTGCAAGCAGAGGAAGAACAGAAGCGTCTCCGGTCTTGGTCAGAGCCCAGGCGGCCTCTTCCTTGATGCGGCTGTCGGAGGAACCCAGATAACCTTTGAATACATCCACCAGGCTGTTGTCCTTGAGTTCGCCCAGCCACCAGAGCAGGTCGGCCTTGTTGTCGTTGCTCTTAACTTTTGGAAGTGCGGCTACTATGGCGTTCTTGGCGGCGTTCACATCGCTCACGCGGTTGAGCATATCAAACAGGGAAACATTGTCGGTACCCTTCTTGATTGCCTTTACAAGCTGTTTTACCGTGGGTGCTGCAGTTGTGCCGGGATCATATTCGGAAGTTGTGGTAACATTCTTGCCATCATAGTTCTCTCCCAGGAACAGGAGCTGACGGACAAAGAGTTGCTTGATGGTCTCGTCCTTGGTCTTGTCTGCATATCCCTTGAATGCGCTGACTACGTTCTGGAGAGTTTCTCCACCCACCTCGGAAGCCTTGGTGGTGATTGCACTCAATGCAAACTCTACGGGAACCATGGAGTCGTCCTGCTTCTCGAGCATATTGTAGAGCAGGTCCATACCCTCTTTGCCGGTGCCGAGAAGTTCGGTTGCAAGCTCGTCGTAGAGCTTGAGGTCCTTGGCAGGGAATTTTGCGAGGGCATCGCCCACAATGGTGCTGGCCTTACGCTGCGAAGGCTGCGCAACTGCGCAGACGGAAACTAAAAGCAGCGCGACTAATACTAAGCTTTTGAATATCTTTTTCATTGTTTACTCCTCCCGATAGATTAAAGTTTCCAAGGTGCACGCATCGGCTGGTAAACCAGACGGTTGGCGGCATCGTCGTTGATGAATTCCTGTTTGTCGGAGTCGAAGTAGAGAGTGCGGCCCAACTGCAGCGCAACGGCGCCGATGTTGACCAGCGTACAGCTGCGGTGGCCGTTGATTTCGTTGAGGGCGAATTTCTTGCGGGTGCGGACGCACTCGAGGAAGTCGGTCTCCTGCGGCAGCGGGTCGGGGAAGTCTGCGAGTTTGTCTTTCCATCCGGGGATGTCGCAGACGAAGTTGTTGTATACATTACCGTTGGGACCCTGGATATACGGAGTCTTGGGATCACCGAAATCCTCGCCCCAGAGGACGATCTGGCAGCCGTCGGCGTAGGTGTACTTGATTTCGCGCCAGGTACCGGCAGCGTCGTAGTGCTGCTGGGGAGCGTCCACCTCAACCTTGACGGGGCTCTCGTCGTCCTTGCCAAGCAGGTACTGAACGGGATCCAGATAGTGCTGACCCATATCTCCCAGTCCGCCGGCGTCGTAGTCCCAATAACCGCGGAAGGTGTCGTGGCAACGGTGCTCGTTGTACGGCTTATAGGGTGCGGGACCAAGCCAGAGGTCATAGTCAAAGTACTCGGGAATGGGCTGGGGATCGAGATGCTCCTTGCCTACCCAGAAGAACTTCCAGTCGAAACCGGTGTGCTTGGAAACGGTTACCTTCAGGGGCCATCCGAGCAGGCCGCTGTTTACAAGTTTCTTCAAAGGCGCCACTTCCGTGCCGAGGCCGTAGAACGTATCCTCGAAACGGAACCAGGTGTTCAGACGGAAAATGGTGTTGTAGCGCTTCATTGCCTCTACCACACGCTTGCCCTCGCCGATGGTACGGGTCATGGGCTTTTCGCACCATACATCCTTGCCGGCCTTTGCTGCCTCGATACTCATAAGAGCATGCCAGTGAGGAGGTGTGCAGACGTGCACGATGTCTACGTTGGGGTCGTGGATCAGGTCCATGAAATTGTGGTAGCAGGCCACCTGTCCGAATCCTGCCTCTTTTGCCATTCTTTCGCCCCTGTCGAGACGGGTCTGGTCAACATCGCAAACCGCAACCAGACGATCGGGCATGTGGAAGTGATGGCCGCGACCGATACCGCCGAAGCCGATGATACCCTTGGTCAACTGATCGCTGGGAGCGATGTAACCCTTGCCGCCGAGCACGTGGCGCGGCAGGATGGTAAACGCAGCCGTGGCCGCTGCGCCCTTTAGAAACTGTCTTCTGCTTGTCATAATGCTTTTATTAATATTTGACTGATATACAGTGATTTAAGTGATATTTCGGTAGGTTTCGCCGCAATATCAGTCAAAATTAAGCATTATTTATGAGAAAGGGAAGTAAAAATGGGTAAAAAATGAGCCGATTTACGACCTCTCGCGTTCGCGCCGCATATCCTTCTCTTTGATGGATTCCCGCTTGTCATATTCGCGCTTTCCACGGGCCAGCGCGATATCCAGTTTTGCATAGCCGTTTTCGCTTATGAATATCTTCAGGGCCACGATTGTCAACCCCTTTTCGCGGGTTGCCCGCTGCAGTTTGCGAAGCTCACGTTTGGTCAGCAGCAATTTGCGGTCGCGCTTGGGATCGTGTCGGTTGTAGCTGCCCCACCAGTACTCCGAAACATTCATATTGCGAACGTACAGCTCGTTGTTAACAAAGTAGCAGTAACTGTCCACCAGAGAGGCTTTCCCGGCACGGATGGATTTGATTTCGGTGCCGGAAAGCACGATGCCGGCGGTATACCTCTCAATGAACTCATAGTCAAAGGAGGCCCGCCTGTTCTTTATCTCTATCGTGCTTTTAGCCTTGGGCATGATCTAACGGCTGTTTGTGATCTCTACGTTGGTTATCAGCACCCTGGATCTGCCTACAGAATCAAAATGGCGGAAAACTATGCAAAGCGATATATCAACGTAATCATCCAGCATGTATTCGTGGTGGGTCAATTCCGTTGCACTTTCTGTAACTTCTTCGCACAACTTTTTCAGGTAAACAAGGGGTGAATCGCTTTTGTACGCGGCAACCCACACCTCGTATTTATCACCCAGGTATTCTGCATCGCTGCCCATGGCATCCCATCTGACATAGAACCCCTGTGCCGGAATTCTGAAAATCGGTGTCAGCATATAATTGTCCGGGGAAAGGTCTCCGTCATAACTATCGTAAGAAGCGGAATACGCATAAGCCTGTTCTGTCTCCTCGTTGCGCCAGCAACGCCACCCAAAACCGTCCTTATCCAAATCTATCGATGTCCATCCGGATGGAAGTGCCTTTTCTACAAGCAGATTGTCATCGTTAAAATTCTCCTTGACCAAATACTGGATTTCCGGTTCCTGCGTCACGGTAAGAACCAGGTTCCTGTCGCCCGCTTTAATCACTATTTCACCTGTGCGGTATGTGTAGCCAGGGTTGGCAAAGAGAATGAATCTGAACAACTGATCCTCTCCGTCGGAACCTTTTGTCGTCTCAATTTCTATCCACTCTTCCGTGCAGGAAGCCTTCCAGGAACGGTTGCTGTTCATCTTGATTTTAACCGTCTGGCGGTCACAGGTATAAAGCAGGGCCGACGGATCATCTTTTACCAGTTCCAAAACAATATCATCGCCGGTGGGCTGGCAGGAGCACATCGCAAAGGCCGCACTTATCACCGCCGCAAAGTATAGGGAAATTCTTTTCATCGTGTCTGAAATGCGTATCCAATGCAAATATAACAAATTTCCATACCTTTGCTTTATGTTCGAAGAATACGATCTGGTTTGTGTACTAGGGCCGACGGCGAGCGGCAAAACCCGCTATGCTGTGGACCTTGCCCGCAGGATGGACGCCGAGATACTCTCTGCCGACTCACGGCAGGTCTATCGCGGCATGGACATCGGTACCGGCAAGGACCTGGACGAATACGGCGACGTGCCATATCACCTGATCGACATCGTGGATGCCGGAGAAAAGTACGACATCTTCCGCTACCAACGCGACTTTGAAAAGGCCTACCGGGACGTCCTTTCGCGCGGCAAAAGAGCTATTTTGTGCGGCGGCAGCGGACTCTATATCGAGGCGGTCTGCTGCGGATACCATTTGCCCGACGTCCCCGCAAACCCCGGATTGAGGGCCGAACTGGAAAAGTATGATGACGAGACTCTCATCGCCCGCCTGGCCAGCCTCAAGCACCTTCACAACACCACCGATTATGACACCCGGCGCCGGCTTATCCGCGCCTTGGAAATAGCCATATATGAACAGGAACACCCTGTACAGCGGAGCGCCTTCCTGCCCAAGAACACCAAGTTCATCGGCATCAACGTCAGCCGGGATGAACGGCGGGAACGCATAGAGAAACGGCTCCGTGACCGCCTGGAGCATGGAATGATAGATGAAATAAAAGGTCTCCTGGACCGCGGTATCGCGCCTGAAGACCTTATTTACTACGGGCTGGAGTATAAATACGTGACCCGTTATCTTATCGGTGAACTCTCTTACGATGAGATGTTCAACGGCCTGCTTACCGCCATCCGCCAGTTTGCCAAGCGCCAGATGACGTGGTTCCGCGGAATGGAGCGCAGGGGTATCGAAATCGAATGGGTGGACCCTATACGGTCATAATCTCCTTCTCCTTCGCATCCAGAACCTCGTCGACCTTCTTGGTATACTTGTCGGTGAATTTCTGAACCTGCTCCTCGTCGTCCTTCTCTACATCTTCGGGGAGGCCGTCTTTCTGAAGTTTCTTAAGGGATTCCATAGCCTCGCGGCGGGCGTTGCGGATGGCCACCTTGGCGGTTTCGCCCTCGCCCTTGGCCTTCTTGACCAGCTCGCGACGGCGCTCCTCGGTGAGGGCGGGCACGTTGATGCGGATCACCTCGCCGTTGTTCTGCGGAGTGAATCCCAGGTTGGCGTCCATGATAGCCTTCTCGATGGCGTGGATCATACTCTTGTCCCAAGGCTGGATGAGCATAGTCTTGGCATCGGGAGTGGTGATGTTGGACATCTGCGGCAGCGGAGTGGCCGCACCGTAGTAGTTGACAATGACGGACGAGAAGACCTCGGGATTGGCCTTGCCTGCACGGTAGGTCTTGAGTTCGTCCTGGAGATGCGTTACCGCATCCTCCATTTTCAGCTCGGCAAATTCGAGCACTTCATTTGCTTTTTCAATCATATCTGTACTTTTTAATTATTCGTTGCAAACCACCGTACCAAGGTTCTCGCCGGCCACTATCTTTTCCAGTGTGCCCTCTGTGTTCATATCGAACACCACGATGGGGATGTTGTTCTCGCGGCACAGCGTAAACGCGGTGGCATCCATCACTTTCAAATTGTCTGCCAAAGCCTTGTCGAAAGAGAGCCAACCGTATTTCTG
>JAFZBQ010000082.1 GCA_017561665.1 Bacteroidales bacterium | reverse complement strand
CGGAATATATTGTAGAAGAGGACGATGAACTGCTGGAGAGACTGTTGTAATAGTTGTAGTAGTTCATCATGTTATAGTAGTCGTAATAGTCGCCGTAGCCACCGTAACCGCCGTATCCGCCATAGCCGCCATAACCGTAACCGCCGTAGCCATAGCCGTATCCGCCATAGCCGCCGTAGTACATATTGTACAGATAGGCGTTGTAATAATCGTTGTAATAGTCAGACGAGGTATCCTCCGCCTCTTCTTCTCCTGTGTAGTAGTTGAAGAACCAGAGGTCCCAGCTGTCGTTGAGCTCCTTGTCCTGCGCAATCATTTTCATGACGTTCTGCACGTACAGGGTCACATCGGGCTTGTAATACTGCAGGGAGCGGTTGATATCGCCGCGGTCGTAGTCGCCGTAGTAGATTGCCGTCAGCGGATAGTACTGTTCGGCATCGTAGGCATATTTGTAGCGGGTTGCGGGATAGAGGCTGGTGGGATATGAGTCGATAACGGAATAATCGCCATCAGGGACATCGTAGGGCAGCTCTATGGAAGCGCGGGCCACGATAATGTTCTTGAGGTCGACATTCTCTTTCTTTGCCCATTCCACGATGCTGTCGCGGATGGCCTCACCCTCGATATGAGGTTTTATACCCGCCATTCCCTGGTAGTAAATCGTCTTGAGGTTGTTGTCGCCGGCGACTTCAAAATCCTTGGATTCGTGGGTGTAGAGTTCCGTGGCGTAGCTGCTGCCTACGTGGAACACCACTGTTGTGTCACGCTGCTCCCCGGTATCGCTTGTAGAATTGAATGTGAACAGCAGTCCGCCGGCGCTGAATTTGGTCAGGCGGCCGCCGTTGCCAAGAGGCTTGTCGGCAGTTAGGTAGATGCCGTAAAAACGTTTAATGAAGAGGGCCGCGCTGTCCAGCTCCTGCTGGGTTGCGGACATATACTGCTTTGCAAAGGACTCCTTGAGCGGGATGGTGAGGGTGTCGCCGCCGCTGTAGATCACTGCGCCATCCGCTATCTCTTCGAGGGAATAGTTGCTGCGTTTAAGGCAGTTGCAGTAGATCTTGGTGGAATCCATAGGGATTGTGAGGGCGTACGCATGAATGTTCTGCGGGAATTCTTCCTGCCCGTCTTCCAAAGTCTGTGTAGAGAATTTCACAAATTGCAGTTTGGCGCTCTTGTACACCGGATTCTTGCCCCAGGGAAGGGTATCGGGAGGGGTTACGGTGGCGGCAAGCTCTGCATTGGTGTTGCCGAAAAGTTCGTCGTACAGGCTGCCGAGCACCATATATGAGGTGCTGGTCTGCAGGCTGTCGGCCATCTTCATCCCCACGGGAAGGTCAAAGGAGACGGTCTTTACCTTGAGATCGCGGTCTGTGGGCACATACACGCTTCCCAGGGTCTGGTTGACCGTGATGCAACTGCTAAAAGAAACCAAAAGGAGCGCGGCGGCGGCCGCCAAACTGAAGATCCGATTCCTGACTGATGACATCCCTTATCCTAAAATTTGGTCGTAAAAACTGGCGTATGCGTCTATGTAAGAGGTGTCTTCTGTGCTGATTGCGGGGCTTTCGAGAATGGGGAGTTTCTGTTTGGAAACGAACTTCTCCAACTCGGCGTTGATGCCCGAAGCGGCCTTGATGACACCGTCGCTGTAGCGCACTGCAAGTTTCGCAAGATTTATGCCGCTGGGCTGCGCGATTTCAGAAACATCTTCGGGTCCTATGTGGTCGATGGCGACTCTGGAGGCCATATCCCCTGCAAATTTGAGATTATCCAGGTCGTCGTACAGGGAGAGCACCACCTTGCTGTCGGCAAAAATGGGATCCTGATTGTAAACCTTCTTCAGATAGAGCGGCATCAGATAGGAAATCCAGCCCTGGCAGTGTACCAGATCTGGTTTCCAGCGGAGTTTCTTGACTGTCTCCAGTACACCGCGGGCAAAGAACATCGCCCTCTCGTCGTTGTCGGCAAAGAACTTGCCGGCAGCGTCGCGATCCACCGCCTTACGGTGGAAATAGTCTTCATTGTCTATGAAATAAACCTGCATGCGGGCCGATGAAATGCTGGCCACCTTGATGATGAGCTGGCGGTCCACAGCCCCAACCACGATGTTCATGCCGGAGAGGCGGATGACCTCGTGAAGCTGGTTGCGGCGCTCGTTCACACAGCCGTAGCGGGGCATGAACGAACGTATCTCATATCCCTTCTCCTGAATCCCCTGGGGCAGGAAACGGCCCACAACTGCTATGTCGGACTCGGGCAGATACGGGAAAATCTCCGAGTTGACGAAGAGCACTTTCTTGGATTCTGTTGAAACTATTGAAGGCATATTAAGGCAATATTCGTACAAAGGTAATAATTTTTTTTAACTTTGGATGTTTAATTGGAATAAAAGCATGAAAAATGACAACAGTAAGATGGTGGGGCGCAGACTGATACGCTCTTATCTTACCTCGGTCATAAGCATTTCCCTGGTGTTGTATCTGGTGGCGATGGCCCTCTTTGCGTGGGTCAACACCATGACGCTCTCCAACTACTTCAAAGAGAATTCTGTGGTGGCGGTGATTCTCAAAAGCAACGCCACGGAGGCCCAGGCGCAGGATTTGATGAAGCGCATCGAGAGCCGGGACTTTGTAAAGAAAGCCACGTACATCTCCCAAGAGCAGGGGCAGAAAGAGATGGAAGAACTTCTGGGAGAGAGCTTCCTGGACGTATTTTCCAACAGCCCCATCCCCATTTCGCTGGAGATCAATCTCAAGAGCGATTATTTCTCCAAGGATTCGCTGGCAATGGTACGGCAGCTGCTTGCCAAAGACCCTCTGGTGCGCGAAGTCACCTGCCAGGAGTCACTGGTGGAGGCTATGAACAGCAACCTGGACAAGATCGGCCTGGTGGTGGCGGCTGTCATCGTGCTGCTCCTGGTGATTTCGGTGGCGCTGATTGCCAACACCGTCCGCCTGAACATCTTCTCCAAACGCTTCACCATCCACACCATGCGGCTGGTGGGCGCCAAGCGGGCTTTCATACGCAAGCCGTTCATCAGGCAGGCATTCTGGCAGGGAGCGATTGCCGCAATAATTGCCGACATCGCCTTTGCAATCACCCTGCAGTACATCTGGAAACATACCGGAGATATGCTGGGGCTGTTCAACAAAGAGGTTATTATTCCTATCTTTGTAATCGTATTCGTGGCGGGCATACTCATCTGCATGCTCACTGCAACATATATGGTAAACAAACTCTCGGACATCTCTAAAGACGATTTATATCTGTAACAAATGAGCAAGTTTTCTGTTTCTCCCCTCGGGGTCAAGACAATGCTGGTGGGACTGATTATGATGATCGCCGGCTTCATACTTATGATCGGCGGCGGCAGCAGCGACCCCGACGTGTTCAACGAGGCGATGTTCTCTACCGTCAGGCTCACGGTGGCGCCGATAGTCATCCTGCTGGGCATTGCAGTGGTTATGGTGGGCATACTCAGACGCCCTAAAAACAAGGAGGAATAGCTTATGACCTGGTTTGAAGGCATTATCCTGGGCCTGATCCAAGGCCTTACCGAATTTCTGCCGGTGAGCAGCAGCGGCCATCTGGCCATCGCCAAGGCCCTTTTCGGTCTCGAAACCACCGATCTTTCGTTCGAAATAGCAGTCCACGCAGCCACCGTGCTCAGCGTTCTCGTGGTGTTCTGGAAGGATATCGTGAAACTGCTTCAGGGCCTGTTCAAGTTCAAGATGAACCCCGAGACCCGCTACATTCTGTTGCTGATTATATCTATGATTCCGGTGTTCATAGTCGGAGTCTTTTTCAAGGATAAGGTGGAGGCGCTGTTCGGCAACGGCCTCACCGTGGTTGGATGCGCCCTGCTCGTCACAGCCATCCTACTGGCCGTCAGCCAGTTCTATAAACCAAAACGCAAAGAGATCAATTGGTGGCGGGCGCTGGTTATCGGCTGTGCCCAGGCGGTGGCCGTGATTCCCGGCCTTTCCCGCAGCGGCGCCACCATCGCCACCGGTCTGATAACCGGCGCCAAGCGGGAAGAAATCACCCGATTCTCTTTCTTGATGGTTCTGGTGCCGATACTCGGCGAGGCATTCCTGGACCTGGTCGGCGGCGGTTTTGCGGCCTCCAGCGTCGGCGCCCTGCCGCTGATCCTGGGATTCCTGGCGGCGTTTGCCAGCGGTCTTTTCGCCTGCAAGGCGATGATAGCCCTGGTCAAGAAGGCCTCTTTGGGCTGGTTTGCGCTCTATTGTGCCATAGTCGGCATCCTCTGCATAGTTCTCGCTTAAATGAGCGGAGAAGGGCGATACATATTTGCGTCTGACATGCATCTGGGAGCCGCATCTACTCCCGATACCGAAGCGCAGTTCGTCGCCTTTCTGAAAGGCATTCCCTCCGACACCCGCGCCCTGTACCTGCTGGGCGACGTTTTCGATTTCTGGTTCGAACGGAAGCGGCGGCCTTTCGGTTTCGAAAAGACACTCGCCGCCCTGCGCGATTTGACCGCTGGCGGAGTGGAGGTTTTTTTCCTGCGCGGCAACCACGACTGGTGGACCTTCGGCCGGCTGGAAAGCCTCACCGGCCTCAAAATCCTGGACCCGCAGCCGGTGGCGCTGGAACTGTGCGGCAAACGCTTCTGCATGGCCCACGGCGATGACCTGGGGCCGCTGGATTTCAAGGCACGCCTGACGCGCCGGTTCCTTAAAGGCCGCCTTCACATCTTCTTTGCAAGACACATAGTGCCGGAGCGCTGGCTCTATTGGTTTGCCGCAAAATGGTCCAACGCCAGCCGCCACAGCAACTCCTTGAATCCGTATACGTTCAATACCGACAGCCCGTTGTACAAGTTTGCCTGCCAGTACGAAAAAGAGCATCCGGTGGACTGTTTCATATTCGGCCACGTTCACCGTCCGATAGACATCAGCACCCCCGGCGGCGCCCAGATGCATATCCTGAACGACTGGACCAACGGCCCTTCGTGGCTGGAATTCGACGGCGAGAAGATCGTCAGGAAAGGAGGCAAACAATGACTAAGCCCACTACAGGTATCTGTGCGGCCGTTTATTCCCTCCGCAGCAACGGCGATGCCGGCATCGGCGATTTTGGCGACGTGCGGCTCCTGGTGGATCTGGCTGCCGCGCTGGGGTTGGACAAGGTGGTGCTGCAGAACGTGGCGGATATTTCGTTTGCCGGCGGCGGAGAGCCGATTTATCCGGTATATGTCGACCTGAGGCCCCTGTCGGAGGTTATACGTCACGCCAGGATATCGGCCTACGAGGCAAAGGCGGCCGAAATGAACCTCCTGCCGCAGATAGATTATTCCAAGGTATACAATATCAAGATGCACCTGCTGCGCGAAAGATTCCTTCAGGAGGGCGGCAGCCTGCTCAGCAGCGAAGCTTATCACGCATTCTGGAAGGCCAACCGCGAGTGGCTGGAGCCCTACTCTGTATATTGTTCCCTGCGGCACAAATACGGCACCGGCGAGAACCGCTACTGGTCCGAGCCCGATTACAAACGGCTGCTGGAGGACAGCAGCTTCGTCCGTGAGTATTCCGATGACATCCGGTTCCACCTCTACGTCCAGTTCCTGCTGCACGCACAGTTGCAGGACGCGAAGGACTACGCGGCCGGACACGGGGTTTCGTTATGCATAAGTAACGAAACGTCCCGAAATGTTTTTTTAAGGCAGTGGTGGGCTTCCCTAACGTCCTCGGAAAAGGCCGCTTTTTATAACGGGCAGCTGGGCCTTTCTGGCGATGTACCCGAGACTCTGGAGCCGTGGGTGGCCGAGGCCGCCATCTTGCAGAAACTCTCGGAAAGTGCCCCGGAGGTGGTTCTGCCGGCGGAAGACTGGCTCGCAATGACAACTCTCGTGAGTGGAACATCTATTCAGGAGCCTTCTTCCGGGACTGCCGGCAGCCGTCCCGACAGCTGGCATTATCGTATGGATTTTGCTTTGGACGAGATACTTTCGCACCGCGCACTGCTCGCCAGCGTCAGAAATGCTGTTGCAGATTCTTGCAAATAGTTTTACTTTTACATTCCGAATCGAAACAAACAAAACACAGATATGAAACCTACACTTTTGATTCTCGCAGCCGGTATGGGTTCCCGCTACGGCAGCCTCAAGCAGATGGACGGCCTCGGCCCCAACGGCGAAGCCATCATCGATTATTCAATTTACGACGCCATCCGCGCCGGATTCGGCAAAATCGTCTTTGTGATACGCCACTCTTTTGCAGAGCCTTTCAAGGAGCATTTCCAGGCAAAGAAGTTCGGCGGCGACGTCGAGTTTGAGTTCGTATATCAGGAGCTGGAATATCTCCCTGAAGGTTATTCCGTTCCCGAAGGGCGCGTAAAGCCGTGGGGCACCAACCACGCAGTAATGATGGCCAAGGACGTTATCAAGGAGCCGTTCGCCGTGATCAATGCAGACGACTTCTACGGCAGGGAGAGTTATCAGACTATGGCAGATTATCTGCGCAGCATAGAGGGCACAACGGGCAAGTATTCAATGATAGGCTATCGCCTGGAGAACACCCTTTCTGATTTCGGCAGCGTCTCCCGCGGCGTATGCGAGACAGACGAAAACGGCCTGCTGACCTCGGTTACAGAGCGCACCGCCATCTCACGCAAGGGCGACAAGGTGGTCTATGCGGAGGGTGATGCCGAGTTCGAGCTCGACCCCACCTGCCCTGTTTCCATGAACTTCTGGGGTTTCACTCCGGAATACTTCGGTTACAGCGAAGAGGTATTCAAAGAGTTCCTGGACGGCGCACTGGCAAGCGGCAACCTCAAGGCGGAATTCTTCATCCCCTACATCGTGGACAAGCTCATCACCCGCGGCCAAGCATCGGTCAAGGTGCTCGACTGCGACGCAAAGTGGTTCGGCGTGACTTATAAGGAGGACCGCCCCTTCACCGTTGAGAAGATAAACAAGCTCATCGAAGCCGGAGTTTATCCCAAGAAGATCCGCGAGTTTTAAATTTTCTTAAGGATAAGGGTGGCGTTGTGGCCGCCGAAGCCGAAACTGTTGCTCATTGCAACGTTGACTTCGCGGCGGACAGCCTTGTTGAACACGAAGTTGAGGCTATAGTCGATTTCGGGATCCTCCTCGGTGAAGTTGATGGTGGGAGGAACTATGCCGTCCAGCATCGAGTGGATGCAGGCGATGGCCTCCACGGCACCGGCTGCACCCAGAAGGTGACCGGTCATCGATTTTGTGGAGTTGATGGCGGGTTTGGAGGCGTCGCTGCCGAACACTGCCTTGATGGCATTCACCTCGGCGATATCGCCGTGGTGGGTGGATGTGCCGTGGGTGTTGATGTGATCCACGTCGGCGGGCTTCAGGCCGGCCTCTTCAAGGGCCAGACGCATCGCCATCATAGCGCCTGCGCCACTGGGATCGGGACTTGTCAGGTGGTAGGCGTCGCCGGTGAGGCCGCAGCCAGCCACTTCTGCATAAATCTTTGCTCCGCGTGCCACGGCGTGCTCGTAATCCTCAAGAATCAGCACACCGGCGCCTTCTGCCATCACGAAGCCGTCGCGGCCCTTGTCAAAAGGACGGGAGGCAGCGGCCGGGTCATCGTTGCGGGTAGAAAGGGCGCGCATAGAGTTGAAACCGCCCACGCCGGCATCCCAGATAGGGGCTTCGGAGCCGCCCACAACCATTGCGTCGGCACGGCCGGTCTGAATCAACTGGGTTCCGATAGCGATGGATACCGCGCTGGTAGAGCAGGCAGCCGTAAGGGCGAAGTTGGGACCGCGGAAGCCGTATTGGATGGAAATCTGGCCGGCGGCGATGTCGGTAATGATTTTAGGGATAAGGAAAGGACTATATCTCGGCCCTTCAGCCGGGTTATAGTCCTCAGCTTCCCTTAAAATGGATTCCAACCCTCCGACACCCGAGCTCACCACCACGCCGATACGGTCTTTGTTGACCGTTTCCAGATCCATCGCCGAATCGGCAACCGCCTCGCGGGCAGCAACCAGAGCCAGTTGGGTATACCGGTCTGTCTTGTTGGCGTCCTTTGTGGTGAAACCGAAATTGCGGATGTCAAAGTCAGGAACCTGACACGCAAACTGTGTCTTGAAAAGGGTGCAGTCAAAACGCGTAATAGGAGATGCCCCGCTTTTTCCTTCGTCCAGGGACTTGAAAAAATCGGGGACATTGTTTCCTAACGGATTTATTGTACCGATTCCGGTAACTACAACCCTTCTGATTTGCATTTTACTGAAGATTATCTTCGATGTACTTGATAGCGTCTCCTACGGTGGAGATCTTCTCTGCGATGTTATCAGGGATGGAGAGACCGAACTGGTTCTCGAACTCCATGATAAGCTCTACAGTGTCAAGCGAGTCTGCGCCAAGGTCATTGGTGAGGCTTGCATCAGGACGAACTTCACTCTCGTCCACGCCCAGTTTGTCAACTATAATGGCGGTTACTTTTGAAGCGATGTCTTCCATTTTGAATAGTTAATTAGTTAGTAGTTAGTTATCTGTTATTATTTTTTATCGCACAATAGGCTGCAAAGTTAATTATATTTTCGGTATTAACAAATTCGCACCTTTTGCTACCTTTGTGGTTACTATGAAAAATCTGGTCATTTTCGCCTCCGGCAGCGGCACGAACGCCGAGAACCTTATCAAATACTTTGCCAATTCCAAGGACTTCAGAATTGCGGCTGTTTTCTGCAACCGTCCCGACGCCTATGTGCTGCAGCGGGCGACGCGGTTAGGCGTTACTACAGAGGTATTTAACAAGACCGACCTGACCGGCGGAAAGGTGGCGCAGCTGCTTCGCGACTACAATGCCTGGGCGCTGATTCTGGCCGGATTCCTGATGATGGTGCCGGAGGATATCGTCCGCGAGTATCCGGGCCGCATCATCAACATCCACCCTGCTCTGCTGCCCAAATACGGCGGCACGGGGATGCACGGGATGCACGTGCACGAGGCGGTGGTGGCCGCCGGCGAACCCGAGACCGGCATCACCATCCATCTGGTGGACGAGCAGTACGACCACGGCAAGACCTTGTTCCAGGCCCGCTGCGAGGTGCTCCCCTGTGACACCGCGATGGACGTGGCTGCCAAGATCCACCTGCTGGAGCAGGAGCATTTCCCCGACGTGGTGGACGGTT
>JAFZBQ010000081.1 GCA_017561665.1 Bacteroidales bacterium | reverse complement strand
TATCATCCGCTGCGATGCCAGATCGCGGACCGCGGTGTCGAACTCCGGCCCCTCGTGGGTGATGATGTGAATCTCTCCGGGAAAGGAGATCAGATCCAGGCCCTCTATTTCTTCCGGCGTTATGCTCTCTTTGAATCTCATATTTACATTGGCAGGTCGGTGTAGTGGATAACCTGCTGACCGTCTATGCGAAGGGCCAGGTTATTGTCGCCGCGGAGCACCCTGTAGCACTCTTGGGCGGCGCACTGCGACGGGTCGATGTATATCAGCCTGTCGTTTATCACCGATCTGTAAGGGTAGTTTCCGTTCAGTCGCTTGGACCGGTAGTTGTTGATAATGTCCTGCAGGGCAGCCTTCAGCTGATCGTCGATTTCGGTATCGGCAATCAAGGCGCAAATGGGCGCCATTCCGCCGGCAGCATAGTGCTCTTCTATCATCCGTGCAAAAGCCTCTTCAAAAGCCCTGGCGGGGATGGTGTCGGCGGCGTTGATCCTCTGGCAGACGACGGGCAGGGTGGTTTTGAGGCCCCGGTCGGCCATCACGTCCTTCAGAGTCTGCTGATAGGCGTCGGAGGCGATGGTGAGGCTGTCGGCCATCAGGCCGATGGAATAGTTTATCATAGGGCTGTCGGCCAGCTCATCAAGGAGGCCTTTTATACCCTCTTCCACCACGCCGATTACCTTTACGCCACTGCCGCTGGCATCCAGCATGGCGCGGATGTCGTCAAGGCCGGTCTTGCGGGTGATGTTGCCGCCGGCGATGATGATTTTTGCCCGTTCCTTCTCTCCCTGGGCACATTTGTCGCCCACCAGGAAAAGGGTGTGCTTTATGGCGGCGTCGTGGATGTCCATCAGGCCGTCGGCGTCATAGATGTCGTCGGCATCGCTCAGGGCGGTGTAATAGATGAAATGTTCGCCTGCCAGATCCTTGATGCTGTCGGGGTTTTCACCGCCGGTGATATTGTCAAAGCAGTCCAGCGTAACAGCGCAGTCCAAGGTGTGGGTGCCTGCGGCGCCGAGATTGAAGATGCCGATGGGCAGGTCGGCGATATTCTTGGGATACTTGGAGAAATCGGTGTAATAGCTGGATGTGGTATCGTAAAGTGCCTGGTGCACCAGCGGGTCCAGGTCCACCACCTCTACGGGAGCGCTTTTGCAGCCCGGCAGACGGAAGGTGGCGAGCAATACCAGCAATATTGTGAGAGCCTTTTGCATTATTTCATGTATTTGAAGGTTCCGTAGCTTGTCTTAAGTTCCACCTCGGGAGCGTCTGCTGCCTCTGCGCGGCCTATTATGCGGGCATCCACGCCAAAGCTGCGGCTGATGTCGATGATGTGCCCAGCTGTTGCCTCGGTGGTGTAAATTTCCATCCGGTGGCCCATATTGAACACCTTGTACATCTCGCTCCACGGGGTTTTGCTTTCTTCCTGGATGGTCCTGAAGAGAGGCGGGGTGGGGAACAGGTTGTCCTTGACTATCTGCAGGTTGCCGATGAAGCCCAATACCTTGGTCTGGGCGCCGCCGGTGCAGTGTATCATACCATGGATGTCGCTGCGGCAGGCCTCCAGCACCGCCTTTATCACCGGGGCGTAAGTCCGGGTGGGAGAGAGCACCAGCTTGCCGTAGGTCAGGCCGGTCTCAGGTTCGATGTCGGTGAGGCGCTTGCTGCCAGTGTATACGTATTGCCTGTCGATGGCGCTCTCGTAAGTCTCGGGATATTTCTCCGCAATTTCCTTGGAGAAGACGTCGTGGCGGGCGCTGGTGAGGCCGTTAGAGCCCATTCCGCCGTTGTATTCGTCTTCATATTCAGCCTTGCCGAAGGAGGCCAGGCCCACTATCACGTCGCCTGCGGCGATGGTCTTGTTGTCAATTATGTCTGATTTGAGGGCGCGGGCGCAGACAGTGCTGTCCACTATTATCGTGCGTACCAGATCGCCGACGTCGGCAGTTTCGCCGCCCGTCAGGGTGATGTCGATGCCGTAGCGGCGCATCTTCTCCACGAACATTTGCGAACCTTCAATCACCGCGGCAATTACCTCGCCGGGTACACGCATCTTGTTGCGGCCGATGGTAGAGGAGAGCATCATCCCTCCGGTGATGCCGACGCACAGCAGGTCGTCGGTATTCATCACAATCGCGTCCTGGGCTATCCCGTGCCAGACGGATAGGTCGCCCGTCTCGCGCCAGTAGGCATAGGCCAGACTGCTTTTGGTGCCGGCACCGTCGGCGTGCATTGCCAGGCAGTAATCGCTGCCCTCTCCTTCAAAATCGGGGACAATCTTGCAGAAAGCGTTGGGGAAAAGCCCCTTGTCCATATTTGCTATCGCTTTGTGGACCTCTGACTTGGACGACGATACGCCGCGTGCGGCATACCTGATGGCTTCTCTGTTCTCCATCTGAAAAAGTGAAGTATTGATTTGCAAAGATAGCAAAATTGAATTTTTTCAAATAAAGTGAGTATATTTCTACGTAATCGTACTCTTAATGAACAGTTAGGCGATTGATCAAAACTGACGGGATGAAGGATGTCCTTCAGGGCATATATAATGAGTATGCGAAAGACCTCTTTCGCTATGGGCTATCTATTTGCCAGGACAAAAGCATCGTAGAAGATGCCATTCAGGACTTATTCCTCTATCTGCATAACCACTACGCTACATTCGCCAAGGCAGAGGACACTAAAAAATACCTGTTTGCTTCATTGAGAAACAGGGTATTCAAGGCCATGAAGAAGAAACCGGTCTTCTTTAACATTCCTCCGGCAACAGCTTCTACGGTAGAGACTGCCGAGGAGAAAATGATTATCGATGAACGGACAAGACGCGAGAAGGTTATGGTCAAGGAAATGCTTTCTAACCTGAGTCCCCGTCAGAGAGAAGTGATATATCTCCGCTTCTCAGAGCAGATGAGCTACAAAGAGATCGCCTCTTTTTTGTCAATCGAACCCCAGTCCGCACAGAACCTGTTCGGCAGGGCGATAGATAAACTGAGATCGAAACTGTTATTAATGAGAAATATAAACGATTACCTATAATGGCTAGTGCAAAGGATTATAAAAAATACACATTTACAGATTTCCTTTCTGACGAGGATTTTGTCCAATCGATAGTATCCCCTACGGAAGAGTCACGGACAAAGTGGAAAACGTTGATTGATGCCGGTGAGGTGAATATCGACGAATACACAGATGCGGTCTTGATTCTTATGGGTTGGAAGGATACTCAGGACGCCCCCACGGACGCTGATCTGGATGCCTTGTGGAACAGGATTGAAACGACAATCATTTCTTCAGAAGAGAAGGCCACCAGCAGAAAGCATTTATGGGTGCGGGCAGCTGCCGTCACTTCGGCCATCGCGGCAGCCATCGCCATTGTTCTTATGCTGCTGCCCCGCGAGCAAGGTACCGGTCAAAATACTCTGAATATTGCACCCGGGTATCTTGTAAGGACCATGGAGCAAAGTGACGACAAAGTCGTGATCACTACCGATAAGATGGAAATGTATCTGGAAGGGAGTAATCCGGATATAAGTTATGATCCCAATGGAGTGTTGAGTGTGAACAATATTGTCGCTGAATCTTTAAGCGAAACCGAAGGAGCTGCTGAAACCGACTGGAGCGAGGAAATGTTGACCTCAGAGAGTGCCGAACAACTGTGCAACATAATAGTTCCGTATGGCAAGACAGCCTCCTTGACACTGTCCGACGGGAGTTTTCTGCGCATCAACGCCGGGACGACAGTCAGGTTCCCTTCTTCTTTCCTTACTGACAAACGCAAGATATATGTGGATGGAGAAATCTATTTAGAGGTCGTACACGACAATCGTCCTTTTATTGTCCAGGCGAAAGAAATGGAAGTACTTGTGAAAGGAACTTGTTTCGATGTTTGCTCATATGATAACGATGACTATTCGAATGTCGTACTGGTAAACGGACGAGTCGATGTTTCATATAAGGGTAGCAATATTACTTTGACTCCGCGACAAGGATTCTTTGCGACAGCTGAAGGGACTTCCGTCAAAGTGGTCGACACCGACTTTTATACGTCTTGGATAAATGGTATCTACAAGTTCAAGAACGAATCCATAGAAAAAGTCCTGGTCAAGTTGGCCCGCTTTTACAACGTAACCCTTGTGCTTCCACAAGAGGAATCGGGAATAACCTGCTACGGCAGCCTGGAACTCAAGAACGACCTGTCCACCATCCTTACAGGTTTGATGCAGATAGCGTCTTTCAATTTTGCAGTTAAAGATGGCGCATATTTCATTCAGTGGAATGAAAAGAAGTAGTAATTCCTAAAGGACGATAATCCAATAACCAAATCATACTATTTATTAATCTCTTATCAATCAAATCCCTTATGATTCCTAAACATCCATTGAGGGTTCTGATGCTCTCTTCTGTGCTGTTTGTGCTGTTGTCGGCATTTCTGCCCGCTACGGCCTTTGCCCAGGACCAGAAGAACCGCCTCGTAACCCTGAACGTGAGGGAGAAGACTGTGGGTGAGGTTCTCGATATAATCGAAGCTTCTACCGATTATGTTTTCTTCTACAACACGGCGGACGTGGACAAGAAAAGAACCGTCTCTCTTGCATTCGAAAAGGCGGATATCACTTCTGTCCTGACCAAACTGTTTGAAGGACAAAACAACGCCTTCAAGATTGACGGCCGTCAGGTGTATATCACCAGGAAAAAGGCAGCCGATCAGATTTCTACCCCCAAAAACGTTACTCCAGGCCGATTGACGGGTCGCGTCACCGACTCAAACGGAGAGCCGCTCCCCGGAGTAGCTATTGTCGTTAAAGACGGCAAGCGCGGCGTTTTGACCGATGAGAACGGTGAATTTACCATTGACAATCTGAAAAAAGGGACAGTGCTCGTTGCAAGTTCCCTGGGTATGAACGATCTGTCGTTCGAATACACCGGGCAGGATGAATTGAGCATAATCCTCAAACAGCAGACAAACGCCCTTGACGAAGTGACCGTGGTAGCCTTCGGCACCCAAAAGAAAGAGAGTGTCATCGGTGCTATCACCACAATCGATCCAGGTAAGCTGAAAATCCCTTCCAGTAACCTTACTACAGCGTTGGCAGGTAACCTTGCCGGTATCATCTCTTATCAGAGAAGCGGTGAGCCCGGTCAGGACAATGCAGACTTCTTTGTTCGTGGCATCACCACTTTCGGCGCCAATACAAACCCGCTGATTCTGATTGACAACATTGAACTTACAACAACCGACCTTGCCCGTTTGCAGCCGGATGATATCGCATCATTCTCTATTATGAAAGATGCAACAGCCACCGCCCTTTATGGTGCACGCGGCGCGAACGGAGTCATTCTGGTAACGACTAAAAGAGGAACAGAGGGTCCTGCAAAGGTTTTCGTAAGACTGGAAAATTCCATTTCCGAACCGACAAGCACCATCGAACTTGCCGATCCTGTCACTTATATGAAATTGGCCAACGAAGCGGTTTTGACACGCAATCCTTTGGGAAATCTGCCGTATAGCCAGGACAAAATTGATAACACCGGCAAACCCGGCGCAAATCCGTACATTTATCCTTCAAACGACTGGTATGATATGCTCTTCAATAAAAGAGCCACAAGCCAGCGTGCAACAGTCAGCGTGACCGGCGGCGGTAAGGTATCCCAGTACTACGTCTCTGCTTCTGCGACCCGCGACAACGGTATCCTGAAGGTGGATAAGCGCAACAGTTTCAACAATAACATCGATTTTCGCAACTACACGGTACGTGCCAACATAGACATCAACCTGACTCCTACCACCAGGATGGGTGTCAGGATGACCGGCAACTTTGATGATTACACTGGTCCGTTGTCTTCCGGAGATGAGGTTTACAGCATGGTCGTCCACTCAAATCCCGTGCTTTTCCCTGCCTATTACGAACCGGACGAAAGCCATAAGTATACAAAACACATCCTCTTCGGAAATTATGACAACGGCCAGTACATCAATCCCTACGCCCAGATGGTTCGCGGATACAAGGACCGTAACCGTTCGCAGATGCTCTGCGTTATTGACGCCAGCCAGGACCTGGGTTTCATAACTCCCGGTCTCAATTTGAGCGCAATGGTCAATATCTCCCGTCTCTCCGAATTCAGCATTATGCGTGCGTACAATCCGTACTTCTATAAAATTTCACAGTATGACTCCTTTACCGGAGAATACTTGCTCAAGGAAATCAATGAGAAGTCCGGAACAGAATATCTGGGCTATGACGAGAGTTCCAAGGATGTACAATCGACCCTATATACTGAATCCAGGCTCAACTACAATCGGGAATTCGGCAATCACGCAGTGAGCGGATTGCTGGTGTTCACGACACGTGAACTGCTAAGTGCAAATATGGGTAGCCTGCAGATGTCACTTCCTTTCCGAAATGCCGGTTTGGCAGGGCGTTTCACCTACGCATATGGAGGAAGATATTTCACCGAATTCAACTTTGGCTACAATGGGTCCGAGCGATTCTCAAAGCATCATCGTTGGGGTTTCTTCCCCTCGGCCGGCGTGGCATGGCTGGTTTCCAATGAAGATTTCTGGGAGCCGGTTAAACCGGTCGTCAGCAACCTCAAACTCAGATACTCTTATGGTCTTGTGGGTAATGACCAGATCGGTTCCGCATACGACCGCTTCTATTATCTGTCCAATGTCAATATGAACAGTTCGGCTCATGCCGCATACTTTGGACAGACCTCCTCGGTGGGAGGGCCCGGCGTACTCGTGAGCCGCTATGCTAATGATGACATAACTTGGGAGACTTCTTATAAACACAACTTCGCAGTAGAACTTGGCCTCTTCAACAAGTTGAATATCATTGCTGAATATTTCTCCGAACACCGAAAGAATATCTTGATGGACCGTGCATCGATACCCTCTACAATGGGTCTGACTGCGTCTGTCAGAGCAAATGTCGGTGAAGCAAGGGCACACGGTATCGATATCCAGTCCGATTATCAGCAGGTTTGGAACCGTTACTTCTGGACTTCGGCCAGAGCTAACTTTACCTGGGCTGTCAGCAGATACGAGGTTTTCGAGGAGCCCGAATACGCTGAATACTGGCGCAGCCACGTGGGCCAATCCATCGGACAGAACTGGGGTTATATAGCAGAACGTCTTTTCGTGGACGACGAGGAGGCAGCCAATTCTCCTTCCCAGTTGTTCGGCAGCCTTTATGGCGGTGGCGACATCAAGTACACCGACGTCAATCGGGATGGCAAAATTACTCCTGCCGATATGGTACCTATCGGAAACCCGGTATCTCCTGAGATCGTTTATGGTTTCGGCTTCTCTGCAGGATACAGGGGTTTTGATGCTTCAGTATTCTTCCAGGGACTTGCAAACGAAAGCTTCTGGATCAATGCCTCAGGAACATCTCCGTTCCAGGGTCAGACACAGTTGTTGAAAGTATACGCCGACAGCCACTGGTCAGAAGACAATCAGGATTTGTATGCCCTCTGGCCTCGCCTGAGTTCTGAAATCAACAATAACAATGTCCAAACCAGTACCTGGTTTATGAGGGACGGTTCGTTCCTTCGTCTCAAGCAGGTTGAATTCGGATATACACTTCCTTCGAAACTTACTCAGAATACACATGTGGACAACCTGAGGTTCTACCTCAGTGCATCGAATCTCTTTACGTGGAGCAAGTTCCGTCTTTGGGACGTGGAGATGGCCGGCAATGGTCTTGGCTATCCTCTTCAAAGGGTTCTCAATATAGGTCTTAACGTGACTTTTAAATAGTGGAGGATCAATATTATGAAACATTCAATTAAATATTACTTCTTCCTGATTGTTTGTGCAGTTGCCCTGACTGCCGGTTTCGCCTCCTGCAACAAATATCTCGATGTTGTGCCGGATGACGGCATTGCGACGGAAGATATGGTTTTCGATATGCGTGCGAGTGCCATCAAGTGGCTGTATTCCTGCTACTCATATATGACACAGGAAGGAAACTATGATGGTGATCCTGCGTTACTCGGTGGAGATGAACTATGGACCAATGAATGGATACAGCCTTACGACTGGACTCCTTATCTGTTCTACATCGCCCTTGGAAGGCAGAGTGCCTCTAATCCGATAAACTATGACTGGGCTTCGTTCTATCAAGGGATCCGCTATTGCAATACTCTGATCAAGCGCGCTCCCGAAGTACCCGACCTGAAGCGACAGGAGCTTGAGCAGTGGATTGCCGAGGCAAAGGTCTTGAAAGCCTACTATCACTTCTGCCTTATCCGTAAGTGGGGTCCCATTCCGATTATCCGAGAAAGCCTCCCTATCAGTGCCGGCGTAGACGAGGTGAAGGTTTGGCGTGAACCGATAGACGATTGTTTTGACTATGTATTCGAATTGCTCGATGAGGCCATACCTTATCTCCCCGAGCGAAACAGGACCAGGGACGAGTGGGGAAGAATCAACCGTCCGATTGCGGCGGCATTGAAAGCCAAAGTTGCCGTCACTGCCGCAAGCCCGTTGTTCAACGGCAACAAAGACCAGCAGACCCTGGTTGACAGCAGAGGAGTTAGGTTATTCCCCGACAAGACCGATGAGCAAATCAAGGCAAGATGGGAATATGCCGTAAAAGCCTGTGAGGAGGCAATTACAATCTGCCACGACGCAAGCCATACATTGTATTATTACCAGGGCAACCTGAGGGTAGATGATGTGATAATGAAGGAACTTGATATCAGGGATGCCATTTGCGACGATTGGAACGACGAACAGATTTGGGTCAACACCAAAACATATGGCTCGTGTGGCCATAATCAGTTTATTACCACTCCAAATCTCGATCCTGTAAACTATCCGGACCTGTACATCCGTGGAGACTATGTAAACGTGCCTTTGAAGATAGCCGATCAATTCTATACCAAACACGGCATTCCAGTCGCAAACGATAAGGAAAGAGCAGATATCAATCCCCTTGACTTACGCGAAGTGACTTCGGAATACAAGTGGAATATGAAGGAAGGCGCGACAACCGTCGAATTCAATTTCGATCGCGAACCCCGTTTCTATGCAGATCTCGGCTTCAAATACGGCCTTTGGTTTGGCCCGACCCAGAACAACGTTACCCCGTCGCAGATTTATGCTCCAAACTGTGGAGGGTCCACCGGGTTCCATGTAAAGAAAATTATCCCTCACGAGTTCAGGGTCACCAGCAGGAATGGTTACTCCACAAAGAGTTACGAGTGGTGTATGTTCCGTCTGGCCGATCTTTATCTTCTCTATGCAGAAGCTATCAACGAGGCAGAAGGCCCTGATGGTGAACACAGTGGCGACTTGTATCGTTATCTCGATGCCGTCAGGGAAAGGGCCGGTATCCCAGATGTCAAAACCGCTTGGGATACATACTCCAATGCTCCCGGCTATTACAAGACCCAGATTGGAATGAGGGACATCATCCATCGTGAGCGGTTGATAGAACTGGCTTTCGAGGGTCATCGATTCTGGGACCTTCGTCGCTGGAAGACTGCTCCGGCTGAGTATGCAAAGGGAATTTACGGTTGGGCGCAGAAATCCGGCGGTCTCCAGAATTACTACAGGATGGTCGAAGTCTACAAACAACCTACATTCACTCAGAAAGACTATTTCTGGCCAATTGCTACAAGCGACATTGACCAGAATATGCACCTTGTCCAGAACCTTGGTTGGTAAACCGTCAAAAACAAGATTATGAAACCACATAATTATATCATCGCATTTATCATATTGGTTTTTGCTTTCCTCTTCGTGAGTTGTGAAGAAGAGGGAAGAATTGACCAGATTGACCAGACAGTGCCGGCGCCGCAGCAGGCTGCCGTAAGGTCTGTCACTCCCAGGCCGGGCGGGGCTGTCATACACTACGACATCCCTGACGACGACAACATAATTGGTGTCAAAGCTGTATACGAGCGCAATGGAGAAACCTGTGAAAGTATGGCGTCCCGCTTTGTGGATTCCCTTAAGGTAGAAGGTTTCGGTGACACCAGCACACGCCAGGGTACCCTGTACAGCGTAGGTACCAACGGCTTGCTTTCAGAAGGGGTCCCGTTCACGGTGACTCCCGAGATGCCTCCCGTACTCACGGCCAAATACGATCTTGAAGCTACTTTTGGCGGGGTGGCAGTAAGCCTGGCCGATAACCCTTCAAACGCCGATCTTTCCGTGGTGCTTCTGGTGGATACGCTCCTCACGGACAGTGGGAAGGCTGCTAAAGATATCGACTGGGAAGAGTTGTATACTTTCCACACTTCCTCCTCCCGCATAGTCTTGACACGTCGTGGTCTGGAGCCAGAAACCAGACTGTACGGAGTTTATTTACGGGACCGGTGGAACAATACTTCGGAGATATTGTACAAGGAGATTACTCCTCTCGAAGAGATCAAACTCCCTACGAGTACCTGGACAAACGCCGCTCTTCCCACAGACGAGTACCAGTCCTGGCAGAACGACCCCAACTTTGACCTTTGGCATCTGTGGGACGGTAACTATCACGACTGGGTTTGGGCCTCCACTTGGGGACACAAAATCCGTTGGATTACCATCTCATTGGGTTATACGGCTATTGTCAATCGGTTCATCTTGTATCATAGATATTCGGAAGAATATGCCAGTGCAGCAGAAAGGCGAATACAACTATGGGGAAGCATGGACCCGAATATGGACGGTAGCTGGGATGACAGTTGGTATCTGCTCGGAGATTTCGAACATTTCAAGCCTTCCGGCTACAACGATGACGGAACTGTCGGTACCATCACCGATGAGGATCTTGATTACTGGAGAAACCGGAACGAGCACGAGATGGAGTATACAGACGAAGTCGAGAATCCCTACCGGGAATTCAGGTATCTTCGCATCAAGTTCCTGGGCACTTATGCCAACTATCTTGATGAAGAAGCAAACTCGCCGACCGGAACAATGTATGTTGTCGGTGAACTGGTTATGTATGGCCAGATGCCGAATCAAGAAGAGAAAGACAAATATTACAACCCGTAAAACCTGTTGAAGATGAAAAAGTCATTATTCATACGAATAGCATTCGTCGTCTTATTGCTGGTGAGCATGTTATCTTGTTCTAAGCAGGACGAAGTCTATAAGGGATTTGTCGTCCCCGGAGGACTTAAATATCCTCAAAAAGCAGACTCTCTTCTTGTACAGGCCGGTTACAACAGATTGCTGGTTTCATGGCTGGCACCAATCGATCCAAGCGTGACAAAGGCAAAGGTATTCTGGAACAGCGGGCTTGACTCCCTTGAAGTCAATCTTGCAGGAGCCGCCGACAGGGTGGAGGTCATATTGGACAACTTGGAAGAAGACACCTATTCCGTAACGGTCTATACTTACGATGCCAAAGGGAATATAAGTGTACCTGTCGAGGGATCAGGCACTGTGTATGGACCTTCATACACCAACAGCCGCTCCGATCGTGAGGTTACTTCTGCTGCAGTCGTTGTAGATAAACTCGCTTTGGTCAAGTGGGGTGCAAAAACCGCCGATCTCGTTAAAACCGAAATACGGTATAAAACGGTTTCGGGAGAATATCGGACAGTAGAAGTACCGATTCGCGAGTCGCAGACATGGCTTGAAGACTTCGACAACAGCGAACCGATAAGTTATCGCTCTGTTTTCCAACCGAAGGAAGGAGTAGACGAAGCTCCGTCTATGTGGACCACAATGGATGATTCTCTTCCTGAAGAAGTACTGACTCTTCCGAAGGGCACCTGGAGTGTCCTCCCGCTGCCGACGGATTCCTATTGGTCGTCTTATGGAACATCAATAGTAGCTCTATGGAACAATAATACCGGTGATATCTGGGCTACTCCATTTGACTGCCCGAAAACAATCTGGTTCACCGTTGATCTTGGCTATCATGTAAGTCTGAAAACCATCCAATGGCATCACAGGGTGCCGTACGAGACATTCGCGGGTTCGGGAATACGCCACTTCCAAGTTTGGGGAAGCGAAGCCCCTGCCGAAGACGGCTCCTGGGACAGCTGGACCCTGTTAGGTGATTTCGAGGCTTTCAAGCCTTCCGGTTACAACGCTGACGGTACTGTCGGGACGATTACGGCAGATGATGAATATCATTGGATATACGAGAACATCTATACGTTCACGCCGACGGAAAGCGCCCCTGACGCAAATAAGGTTGTCCGATATGTCCGTGTCAAACTGCTGGATTCTTTCGACACTTGGGGAAAGGATCCCTTCGGATACATTTATGTAATCGCAGAAATGACATTTACAGGCACCTTTGGCTCATTGGAAGAGAGAAACTTGTACGTTAATTAGTGATATGGTTGGTAAAATGATTTATTTGTGGGTATTAAGCCAGTTGGTGTTATTATCATGTGCTGGGGGCGAAAGCCTCCAGCCGCATGATGATAACAAGCTGGAAGCTTTGGCAGTGAACCGGAGTGAGATTGTCCTGGAGGTTGGAGAGCACTGCTCCCTTGATGTGGCGCCACTTCCTTCTTCTGCCGATCTCGAGAAATTGACCTGGAGTACTGGCGACCCTTCTGTTGCAACAGTATCGGGTGGTTTTGTGAGAGCTGTCGGTGAGGGGAAGACTGTTATTAGTCTGACCTGTGGGGAGATTTCAAAACAAATACCCGTTAGGGTTTTTGATGACAAAGTTGCAGGTGCCGCCTTGCTTTATTCATCAAAGTTGGACTATGACCACCAGCCTGGAGAAATGCTGGTGGGTCGTGCAGGGTCATATATGGATGACGGATTAAAACTTGCTTCTAACGGTGAGGAAATCCTGTTGCTCAATATGTATGCCCTTGGGCAGCGAATGGTGAGATATCGAATCAAGGCATCTGCAGACGCTTTGATTAATTTCAAGAGCAAATCAGGCGATTTCAGTGCCTGGCTTGACATTCCAGGCAAATGTATCCGTTTCCAAACCAATCCGATAGTATCACAAAATGCCGATTTCCTGACAGGGGAAAAAGAATATATGGTGGATATTATCCACTCATACCGCGAACAACAAATGCGGGTTACAGACTTATTGTCAGGAGAGACTGTGTCTTTGTCGGCCTCCAATGACGGACGTGGCGGCACGGGGAAAGGTGTTACAAACGCTACACCTTTCATGGTCGGAACACAAAAAGACCATTACTGTGTCCGTTTCCCCAAGGGGACAACCTGTTATATCAAGAAAATCAGTGTCTATTGTCTCAAGGAATACGTAAAAATGCTCATTTACGGGGATTCGATTACCCAGCCGGAAGATTACTATCCTGCCAAGGATTTTGACGAATCTTACACACAGTTGATTATCAGCGGTATGAAGGGCAATGCAATGTCCAGTAGCAGAAGCGGAGCCCAGTTGCCTGATGTAATGCAGTTTCTCCCCAACGAAGTCCCTATCCTGAAACCCGAGTTCGTAATGATAACTATAGGGACGAACGGCGGCCTCACGGCAGAGAATCTCTCAGCAATGATAGAATTCATTCTCGCTCAAGGATGTACACCCATTTTGAACAATATCCCATGTAATGAGAGAGGAACACAAATATCCACCAATCAGTTGATCGAATCCATCAGGCAGAAGTACGGCCTGAAAGGCTGCAAGTTCGATCTTGCCACTTCTCTTGCGGGAGACGGCATGGAAGTGGATAAGTCACTGATGTTCTGGGAAGATTATGAAGGAGATCCATACTATAACGGTATTCAGGTCTGGCATCATCCAAATGCCTTGGGTGGCCGGCGTATGTACGAACGCGCTCTGATAGATCTCCCTGAATTGTTTCAATAGATTCTGATATATGAGGCGATTGCTCTTGATTATCCTACCTGCTCTGTTGTCGTTGACTATGCATGGACACACCATCAAGGCAATCGACCTGAAATCAGAATACCAGGCAAACCCCATCGGAATAGATTATGCACCCCAGTTAAGTTGGAGGCTGACCGGTTCTGATTACGGAATACTACAGACTCACTATCGGGTACTTGTAGCCAGCAGTGAAGAGATTCTTTCGCAAGATAAAGGAGATATCTGGGACAGCGGTAAAGTCTCTTCCAAGGAGTCGTCATCCATTTCCACCTCCCATCTGACACTTGAAAGCAGGCAACGGTACTTCTGGAAGGTAAAAGTATGGCAGTATGAGAATGAGTCAGAATGGTCGGATTCCTCATGGTGGGAAATGGGTTTGACACGTCAGACAGACTGGCAGGGCGGATGGATTGGATACGCCCCCGGGATGAGCGGACGGGTTCTCTACTTCAAGGAATTATACTGGTCCGAAACGGGAAAGACGATTGCCCGTGCAAGGGCATATGTGGCAGGAATCGGATTCCACACCTTCTATGTCAACGGAGAAAAGGTGTCGGACGCTGTTCTGGCTCCTGCCCAGAGTACCTACAGCAAGCGGATTTATTACGAAACCTACGACCTTGACAAGCTGATTCGTCCTGGAGCAAACAGTTTTGTAATACCGGTCGCTCCTGGATGGTTTGGCGCCCAGCGACTACGCATTCAGGTGGAAATTACATACACCGACGGAACATTCATCCTACTGAATACAGACAATTTCAGGCATGTTACAACCGGGCCGATCGTACAGGCATCTGTGTTTGACGGCGAAACTTATGATGCACGGGAAGCCCGGGAATCCATTTGGCGGCCCGACACTCCGGTGGGGCTAATTGACAAGGAATGGGCATGGGCCCACAACACCGATGATCCCACCGGTGAACTTCATTCCGAAAGAGTGGAACCGATACGGGTCGTTGAGACTGTTAAACCGGCCATGGTTGCCAGGCCATTAGACGGCATCTATGTTTTTGACGCTGGCAGAAATCTTGCCGGCTGGGTCTCATTAAGAGTTAAATGTGAGAGAGGCGTTACTATCCGGCTGCTTTTTTCGGAAACACTACGGGAAGACGGAACAGTAAACCAAGACAACCTGCGCAATGCAAAAGCTTGCGACAGCTACACTTGTTCCGGCTCCGGCGAAGAGAGGTGGGAGCCGTCGTTCACATATCACGGATTTCGTTATTTTCAAGTTGAGGGCTTGCCGTACGAGCCTTCTGCCGAAGACTTCGAGGTTAAAGTGATACGGACCGATGTGCATACCACAGGCGGTTTCTCCTGCTCCGATGAATTGGCTAACAGCATACATATGATGGCGGTCAATACAGAAGCGAGCAACCTTCATAGCGTGCCTACCGACTGCCCCCAGAGAGACGAACGTATGGGGTGGCTCAATGATCTTACCGTCAGCCATGAGATTGCCATGTTCAATTTTGACATGGCACGCTTCTTCCCAAAATTCGCACAAGACATAACTGACACACAGGACGACAAAGGACGTATCACCTGTGTGGCTCCTTTCCGCTTCGGTATGCGGCCAGCCGACCCGGTATGTGCAAGCTACCTGCTTCTGCCGGCTATGGCGTATGTACTATATGGCAACCGTCAGGCAATAGAAGATCAATTCGAAGGAATGAAGGCTTGGACAGATTACCTTAGGAGCAGAACAGTTGACGGGCTAGTCGATTATAGCTACTATGGTGACTGGTGTCCGCCCTGGGAATTCCTCGCAAATCCGGGGACCGGTGTTTCACGGGACACTCCCGGGTTGATGATTTCAACAGGATATCTGTATTACTGTGAAAAACTCATAGCCGATATGGCCAACGTCCTTGGGCGGACCGATATGGCCGAGGAATACAGAGAATATGCAAGCCAGACGCGTCTGGCATTCAATCGCGCTTATTGGAACGAAGAGAAAGGAGGCTATGCCTCAAACAATCAGGCATCAAATGCATTTGCCGTATATCTTGGCCTTGCAGATGACAGGCAGGCCGCACTTGCTATGGAGAATATTGTAACTGATATCCGTAAAAGAGGTTGGCATCTGACTACCGGCAACTTGTGCACAAAGTATATACTCGACGTCCTTGCAGACGGAGGATATGTAGATGATGCCTGGGAATTGGTTACCCAAATCACATATCCCAGTTGGGGATATATGCTCAGCAAAGGCGCGACCACGGTGTGGGAACGGTGGGAATATCTTACCGGAGATGCGATGAATTCCCATAATCACCCTATGCTGGCCACGGTTGATGCATGGTTCTATCGTCATATCCTCGGTATCAATCCATCTTTTGACAATCCTGGTTTCTGTCGCTTCTCTCTTAAGCCTTGCATTCCAAAATCTTTGGAGTGGGCAGATGGTTCGCTTGATACGGTAAAAGGAACAATCCGGAGCTCATGGAAGAAAATGGGACATAATCTGATATGGAGTGTTGACATTCCTGCCGGGACTATCGCTGATTTGAGCATTCCATCTGCAGACGGCAGATTCGTTCTCTGCAATGGGAAACGTGTAAAGACGGCAGGCAGCAATGGTCGCGCGTTTCTTTCACTGGAATCAGGACATTACGAGATAAAGAGTAGAATATAATCGATAATGAAGCGGTTTCTGCAAATAATTCTGTCATCATTTCTGGTAGTGTTTTCATTGCAGGTCGGAGCACAAACCCAAATTGTGTCAATTGCTCCTGATATAGAAACACTTACACGCCCATTTTCTCCAGATGACGAGGATTCGTTCAGGGAGCCGGATAAGGTCTTTTCCCCTGAGATATGGTTCTATTTTATCGGCGGTAATATATCAAAAGAGGGAATCGATGCCGACTTGAAAGCCATTTCCTATGCAGGCTTTTCCGGTATTCAATGGTTCCATGGAGATGGAGGTGTCTGGCCTGCGACAGAACGGCAGATAAGGGCATTGTCTCCTGAATGGGAAGATATCGTCGGATACCTCGGGCAAAAGGCAGACAGCCTCGGCCTGCGTTTTGCGCTCCAGACTTGCCCTGGCTGGTCGATGGCCGGCGGCCCTTGGATCAAACCGGAAAAAGCAATGAGACAACTGGTATGGTCCAGGACGGATGTCGATTGCGGACATAAACCAAACATATCCATACCCAGGGGAGAACCTTCTGTCGAAGAGTGGAGAGACTACCGTGACATTTGCGTTCTGGCCTTTCCGACACCGCTTGGGGATACGGGCGAAAGACTTAAGCCAACAGTCCTGGAGGCCTGTGATGACCAGTGGAAGGCTATGATAGAGGGTTCGAATGGTGGCGTCATCTTGAACGCCGGTTTTACTAATGTGGTAAGGTTTTCCCTTAAAGAGGGAGAAGTAATCCGAACGATTCATCTTCCGCCTATCAACAGCATTTCTGATGCCTGGTGCTATGACCCAGGAATACGTATCAAACTCACGGCTACAGTTGCAGACAAGGAGCATATACTGGCGGACGCCGATTTACCGATGAGTAATTGGCAGGATGGTGTCCCGATTGACTTTGAATTGGCGTGCAACGAGATCGAGAATGCCGATTATTATACCTTCACTGTGATTAATGCTCATCCAGGAATCCTGTCCTTCGTGGAATTTATGTCAGCTGCTCACAAAAATTGTTGGCAGGGCGAGGCAGGATGGACTTTGCTCGCCAAAGAACCCTGTCAGGAGCATACGTGTCAGAACCCTTTGGCATTCATCAATTCCGGGGAGATTCTGGACGTCACGGACAAAATGGATGCGAACGGAAAGCTCGATTGGACAGCCCCGGAAGGAAATTATCCTGAAGGGAAGTGGACGATACTGAGATTCGGACATGTGAACTCGGGCAGGAAAAACGGACCAACGACGCCAGAAGCTACCGGCTGGGAATGCAACAAGTTTGATGCAGAGGCTGCAGAAATACAGTTCATTAACTATGTCGGCAGGTTGCAGGACGGCCCTTTAAACGGAAAGGCAAAAGGGATGTTGATGGACAGCTGGGAATGCCGAACCCAGACCTGGACGTCGAATATGGAGGAGATGTTTCAATCATCCGTCGGGTATTCCTTGAAAGACAGACTGCCCGCAATCATAGGTTATGTTGTTGACAGCCAAGAAGAGACGAGCAGGTTCCTGATTGACTGGAGAAGATTCGTGGATGTATTGTACCGCGAAAACTTTTTCAAGAAGATGACGGATCTCGCACACGAAAAGGGTCTGGGAGTACAATACGAAACCGCAGGGGCGGATGTCGTTACGATGGATCCCCTTGCATACTTCCAATACGCGGATGTCCCTATGTGTGAATTCTTCCAGCCCATTGCGGTGGGTTATGTCGGTGATCTGGATTTCAAACCCATAAAACCTACTGCTTCCGCTGCACACATCTACGGAAAGCCAAGGGTTGCGGCAGAAAGCTTTACAAGTTTCAATCTTTCTTGGGATGAGCACTGGCAGGTTCTGAAAGAGGTGGCGAACCTCAATATGTCGGAGGGTGTTACTCATAATGTGTTCGCAGAATACACCCATAATCCCCAAATCGGCTTTCTCCCACCCGGAACCACATTCGGCAGTGCAATCGGCACACCATTCCTCAGGGGACAGACATGGTGGAAATATATGCCCTGGTTTACGCAATACCTCGCCAGGACAAGTTATTTGCTGGAGAGAGGCCGGCCTGTTTCAGATGTATTGTGGTATCTTGGTGATGAAGTGGGTCATAAACCTTTCCAACATACGGGCAATGGCGGTCGCCAGAGTGGGAGTATCCGTTTCCCGGACGGATTCAAATATGATTACTGCAATCCGGATGTACTGCTCAGAAGACTGGGTGTAGAAAACGGGAAGATTTGCACTCCGGAAGGTGTTTCTTATGAGGTGCTATGGATTCCCGAAAACGAGAGAATGCTGCCCGAGACAGTTAGGAAAATTGAAGAGTTGGTTCGAAACGGAGCAAAAGTCATAGCAAACGCCCCTATATCTCCTGCAACTTTGAAAGATGATGCTGACAAACTATTGGAAAGTGCAGTGTCCGACCTGTGGGGTGCAACCGTAGAGGGGGTTAACAAGGTGGGTAAGGGTTATCTGGTTGTCGGAATGAAGTTGGCCGATGCTTTGAAGGCATTAGGACTCAAGCCGCATTTCTGGGATAATGGAGCCAGTGTCCTTTGGTCAGAAAGAACCATAGACGGAGCGCGCTGGTATTACCTCGCCGCTCCGGTTGGTGGTGGTTTCCACGGCCCGGTCCGCCTGGAAGGTAAGGGCAGGGCAGAATGGTGGAATCCCGTAGATGGCACCATCAAGTCTCTTAGAACCAAAGGATGGGGACGAATGAAAACAATCACCCTTGATCTGGAACGAGCAGAAAGCGGTTTTGTTGTTTTCCGGGGACGATCTTCCAGGCCTGTGGCCTCTCGGACAAGGGCTTTCGAAGAAAAACGGCGTCTGACAAGCATCAAACTGGAAGACTGGCGTGTAAGTTTCCCGGAAGGATGGGGAATTATTGGTGGTCCGATTACTCTTGATGACCTGAGGCCGTGGAAGGATCTTGACCTTGGAGACGAGGGCAAAGCCTTCTCCGGGACTGCTACCTACGAGACTCGCTTTGAAGTAAATAAAGATCTGATTGGGAAAGAAATGGTATTGAATCTCGGTAACGTAGAAATGATTGCGGATGTGATAGTAAACGGGAAGAGTGCCGGCGTCCGCTGGACACCCCCTTACCGGATGGATATCAGCTATTTGATTACCGAAGGAAAGAATACCCTGACCGTTTATGTGACAAGCACCTGGTACAACCGTCTGGCCTACGATGCGTCCCAACCGGAACCACTCAGGAAGACTTGGACAATCGCCGGACCTGAAGCCGGCAGTCCATTACACGATTCAGGCCTTCTCGGCCCCGTGTCCATTGACGTGTTTAATTGATTTTAATCCAGCCGAATTCCCACCCGCCCAGAGAGGGAATATCCAAAATGACATCAGTGCCTTCGAATTTGGCCTTGAGCCGGATGTCGCGTTTCCCCGGTCGCTTCCATACATACTTCTTCGGTAGGTGATCATCATACGTCCCGAGGGGGCGTATGCGAAGTTTCAAGTGCTCCTCTTCTGCGAGAGAACAAGACAGTAGCGATATGGAGCGAAGCCGTCCCTGTGTGTCCGACCGTGGAACTATTGCAACTTGGGCAACACTTTCCAAAACTGATTGAAGGGTGTTCCCGGAGGCCCAGTCAAATACCTGCGACAGTACAAGCTGCTCGGCACCGTTAATGTCGGAATTGAACGACGGTACTACGGCAATTCTCCTTCCGCTTCCGGATATTTTCAGGGCGATTTGATTCCACGCTCTCTGTAGCCTTGCGCCATCTATCGTTACATCATCAATTATTTGCGGGGAAACATCCAGATATCCTTCCAGTAGACCACGCTGCGCCCATTGACTCCATGTATGCGCATCGGTAACAATATTCTTCCGAGTTAGCAGTTCGGAAGTCTCCTGATCGTTCATACCTGCGGCACATTCGTTATCGACCATCAATACAGGACTGTGAGGATCTTCTGGCGCGAAAGGAAGCCCCAGATGCGCAATCCCGAAAGCGGTATTGCCAGCGTTGGTATATGTCCAAGCCCATGGACGTTCTCCTGGCCGGACATTTCGTACGCACAAGTTGGGGCTCATATAAGGATCTATTCCGGTCGGCATTGCATTCAAGTTGAAGTCGGCATAATCCTTGGCAAAGGGTTTCAGCTCAGCAAGCGACTTAAAATAATGGCTTGCGTACCAATCCATAGGTTCTTCTGCTGAACAAATAATGGCATAACTCATCTGTGTCGCACCCATTGCAAGGTAATAAAGTGTCTCCAGACAGACTCCTTGTGCGGACTTTCCGGTCGCCTTGTGCAAGTATCCTTCAACCTCAGGCGCGATTTCTACGACATCATCCGGCAGCCGCCGTATTTCACGAGCTATCTCCAAACCTTTTTTTAATATGCCTCTTGGTGACGCATCGCTGTAGAACAATTCTCCCGGCCGGACAGGAGGAACGAGACCGGTTTCTTCTTCCATCGCCTTCAGCATAGGAATCCAGTCCCATCCCTCAAGCATATTGTGATGGAAATAGTTGTGTTGAAGCCCGACCCTGGTCCCCGGAGATACTTTGTGAACACTTCGGGCAATTACTCTTGCCAAATTGGCCAGGCTTTCCTGTCCAAAGGCAATCCACTGGCGTCGCAGAGTTCCTTCTCCGTCATTTCGGTCCAATGCTTCAACAAGTGCCTCCCTGTTAAAATCATATCCGTATTCATTGTTGAAAAGAGAGATGCACGTTTCGCAGAAGCATCCCTCCATTGCCGGTGGATGCTGCGACATCCTCATATCATCATCCAGATACAAGCTGTATGGTTGGCAAGCCTTTGCATATGGGACGAATGCTTTTTCCATAAAGGCCAAATATGCCTCCTGCCGTGGGCAGTTGACCGACATAGTCTTTTCTCCGTTTGCCCCCACCATTGTTCCCCAATGGATGGTGGAATCTTTTTGATAGCCATCTGGACTAAATACAGTTGCGCTGTCGCCGTGGCCAATCACAACTACTTGAAGGGATGGGATGATGCCAATTCTGCGAAGACGGTCTGCCATAATACCCATCTGGGTAGCCGATGAATCGTGAAATGCAAGACATCTGGTTGCGGGAAGACTTCCGCAGAACCACACTTCGTCACAGAAATCATATTGAAGCAATGCGTCAATCAGTTGCTGCGAGAGTTCCGGATCCATATGATGCTCCGGCCATAATCTTATCATCATACGAAACAAAGAGGTGTCTCTCTGATTATGTCCGGCAGCATATCCATTGACAGTCATTGTCAATGCGATAAATACAAGGATGCCAATGCGTAAAGGTCTTCGGACAAGCATATTCATAGTTATTTCACTTCAAAGATATCGCAGTTGCCGGGACTGAGAATAAACAACTGGTCATAGGCTTGGGCAGGAACGCTTGTGCCGTCGAGCCGCACCAATTGCACACAGTCGTCGGTTTGGATTTGCACGCGCCACTCTTCTGCAGGACTGGTGTTGACAAACATTACAAAGTGACGATCCCCGTTTTTGATTTCAGAGACCAATCCGCATCCTTTCTCGCTTTGTATCTTGGTAAAATGTGAAGGGAGTTGCGTTAAGGGGTGGGTGCCAACGGGGACGGTTTCGGCTATGTGACTGACTCGCTTTACGGTGCAACCATCCCACACGAAGGCACGCTTCTGAATCTCTTCGTTGATCTGACGTACCAGTTCATAAACAGGGGAACGATGGCCGTCGATTGTGATGGGCGCCTGATGAAAATCCCATTGCTCAGTACCTGGATTCCAATAGGTGAAGTATTGAAGCAGTTGTGCACCATATGCCAAGTTGCTGTACATCTGCAATCGCAAATGGTCGATAGTGGGGATAGGGTAAGGACCATGGGCAGTGGCTAAGGCAAACGCCCAGAAGGGCTTACCTGTACGTCTGCATTCGGCACTGATTAGTTCCAAATTGTCATACCAATAAGGACTGAGTAAACAATGATCGGGACCAATGTGAACCGGGTAATTGTCGAAGGATAATTGCGGAAGATTCACTTTCTTATTAAACAGCTCTAAGTGCTCTACATATGCGTCATGCCCGAAAGCCTGTACGGGCAATAAGTTCAAATAACAAGGATGTATGCTATCAACACTATAGATGCGGCTAGCCCATTCGCCAATAGCATCCAGCGAATCGTTGCCGGGCTCGTCACAGAGAAAATAGCCGCCCAATCCCGGATGATTCATTACTTTGTCGACTGTCTCTTCAGGTGCTGTCTTCAACTCGGGGCACATGAAAATTGATTTCATACCCACTTGGGCACAAAGATCAAGTGCCTGTATGGCATCCTCGTAGCTATAAATATGTGCGAAAGAAAAGTCGAATCCTGCCTCACGCATCTCGCGATAATGTTCAAGGGTAGCGTGTTCGCCGGGAGGAATACTATACCATCCCAGAATGGGTATATGAGGAACGGCTTTTTCTTGTTTGTTTGGGGAGCAAGCCGCGGCAAGGCAACAACATAATAAAAGGATAAGCTTCTTCATAGGAATAGTGTAATTGACATCATAAAGAGTCTGTTATTCTCCAAATATACTCTCTTGGAACGACAGATTATCATGCCTTATAGTAATTGCAACGCGATGTGCGCGCAAGCTTCGGCATCGGCCAGGGCGTGGTGATGATGCCTAAGGTCGAAGCCGCAGGCTTCTGCCACCGTATGGAGCTGGTGATTGGGAAGACACTGGCCGAAATGCCTGCGGGAAGCGGTCAGCGTATCGTAGAAGACATAATCCGGATAATCCATCCGATATACACGGAAAACCGACTTGAGGCACCCTTCGTCGAACCGGGCGTTATGTGCAACCAGCGGCAGGCCCTCTATAAGCGGCTCAATCTTTTCCCACACATAGGGGAAAACCGGTGCATCTTCCGTGTCTTCCGGGCAGAGCCCGTGGACCTGCTGGCAAAACCACTTGTAGTACTCCGGCTCAGGATGTATCAGGCTGTAGAATTTGTCCGTTACGATGCCGTCGCGCACCACCACGACACCCACGCTGCACACGCTTGAAGGGCACTCGTTCGCAGTCTCGAAATCTATCGCGGCAAAGTCGGTCATAGACTACTTAATGTAAATGCTTGCCATTTTTGTCGCATCGGAAGCGACCCAATCGCGTAAGCCGGCAGGTTCCAACACCTCGACCGATGGTCCATGGGATAGGATTTCCTGCTCGAAATCAAATGTCGGCGCAAGTTTATACTCGAAAATGGAGTACTCATCGGTAGTCTCAATCTCCTTCTGTGAATGATGGAGCGGCAGCGAATTGAAATATCCAACCTGATCCTCATCAACCTTAATTTTGACTGTTTGTGCATAGACTTCGGTGTCTGCAATTATTCCAAAGTAGTTGTCGAAGAACTTCTCCGCATCGAACTTGCGGGGTAACTTCAATTTGATTTCGCTCGGCTGGATGTTGTGGATACGGTCCAGCGCATAGATTCTAGGCTGTTTGTACTCTTCGCTTCGAGCCAGCAGATACCAACGCTGCTTGAACAGTTTGAGGCAGTATGGATGTGCAATGAAGGTTGATGGCTCGTTGCGATGGAAACTCTGATAGGTCAACTCGATTGCTCTGTCGGCACGCATAGCATCAATAATATCCGTCAGCCAATCTTGGCTGGACGGCACCTTTTCGAAGAGGATTCGGTCGCGCATCCCGGCACTCTCTTCAAGCAGGTTATTCAGCGATATGGACTGCAGCAGCCAGTTGCGGATGCCGTCGCCCTCCAGGTCGTCTGTATTTGCAATGAAATATTCGCCGGAGGTGCGGTTGCACTTAATGACTATGTCAAAGATATCCTCTATAGCCGCTATGTGGTTAAAGAATGTGCGTTGCGGTAGACTACTTTCACCGGTCTCATTCACGTGGCTGAACGCCCACGCACGGCTTATCTGTTCAAAGGTCGCGTGCCCGCGCTTGTACAGCAGATCAATAAGCCAAATGTAACGTTTGAAAAAGTTCTTCGCCATAGTCGTTTCTGTTATTTCACCGCGAATATAATCAATAAAATTGCCAAAATATGGCAGTGGTTAAATTGATTAATTATTCTGATTGTTCTTTCTGGCTGAAAGAAGTCACCCTTTGTGCAGTTTCTTCAGACTCTTCCCAAAAGATATCCTCCTCCCGGTATTTTGGAAATATATAGTTAGCAATTAACTGCCCGAAGCGTTGATCCGGGTATGTTTCTATCAGTTTACCGAGTTTATCAAGGATTACTCTGTTATCCTCAAGTCTATTCATGTTCATTGTTATTAATTGAACCGACTGCATCAGGATCATCATAAAGACAGTGAGAAACGGTATCTATGTGAAATAATAAACACTCTCCGTGATCGGCCAGTAGTTCTGCACCGGCACAGTCTAAAACCAACTTGGATTGTTTTCTGTTTGATGTGTGAAGTGCGAGCCTTGTTGGAAACAGAGCCTTGATCTGGCCGGTAATGACATCTTCATTAATATGGCTGGTGCCTGCAATCAAGTGTATGCCTACACGCCGTCCTTTTTCTGCAATCTTTACCATCGATTTAAAGGTCGCCTGATCAGGCACTATGTCTGCAAAATCATTTATAATGACCGTTAAAAAATGTTCCATCTTTTGCCGTTTGTATCTTAACTCGAGACCTTCTATTACAGCATTAAGTTTGTCGTTAATAATGGGTAATGGCATCTCTCGCGTGTCAAGGAATGTCGTTGAGCAAGGCTCATTGTTCGATTCATTTGGATGCAGAGACTTGATAGTCTGATTGATGAAGTAATCTACTTCTTGCCTTGAATTACCTGCAATAAGCAAATGAAAGGCGTTTGGTAGAGTGAAGGGGTAAAACTGTGGTTCAAATACATTCATAATTCGATATTGTTTGATTTTGAGCGCAAGGAATATTGCGTGACTGCCATTTTCCGGCAGTCTATCTTTTACTCCCATTTTCTTTGACTGCCACTTTTTGGCATAGGTGTCAATTAGCTTCGCGGCATAACAAGTAGATTAACTATGAATATGCAACAGAAACAGCAATTAACGAGTCTTGAAAAGCAAATAAAACAGGTGGCGAACTACTTCATTGGTGGTGGCGGATGGCCTTATACAAGCCAGTCTTTCAAATGGGATACAGAAACAAAAGAGAGATTGAAGGAATTGCTCCAGGAGCGCTCCAATCTGCTTAATGATATGTTTCTCTGCACTCCTGAAGAGGTGGCCGGCTTTGAAAAGGTAAACACTCGTTTGACCGAGCTGACTCGCCAGATGTATTCTAAAGCCAGCAATCTTTACCGTGCTATACTGAATGGCGGCTATGATAAGGAGTTTGACGATATGATATCAATTGAAGGGACTGTTGGCTATGTGTTCTGCCGTTGGGATGATTCAATAATATGGAAAGAAGAGGAGCTGAAAAATGGCTATCAGATAAGCGACATATATGGCTCAGATTACGTGACAATGCTTGAGATACTCTATGATTATTATGTGGCTATATACGAGCCGGAATGCGCTTTCTGCAGAACCACATTCGATCTTGAACACCGTCCGGAAATGCCCGTTAGTGAATTCGGTTTGGAAAACTATCTCGATGATGGCAATTCATGGGCAGCGGGAGCTCTGACACGCGAGCAGTTCAAAGACATCTGCATCTGTCATGCAGTGCACGACCTGTGCGTGCATAAGTGCTATTCACTACCCGACCTTCTTCGAATGAACGATTTCTGGTGCGAAGTCAAAATAGTGCACCGGCAAAGGTCCGATCAGGCTGGGAATCGTTACTCATTAATAGAACCAAGCAAAGACTAAGATATGGCACACTATAACAAACAACAAGCAACAGAACGCCAAAGAGAAATGCAGTTCCATCATGAATGGGCAGAAAGACGCTGGAGAATGGCTTTCAACGAAGACTGGGACTACGAATACCTTCTTGAAGTCATAAGGGCTAAGCTCGAAACAATGGAGCGGTACAACCGGCACTTGTCATACGCGGCCAATGGCCCCTACTATGCCAATCAGATACAATGCGCACAGAAGATGATGGATATCATCAAGGCTAAGGGTGGCGAAAAGGACTATGAGTACGAGTTGGAAGATGATTGGCAACCCAAGCCTGAGTCTTTCAAACACTATGTCAATATGCGCAACCGTGCACGCATTCCCAGCACAAATTACCACGGAGAAATCTTCTGGTCTGAACCCCAGCGCTTGCGCTTCGACAAGGCCTGGATGCTGTTCTGGAAGATCCTCTCAGAAAGAATGATGACTTGGGGAGATTAGCTATTAGACATCGGCTATTATGGATACTTTTCGTAAACAGTTAGAACTGATTAACTTAAAAAAGAAGATTACCAACACACCAAAGAAACGAGATCGAATAGTAGAGCTTCTTGGGAAGGAGGATGGCTGGCTGGAGTTGAGTAAGGAGTGGATGGAAGATTATGACGTATTGTGTGGGCTAAAGAATATGTCTATCTCAGAGTTGAACTATCTCTCAAATGACTTTATGGAAATGCGGTATAGGTTGTATGAAGCGACCAAGCAGCGTATGATAAATGCAAGGGAGTGCGGTCCTGCCATTATTCTAAACAGCCCCCAGAAGAAAATTCAAATGTACTTTAAGCCATTAGCCCCATTGCGGATAGTAACGACTAAACAACATCGCTATTCTGAGTACGTGGTACAACCTGCCGGTATCCATTTGGCATGTCCATTAATTAACCATGATTCGGGCTCGCCGATATACATTTTTGGGGATTTTATAATGTTTCAATGCGGTGGCCAAGAGTTGACAGAGTGCTATTTGCTTAATAACCCCAGGTTGGAAGGGATTTGGTTGACCGGGAACCGGTTAACCACAATTCCCATTGGTAGCATCAATCCCAAATTGGCAGTGGTAATTCTTGCGGATAACCCTCTCGATGAAGGCTATATCCCTGGTTTTATCTCTCAACTGCCTTACGTGGACCGTAAGAAGAATCCTGATGAAGTACATGTTATCTCTTTCTCTGGTATTCCCGGAAATTGGAAGGCACTTGCAGAAAGACGTGGATGGCGTGTATTGGGTTCCAATAAGTGACACTCTTTTATTATAATGACTGGAGAATGCCGGATTATAGCACTACCGATTTATTTCTTTGTATGAGAGATAGAAGCTTATTAACCGCCACTCTTTGACTGGTGCTGAATATGCTCCGCCTCGCCGGCGGAGAGCGACGGTATCATGGTCTGCCAGATATGAGTCTTTGCATCAACGGAACTAAGTTTTTGTTGTCCTAGCCGATAGAACTGAGGATAGAGCAGTCTTGATAAGATCTAAATTTAGGGCAATCTCAAGACGAGCAATAGTTTCGATTGTCATGTTGGTGTTACCCTTCAGAAGATTGGATACGTATTGCTGGGTACAACCCATCCTCTCTGCTAATTGAGCTTGGGTCAGGTTGTTCTCGTCCATGCTTTTATGTACTGCCAGAGTGATTATCTGCGCATACTTTAGCCAGTACTCATTATCCTTCCGCCACTGAGCTTCTTCGCGCCACTTTGCATTAGTGGGGGACTTGTGCGCATTCAGAAATTCAATTGCTTTACTCATAGGATATTTTTCTGCATTTAGTTTTCCGCAAAGCTAAGAACAATATTTGAGTTGTACAACATTTGTGTTGTATTCGTGTGGGATTTCATCGTAGTTCACAGGCAATTAATTACACTGCTAGATAATGGCATTAACGATGATTAGTATCGCGCCATGCAAGAATTTCGCAAACAACTTAACCTGATTAACTTCAAGGAGAAGGTCGCTTCCAATGGCAAGATGAGGAAGCGATTAATATACTTGGCTGGCCGTAAAGACGGCTGGCGGGAGTTGTGCAAGGAGTGGAAAATAGATTACGACATAGTGCGCGGATTGAAAGACATGCCCTTATGTGAATTGAGTTATTCGAGTAAGGATTTTGGGGTGCTGCGGCGAGAACTCTATGAACATACCAAATCGCGAATGGTGCACGCTAAACAATCTAATCCCTCAATAGTGCTCAATAGTCCCAGATCGTCTATTGAAATGTCCATTATGCCGCTGACTCCGTTGAGAATAGTAACAACACTAAAGCACCGTTATGCGGAATTAACGATAGGGTTAGATTATGATGAGAACCGAATATGTGAAATTACAGTAAAGCATGACACAAACTCGCCCATATACATCTTCGGAGAATGCAAATCCTTCATTTGTAGTGGTCAAAACTTAACAGAATGCTATCTGCTTAACATTCAAAGAACAGAACACATTAGCCTTGAATTAAATCGCTTAAAACAAGTATTTGTCAGCGACGTTAATCCAAACATTAAAAGCATAAACATAGGAGGAAATCCAATTAATTCAGACTGGCTACTCCACTTGTTCTCAAAACTTCCGCAGTTTCATCGACATGATCTGTTTGACAATCCGCCACAAATCATTATACCAGCCGACGTCCCCGGCGATTGGGATATCCTCGCTAAACGAAAGGGATGGAAGATTATAATATGATCTTCGATATTTGATATGTTAATGAATCACTGTACATTTGCAATACTAACAAAATCAAAGACTTTATTATGTACGAAATCGAACAAGATGTTAAGATGTTGATCCAGGAGAGTCTTATGAAAAGGATCTATAGAATCGGCAATTTGGATAACATTTACGACAATAATGCTTTAATAAGTAGATGGATAACGGATATAATGGCTCTGGGCTTTAATGATACAGATGTAAATACCGCTGCAAAGGATATTTTTGAATTACAAGAGCCTTTGGTTGGAAATCAAAGTATGGAGGATTTGAGAGCCCGTTTATACCTTTCACTTAATAGATTTACTGATGAAGTAATGGCGTTCAAAGAGTATGTTGATAATAGAGATGTCATGTCAGATGATGAGATAATCAAAACAGTACAATCATTATTGGACGGTGTTGAACCTGGCGAATTCATGATAGCATAAACGTTCTATCTTAAAAGCGGAATCCAAATGACTAGAAAGGAACTTGCAGAATTGCAACAAAAACTTGAACGCTACAGCGGTAATCCAATCGTTATTGGAAAGTATGCATTTCATGAAGGAGAGGCTGAGCGTTATGCGGCTCAGCTCGAAATGGATATGGATAGATACTTAGATGACTGTTATGACACGGAGGAAAGTGTTATAGACGATATTAGCGCCCTTTTCGATGACGCTGGCGATTCGTCGTGGATGTTCGACGATGAAGAGAACGAAAAACTGCACAGTAGCTGGTAAGAATATAAAGCATTCTACAATAAAAGAATTAAGCATATGGAAATACCGCGGCATCTGAAACATAAACCCATTGTTTCTATTGACTATTCCGAAATAGATGCGAATGCAGGAGATGCAAAGTTTATTTCTCTTGGCAGGGCAACTTGGAACCCAGAAGATGTGTCAGCTAAAGTCTGGAGATGGTCTGAGGATGGAAAACGGTGGTCTAGACAAAGCGAAGAATTACCTTTATGGCGAGTTCTAGATTTGGCAATACTACTTATTTCCACAATAAGGAAGAAGCCGACTTCGATGGAAGAGAAAGTTGTCAATGAGGATAATCTGGCTTTCCTTTATAGTTTCCTTAGCGATAATATGGAGTTATATGCTCCAAGACTGTTAAAACTATCTGAGTTGTTAAATGGAGAATACTTGAGGAATTATGCAACTGTGGCAGACAGTAATGCACCAAATATTTTTTCATATGCCACATCAGAATTAAGTCAAGATGCAATCCTTGCTTGGTTAATAAAGTGGGCGGATGATTCTTATTTGGCCACGGATGAAGGATTGTCTAATCTGGGAAAGTCGCTTGTAGCATTGCTCACAGGTATGAGTAAAGAAGATATTCACAAGATTGATGTTGGAAGACAGTGGGAAAACATCGATGTATGGGCAGAGATTAATGATGATGCATTCCTCATCATTGAAGACAAAATAGGAACATACGTTCATGATAATCAATTGAGCCGATATAGGAAAACTGTGGAAGATGAGTATCATAATAAACGTGATAAACTATTCTACGCATATGTTAAAACAGAAAATGAGGCGGGCTCTATTGCAAAAGCTGTTAATGAATTAGGTTATTCAGTTGTTGATAGAGGTGCTTTATTGGGAATCTTGAACTATTATTATGGATCAAATCCTTTAGTACTGGATTACCGCAAGCATCTTCAGGATATAGAAGATGCAACCAATAATTATCGAAGTGTTTCGGTTGATGAATGGAGATGGTACGAATGGCAAGGTTTTTATCGCGCTCTAGAGAAATGTATTGATGTTGAAAGTTGGAGCTATGTCGCAAATCCATCTGGTGGCTTCCTTGGGCTCTGGTGGCATTTCGTTGAGAATGACGAGGTCAGAATGTATCTTCAGTTTGAACAAAGCAAGCTTTGTGTAAAGATTGAATATAACGGAGAATATAATCCATCAGAATGCAGAAACCGATATCATTACAAGTTACTGAGAGTATGTGAAGAAATGAAGTTGCCGATCGAGCGCCCTTCCCGTTTTGGAGCTGGAGTATATATGACTATAGGGGTGATACCGAAAGACTTTATTTTTACCTCGACTATTGTTGATATTGATCGAGTAGTGTTATTAGTTAGAGAATATGAAAAAGCAGTTGATAGTTGTATGAAATGATTTATTACTGACAAAAACTATTAGTGGATAATATGTTTTGATTATTTCACCACCCATCTGCCTTTCCGGTCGGAGCCTTCGCGGCGGAGGAGACCTTCTTTCTTGAGGATGGCCAGTTGTTTTTCGATAGCTTTGGAGGTGACGCCGATTTCCTTCGCAAGGATGGCGGTGGTGTACTCTGGATGAATTCGCAGTAACTCCAGAATTTTCTCCCTACTTTTTGGCTTATTCTCCCTACTTTCTTCTTCTGTCGATTTGACGAATAAGTCAATGTCCTTGGTCAAAGTTTTGACCATCTCCGCAACCATAAACTCTTGGAAGATGGCAATGTCTCCGGATTCTCTGGTATTGATGAGGGCATTGATGTAATCACCCTTGTCTTCTTTTAAAACCTTGGTAGGAACCAGGCCGAATTCAAACTGGAGATGGTTCATCACCAATCGGGCCATACGCCCATTACCATCTGCCCAGGGGTGAATTGTTACGAGCCTGTAGTGGGCCTCGAAGCTCAGGTTGTATCTCTGCGCGGTATTGAGATCTTTCCCCCTTTCGGCGTTCAGCCATTTGCAGAACTCTTCCAGTTTTGCCGGTACTTTCTGATAGCTCATATATGATTGTCCACCGACACCTGCGGTGACGTTCAATAGTCGCAAATCGCCATTGGCGGAGGAGAAATCTCCGAGGGCGGTCTTGTATGTCGCACCGGTGTGTTCCATAACAAGGTGTGCCAGTTGGCACAGCATATCGATGCTGAACGGGGTATGCTTTTTTGCCAGGGATATACTCTCTTCGTAGGCTCGTTTAAGGTCAAGGTTCATCATCTGCTCGACAATGGTTTTGCCCTTGGCGGAAATGCCTTCGTCGAACAGCATCTGGTTCTCAAACTCGGTTACTGTTGAGCCTTCGATTGCCGTGGAATGAGTAATGATGGAATACAGGTAGAACTTGTCGTAGTCTATCTGCGAATCAATGCCCAGGTTCTTGTACCGTTCAATCACGGCAAGAAGCTTGTCTATAGTTGCCATTTCTCCCTACTTTTTTGCAAATATAGAAACTTTTCTCCCTACTTTTTGCAAATAGTGGGGAGAAACTGATAGTAGCGATGCTTATATGGTTGGAATCGCTATGGGTATCTATCTCGCCGACCTTGTATTGATCTTCTTGCCGTTGCGGTCCCAGGTGTAGATCCAGCTGCCGTTGCGGGTGGTGAAGGTGTCGCCGGCAACGCCAATCACGTCGCCTGTGTAGCTGGCGCTCATGGTGTGGTATTTGCGCCCCTCCGAATCATATAGATAGACCCAGCTGCCATTCCTGCTTACCATAAAGGTGGAGCTATAGCCCTGCACCTCTCCAACGCTGGAGACGGAGAGGGTTTGATATTTGTGGCCCGTTTCGTCGTAGAAATAAATCCAGCTGCCGTGGGTTTCGACAGAAGAGATGCGATGCGTGTTTGTTCCCATAACCAAAACTAACGCTAAGATAGTGAACAGTTTGCTCATAACGGTGTTTTTGTGCTGTAACTGCATATTTTATGCCCGTATCGCCGCCGAACCCGCTCTAATACCCAATCTTTCTGATGGGTGCCGAGCGTGTGATGGTCTCCTCGGAGCAGAGGGTGCGGATTGCGTCGAAACCGCTGTCGGAAAGGCCGATTATGTCACTGATGGCTTTCTTGCGGGCAACGTTTTCTATCTGGCCGCCGCTGAGGTCGAACTCGCGGGCAAGCTGCTCTGCCTCGCCGTCGGAGAGTGACGGTATCATGGTCTGCCAGATGTGTGTCTTGGCCTCCATGGAGGGCTTGTTAAAGCGAACCTTGTAGAGGAAGCGGCGCTCGAATGCCCTGTCCAGATTCTGGGTGAGGTTGGTGGTGGCTATCAGGATGCCGTCGAGGTCCTCCATCTCCTGGAGGATTATGTTCTGCATGCTGTTTTCCATCTTGTCCACGGCGCGGGAGGCGCCCTCCTGGCGGATGCCGAAGATGGCGTCGGCCTCGTTGAAGAGGAGGATGGGCACTGTGCTGCCGGAGGCCACGCACGCACGGTATTTATTGAACACGTCCTTGATGTTCTTTTCGGTCTCGCCGACCCAGCAGCTCTTGATTTGGGAGACGTCCACGATGTAAAGGTCGCGGCCGCACTCGCGGGCTAGCTGGTACACAGTTTCGGTCTTACCTGTGCCGGGACCGCCGTAAAGCAGGCAGGAGAAGCCTGTGCGCAGACCTTTTTCTTTAATCTTGGAGCGAATTTCTGCATACCGCTTTTCGCTGAGCAATAGGCGCAGCTGCTCCACTTGACGCCCCTCGGCATCGTTGTAGAACAACGCCTTTGGTGATATCTGCCCGGCTTCGAGCTTGCGGGAGGCTGATACTTGCTGTTTTTTTTGTTTTAGGCCACCAACATCAGCGAATATTTCGGCCTTGATGTCATCCTTGATGTGAAAGTAGTCTTTGGTAAGCATACCACCTTCTGAAGTAAATTCTATGATGCCGCATCGCTGTAACATAAGATGTTCTACATAATATGAGGATCGCATATCTTCCAACACATCATCTTCGAAATAATCATCCATATCGTGCCATCCTACCATATCGTCGTCCTTAAACCAGTATCTGAAGATAAGTGCGCAAAGAACAATTAACTCTTTGTCGATGATGTGGTTCATACGTCGATGCCTTGCGAAAGTGCGTGAGATACTGGTGTCAGGATTCTCTGTGATATATAGCCAGACCATTTCGCACACCTCCTCTATGCTCTGTTCATTGTTTTCAAGAAAGCTTAGCTGACGCTTGATGCGAACAAGTATCTGCCCTGTTGAAAGACCACTGACAGTTTCAGGCGTTATATCCTGATCATTTTTAAGTGCTTTAAGCACATGTTTAGGCATAGTGATTTGTCCCTCAAGGTCAATACGGATATAACCGCGTTTACGCAGCGTTTCCAAGTCGCTGTCGTATCGGAGAAAGTCAAGGTAGTCAAGGTCCAGTAAAGAGGCGATGTCGTCCGTGTCCAGACGATACCTGCCAGAACGTTGTACAATTGCAGTGAGAAAAACAGATTGAATAGAAGTCAGATTAAGCCTTGCGGCGAGTGCATCTATTTCATCTTTTGCTTTGCCAGTATTTGACATAGCCATTGCGCCTGTCTCATTTCGCATCTTCTCCCTAATGTTGTACATCAAGTCAATGATAGTGTTTCCCATAGTATTACTTTTAACCTTTCTTTCAAGGTGCAAAGAAATACTATGATATTGCCAAAATATGGCAGTGCGCGACAGATGTCAGGCCTCATCTATATATGGATTGAGGTGGCGTGGATAGTCCATTTTCTCGTGAAGAACACGAACTCTCAGAACTCGACCGTTAGCTTGCGTGGCGTAGAATACCATATGCCGCCTGACGTGGTGGCCGCGAATGCCCGGAATGATTTCATCAAACGGCTTCCCGATATTTAATGGCGAGGCTGAAATGACCTCAAAAGAGGCTATAAGCTCAGAATAATACTTATCGGCCTGTTCTTCTGACCAGGTATCAACGGTATAATCCCAAATCTTGTAGAGGTCGTCTGTGGCCTCTTTGGTGATGTCAAATCTTGCCATATTTGCGCTCCTTCATCTGCAGCAGGAAATCCTGCGTATCGAAATCTTCCACAATACCACTATTCAAACCCTCTTCGATGGCAGAGCGTAGCGCGGCCATTTTTTGCTCGCGATCCTCAAGAAGACGGAGACCGGAACGGACAACTTCGCTGGCGTTGTTATAACGCCCGCTTAGGATGCTTGCCTGGATAAATTCCTCGAAATGTTGGCCAAGCGCAACAGAAGTAGTCTTCATTGTACAAAACGTTTGCACAAAGTTACCAATATTTCATAATTTCACAAATACTCATTTCGGTGAACCGAGGTACAAATAACGACCAGTATTTGTGTCTCGCTGCAAGATAACGGGGAAAACGGGGGGTAATGCAGTAGCGAAATCCAAAGACGGGCGTCAATTTGTACTTCGCGGTTATGAGCTGCATAAAGGGGGCAGCAGTTACTCGGGGCATCCTTCCTGCTATCTCGCCGACCTCGTGTTAATCTTCTTTCCGTTGCGGTCCCAGGCGATTTAGAAGGGAATATGCTAAAACACGCACGCCCAACCGAACTTATGGGCAATTTCCTGTAGCAGGCGTCTATCCCGAGCCGGAATGGTAAGTGTCGCAGTAGCTTTTTTTTTATCTCGTAAGGCTATTACGGATGAATCCAAATCGTATTGGGATTGAAGATTCACCCAATAATCTGCGGGTATCTCAATGGCCTTTTCTAAAGCAATTGCTGTATTGATAGAAATACTACGTTTGCCATTGACTATTTCGCTAAGCACAGATTCGGCAATTCCGGCAAGTTGTGCCAGTTGCTTTTGTGTCATCTTCCGTGCCTGAAGCTCATCCTTTATAAGTTCTCCAGGATGTGTTGCAACAAAAGGGGTCAAATCTTTCTTACTCATAGTGCTTGGATATTTCTGTGATTAACACATTCACTATTATGCCTTCTTCGTTTGGCGAGCTACTGAACAATATGCGGTATTGGTCATTGATCCATACGGCTTCTACGCCATTCAAGTCGCCGGATTTCTTCTCATAATGCAATGACTTGATGACATACAAATCTTCTATTCGTCGAGCCGCTTTCAAATAATTAACAGTTTTGACGAACCGTTTGATAATGTCAGCGGGCAACTTGTTGTACATATGAGACGATGTCGTTCCGATACTATACAACTCTTCCAAAGCGGTGCTATCAAACATCACATTCATACGCCACAAGTCTTCAATGCAAAGTTAGTAATAATTCGCGAATAATTCGCAATGTTGAGAATTATTTGTTTTCCCATATCTTGAATTGTTTTAAGGGTATGTTTGTGAATTTATTATTTGTTATCCCCATTGATCAGGTTGACCACAACTTTGACCATAATATCCATCTCGTCCATCTTGCTCTCCGCAATCATCAGCGTGAGGGCGACGAGGGCATTGTCGGCGATGCGTTTGTGGCCGTCGGATGAATAAAGTATACGGTTCTTGTCCATAAACCACAGGAACAGCGTGGCGGCGATGCGCTTATTGCCGTCGGAGAAGGAGTGATTCTTGACAACCAGATAGAGCAGCATAGCGGCCTTTTCTTCTACCGATGGATATAGGTCGATGCCGTCCCACGTCTGATATATCTGGCCGATGGAACTCCTGAAGGATTCGTCTTTTTCGTGTCCGAAAAGGTCGCTGCCGCCAAACTTGTCCTTGAGACTGTGGATTACTTCCATCGCATTGTCGTAGGTCGCGTGAAAAGTCTCCCTTGTCGTTGCCTTGACAGGCAGCCGCTGGTAATCATAGTTGTCGAGGGTATCCAGCGCGTAGGTATAGTCCTTGACGACATCGAAGATGGATTTGATCTGGTCGTCTGCCGGGGTTTCCAGATATCCCATTGTCCTGCCCATCACATCCACCAGGGCCTTCAATTCTTCATACTTTTGTTGAGCAAGTTCGTTCTTTACTGCATAGCCCTTGACCAAATATTCTTTGAGGACGGAATTGGCCCAGATGCGGAACTGGGTGCCGCGTTGGGACTTGACGCGATAACCAACGGAAATAATGACGTCTAGGTTGTAGTAAACAACTTCGTGTGTCTGCCATTTACCCCTTAGGGCGCCATGTGGAGTGGTAGTTGCATTTTTTGCAACAACCACTTTGGGATCGAGCTCACCTTCTTCGAAGATGTTTTTGATGTGCCTTGAAATAACGGATTTATCTCTGTCAAATAATTGGACTAGTTGGTCCTGCGTGAGCCACACGGTCTCATTTTCGAGTTTGACATCGATGTTTGCCTTGCCGTCGGCAGTCTGGTAGAGGATGATCTCTCCTCCGGGCATGTTTTGATTGAATGTTTTTTCCATATCTTGTAATGTTTTAAAGGTGTGTTCAACCGCTCCACGCACTATTTGCGCGGACTGTTGCGACCATATTTTCCCATTACAAGAAACGGAATCGGCGGTGTCGGCAGTGTCATAGAAGACACCAGTGTACATTTATGGGCCCCCTGGTGCAGGGTAGTTACGCGATCTCCGCAGCCAGCCGTATATCCCGTTCAAGAGATATGCAAATATAAGAAAAATGATTCTTTCATTTTCTTTATCTTTGCAACATAATTCTTTCGGTGATGCTGAAGAAACTGTTCTGCCTGGTCGTTGCGGCGGTGCTGCTGGCGCCGGCGCCAGTGTTTGCCCAGAACAACGTGCAGCGCTATGTCGACCAGAGTATGAAGACCGACACGCTGCTCAAAAATGCCGCTGTGGCGATTCTGGCGGTGGACGGCCGCGGAAAGACGGTGGCGCAGTGGAATGCCGACCTGCCGCTGCTTTCGGCATCGACCATGAAGACCATAACCACCGGCGTGGCTCTGGACGTCCTTGGCCCCGACTTCCGATTTGAAACCAAGATAGCCGCCGCGGGCACCGTAGATGAAGACGGTGTGCTGCACGGAGATCTCTACATCATAGGCGGCGGCGACCCGACTCTGGGTTCGCACAGCCCCATCGCAGAAGATATCAATCTGGTGTTCGGCAAGTGGACAAATGCCATTAAGGCGGTTGGAATCACCGCCGTCGATGGCAGAGTGAAGGGCGATGCCGGCATCTTCAAGGAGGGCATCATCCAGGACAATTGGTGCTGGAGCGACCTGGGTACCGACTACGGCAGCGGCCCGTGCGGCCTCTCATTTGCCGAAAACCTCTCTTACTACCGTGTGGAACCGGGCTTTGCAGAAGGCGACAGCCTGCAAATCTCCCCCGTGGAGGCGGTTTATTCCGAGATGAATGTCCGTCAGGATGCTGTTACGGGCGCATCCAAGACCGGCAATAAGCTGACATATTACGCCAGTGACCTCTCACCGGTGGGCCGTTTCACCGGCACCTACGCCGCCGACCGCAGAATCGACACCATTGCGGTATCCAACAAATTCCCGGCGCTGACCTGTGCCGAGGCCTTCAATGTGTGCCTGGCATCAGAAGGAATCCAAACCAGAGGCGCATCGCTGGGTGCGACCCCCGATACGGCTAAATTGCTGATAACCACCTTCTCTCCCTCGCTGCCTGACATCTGCCGCGAGACCAACACCAAGAGCAACAATTTCTTTGCGGAGACGCTGTTTATGATGCTGGGGTTGTACCTGACGGGGGAAGCGAGTTATTCCACGGCGCCAAAGGCGGTGGAGGAGTATATCGGCACTATGGGTTGCAGAACCACCGGATTGAGGCAGGACGACGGCAGTGGATTGAGCCGGTTCAACTTTATTTCGCCCCGTTTTTTCTGCAATTTCTACCGAATAATGCAAAAGAGCAATATATTTGCCGAGTACTTGGCCTCGTTCCCGACCCCTGGCGGCGAAGGAACCCTCAAGTATGTGCTCTCAAAGGAGCCCGAAAGCCTGCGCAGCCGCATCCACTGCAAGAGCGGATCCATGACGGCGGTCAAATGCTACGCGGGGTACGTTGAGACTGAGGGCGGCGATATGTTGAGGTTTGCGATAATGGTGAACAACTACGACTGTCCCACGCGCGCAATCCAGCCCAAGATTGAGGGCTTTTTGAAGCAACTGGCACTTTATGAAAGACAATAAATAGAAACAGATATGCTGACATTTTCCAAGAAGGCGCTTGCAATGCCTTATTCCCCAATCAGAAAGCTTATCCCCCTGAGTGATGAAACCGCAAAGCGCGGCATCAAGATCTATCGCCTGAATATGGGTCAGCCCGACCTGGACTCGCCCGAAGTGGCGCTGGAGGCCGTCAGGAACAATAAACTTTCTATCATATCCTACCCCAACTCGCTGGGCGACCTGCCTCTGCGCGAGGGTATGGTGGGCTATTACAAAGGCATCGGCATAGACGTGGAGACCAAGGACATAATCGTAACCCACGGCGGCAGCGAGGCCATCCAGATCTCCATAGAGGCCATCTGCGACCCCGGCGACGAGATTATCGTGTTTGAGCCGTTCTATACCAACTACAACACCTTCTCGATTCAGTTCGACGCCAAGCTTGTGCCCATCACCACCCATATCGAGGACGGCTTTGCACTGCCGCCGATGAGCGAGGTGGAGAAGGTCATCACTCCCAAAACCAAGGCGATACTGATCTGCAACCCCGCCAACCCGACGGGCAAGCTCTACAGCAAGGAAGATGTCCTGCAACTGTGCAGCATTGCCAAAAAGCACGGCCTGTTCATCATTGCAGACGAGGTTTACCGCGAGTTTTGCTATACCGACGAGCCGCACTTCTCGTTTATGCAGGTGCCCGATATGGACGACAATATCATCCTCATCGACTCGGTGTCCAAGCGTTACAGTATGTGCGGTGCCCGCGTAGGCTTTATCGTATCCCGCAACAAGGAGTTTATGCCACTGGTGCTCAAATACGCACAGGCGCGCCTTTGCTGCAGCAAATGGGGCCAGATCGCAGCCCTCGCCGCCCTGGATACGCCTCAGTCGTATTTTGACGATGTCAAGAAGGAATACCTCAAGCGTCGCCAGATTCTGGTGGAGGGCTTGAACAAGATAGAGGGAATAGTTTGCCCGATGCCTCTGGGCGCCTTCTATGCGGCCGTGGAGCTGCCGGTGGACGATGCCGAAAAGTTCTGCCGCTGGCTGCTGGAAGAGTTCAACTACAACAATCAGACGGTGATGTTTGCACCTATGGCCGGTTTCTATGTAACCAAGGGTCTGGGCAAGAACCAGGCACGCTTTGCGTATGTGCTCAAGGAAGAGGACCTGCGCGCAGCCCTGGTATGTCTGGAAAAGGCCCTCAAGGAGTATCCCGGCCGCACAATCTAAGGCTCTATGAAACACAATCTGCTGGACGAGACGCTGGTGCGGCGAATTTTCGCCGATAGCGGCCTGCCCCGTGTGGGTAAGGCAACCATACGCGAAATCAAGAAACTCTCCGATATCCTGGAGGCTGCCAGCGGAGTCCACTTCATCCATATGGAGATGGGCAATCCCGGCCTGCCCGCCGCCAAGGTGGGTATTGACGCCCAAATCGAGGCGCTGCGAAAGGGCGTACCCGCCAATTACCCCGACATCGACGGCATTCCCGTTCTGCGCAAGGAGGCTTCGCGGTTCATCAAGAACTTCATAGACATAGACATCGCGCCGGAAAACTGCCTGGCCACCGTCGGCTCCATGCAGGCGGCATTCGTCTCGTTTATGATTGCCGGCCGTACCGACGCCAGAAAGACTACCACGCTGTTTATTGACCCCTGCTTCCCGGTTCACAAGTTCCAGAACAAGGTGCTGGGAATCCCCGTGGAATCATTCGATATCTACGATTTCCGTGGCGAAAAGCTGCGTGGCAAGCTGGAGGAGATGTTCTCCAAGGGCAATATCCACAGCCTGCTCTATGCCAATCCCAACAACCCCTCGTGGGTTTGCCTCACGGAAGACGAATTGAGGATAATAGGGGAGGTGGCCCGCAAATACGATGTCATCGTAATCGAGGATCTGGCCTATTTCGGGATGGATTTCCGCAAGGACTATGGCCACCCCGGCGTGCCGCCTTACCAACCTTCGGTGGGTAAGTATGCCGACGATTACATATTGTTGATTTCCAGCTCCAAGGCCTTCAGTTATGCCGGCGAGCGTATCGCCATACTGGCTATGAGCGACCATCTGGCCGCCCGCAAATATCCCGACCTGAAACGGTTCTACTCTTCGGATGTGTTCCGCAACGCCGTGGTCTACGGCGGTCTGCATCCGCTCTCCAGCGGCACTTCCCATTCGGCGCAATATGCACTCGCTGCGTTGTTCAAGGCAGCCAGCGACGGCAGTTACAACTTCCGGGAAGAGGTGCTGGAATACGGCCGCAAGGCGCGCGCAATGAAGGATGCATTCCTGGCCGCAGGCTTTGAGATAACCTATGACAAGGATTTGGACGAGGACATAGCCGACGGCTTCTACTTCACCTACGGCTATCCCGGCATGACCGGCGCCGAACTGCTGGAGGAGATGCTCTTCTACGGTATATCGGCCATCAGCCTGGATACCTGCGGCAGCACCCGCCAGGGAATCCGCGCCTGCACTTCGCTTATAGCAAAGGAAGACATACCCGAGCTTGCGCGCAGGTTACTCCTTTTCCACGAAGATCATCCTCTGAATTAGAAGTATTTGACTTCCTTGCCCTCGAGGGCTGTGAGCAGGTTGTTGGCCATACGGCTGGCACCGAACCGGAACAGACCCTTGTTGAGCCATTCCTTGCCAAGGACGGTATCCACGATGCCATAGTAGAGAGATGCGTCGCTGGCAGAAGAGACGCCGCCGGCGGGCTTGAAGCCTATCTTCTTACCGGTGGCATCGAAGTAAGCCTTGATGCATTCGCACATTACGTATGCGGCTTCGGGAGTGGCGGAGACACCGATTTTACCCGTTGAGGTCTTGATGAAATCGGCTCCAGCCTCAATCGCCAGGAACGATGCGGTGGCGATATCATCGCAGCTTGCCAGCGCGCCGGTTTCCAGAATCACCTTGAGGTGGGCTGCCGGATTCACAGAGACAATCGCCTGCTTGATATCGGAAATCTCCTTGGCGGCATCGTCGTAGCGGCCATCGCAGAAAGAGTTGTGGGCGAGCACGATGTCAATTTCATCGGCGCCGTCTTTTACGGCGGCAACGCACTCGGCTATCTTGACGCTGAGAAACGTCTGGGAAGCGGGGAATCCGCCGCCCACGGCGGTGATGTGGATATCCTTGGTATATCTGGCGTCTGCCACGGCTTTGGCCAGATTGGGATAGACGCATATCGATGCGGGCATCGGATAGTCGGGATATATCTCGTTAAAATGGTTGACCTTGTCGGTCATGGCGGCGATTTTGGTGGGGGTGTCGCTAACCGTCAGCGAGGTCAAATCTATCATGCCCAGTGCATCGCGCCACACTTTCTTGTCCTGCCACTGTGCAAGATTCTCTTTCACTGCGGCGACCTTGGCATCGATGTCGGCGGGTCTGTAAGAATACTTTTCGAAAAAGTCCATATTTTAAGTTATTAGTTCATTCTGAGGGTTTCGTCCGCCTTTGGCAATTCATCGTCGTCACTTTCGTCGCTCTTTTTCTGCTTGCGCGGCTTCTCGATTATCGTGGTGTCGTTCTTACGAGCTCCGGCCTCTATGCGCCTGAGTATCTTGTTTTCCCGCTTTTTAAGAATCTTCTCCGTCATGTCCAGAACCTCCGCCATTTCGCGGGAATTATCCAGATAATACTCCAGTGACCGGAAATAATCGTCGGCTGTGTAGCCGTATGAGCGCAGCAGCGGCTTGTATATGGCGGTGGTGTCGGTGATGCGCTTAATCTCCCTGTCGGCAGCGGCATACTGGTCAAACAGGAACATTTCTGCATTGATGGCGGCCATCTTCCGCTTGGGAATAATACCGCGCGGAGTGCAGGATATGGCAGCGGCCAGAACACAGCACAAAATAATGACTCGGATTATTTTCATAAAAGCAAATGTAGTTATCTTTGTGACAATAAACAAAGCTATATGTCATTAAAAGTTCTTGTCGTGGGCAGCGGCGGCCGCGAAAATGCCATTGCGTGGAAGATTTCACAGAGTAAGTATCTGGATAAACTTTACTGCTTGCCCGGCAATCCCGGCACCGCTTCTTTCGCTACCAACATCGCGGCTGGGGTGGGGGATTTCGAGGCGATTGCATCCGCTGTGGCCGAAAGCGGCATCGATTTGGTGGTCGTGGGGCCTGAGAATCCGCTGGTGGACGGTCTCACCGATTTTCTTAAGGGCCGTTTTCCGCAGCTTCTGGTGGTTGGCCCCGGCAAAACTGGCGCACAGTTGGAAGGCAGCAAAGAATTTGCCAAGGACTTCATGTCGCGCCACGGCATCCCCACCGCGGCTTACAAGCCTTTCACAAAAGAGACTCTGGCGGAGGCAAAGGCCTTTATGAAGACGCTGCAGCCGCCATATGTGCTCAAGGCGGACGGCCTGGCAGCCGGTAAGGGAGTGGTAATTCTGGACGATTACGTTGCCGCATGTGCAGAGTTGGAGGAGATGTTCTCCGGCAAGTTTGGCGCAGCCTCCAGCAAGGTCGTCATAGAGCAGTTCCTAAGCGGCATTGAGGTGTCTGTTTTCGTACTCACAGATGGCAAGGATTATCTGATCCTGCCCGAGGCAAAGGATTACAAGCGCATCGGCGACGGCGACACCGGCCTGAATACCGGTGGCATGGGTGCCGTTTCTCCAGTTCCTTTTGCCGATAAGGTCTTTATGGATAAGGTGGAGGAGCGTATAGTGAAGCCCACCATCGCCGGCCTGGCAGCCGACAATATCGACTATAAAGGCTTCATATTTATCGGATTGATGAACTGCTGCGGAGATCCGTACGTGATAGAATACAACGTCCGTATGGGGGACCCCGAAACCGAGTCGGTGATGACGCGCATCTCCAGCGACCTGCTGCTCCATCTGGAGGCGGCGGCCAGGGGCGAGTTGAAAAACCAGAAGATAGAAATCAGTCCTGAGGCGGCTGTGACGGTGGTTATCGTCTCCGGCGGCTATCCCGGCAGCTACGGTAAGGGTTACCCGATAACCGGCATCGACAAGGCTGAAGCCGACGGTGCCACAGTGTTCCATATGGGTACCAAAGCGGCAGATGATGGCGTGGTGACCAGCGGCGGTCGAGTGCTGGCCGTAGTGGCCAACGCCCCCGACATCGTGCAGGCGGGCCGCAAGGCCTACTCGGCGGCGGCCAATATCGATTTCAAGGATGCTTACCACCGCAGCGACATTACCAGGGACTTGCTGAAATATCTCTAATGGCAAACCATGAAGCGGCATTTTGACATACGCAAGTACATGTACGTCTTGGTGGCTTTCACCGTGGTGCTGTATGTCCTGTCGACATTCATCTTCCATAAGCAGCCCATCACTGCGTTGGGCGTTATCGGCGGCCTGTTATTTTTGGCAGCAAATGCCGCGCTGGTCTATTTTACGGTCGATTTTTTTGCGGTGAGCATCAACCACGCCGCACCGTTCGTGTTTGGCATACTGGTCCTCAGCTTCCCGGCCGTGGCGCTCTACGACCCCTCGCTTTGGTGCGTGCTGCCGGTCAATCTGGCGTTTTATGTGGCGGCGCGTTTCTACGGCGGCGACAGCAACGACGACCTGGCCTTCCTCTACAGCGCGCTGCTTGCGCTGGCCTCCATGTTGTTCCCGCCCTTGGCATGGCTGGCGTTGTTCTTCCTGATAATGAACTTTTTCATGGCGGGCGACAAGGCGCGCTTTATTGTCTCTTCGATAGCGGGTTTCCTGCTGCCGATGGCCTTCTTCCTGGCATACCGGCTGGCTACCGGCGATGTCCGCATGATAATGCCGGCGGTAAAGGATTATTTGTCGGCCATGGTGGCGCCTTACCCCGGTCTCGGGGCGAATTCCGCCGCCCGGGTCATCAAGATAGTGACCCTGCTGATATGTTTCATCGTCTCGCTGATTTCTTTCCTGAAACGTAACGCCCAGTACAGCGTCTCCCACTCCAAGGTGATGATAATGATTTTCGCCTATTCGGCTGTCATCACCCTGTTGCTGGCACTTTTCAGCTACGGCGGATTCATTATGAATGTGCTGCTGATTATGGCGCCGGTGTCGCTGGTTATCTATGACTACCTGGTGTGGGGCGCGGCCGACAAAGAGTGCCGGATCACCGCCGCTTTCTTGGCGCTGGCGGTGCTGTTGGAATACATATTCGCCGGTATCAGATAACCGTCATCACAGATAAGATGAGGATAATGACGGGCGGTCTCCATAGGGAACCGGCCTGCCAGAAATGCCATGTCGTGGGCCTCGAACGGGCGCATCTGCATGATGTACCACATTCTGGCACCATAATCAGTGAGCATCGGCGGCTCGTCCTGGGTACGGCGCAGCAACGCCCTGAGCCGTATCCTTTCCAGGGAACTCATCTTAAGGCTGATGCCGCTTTGCTCGAATTTCCGGTAAAGTTTTTTGACGCTTAGTCTGACTCCTCGCTGATAGAGGGACTCAAGCGATTTTTGAACCACGTAGCCGTAGTCTGTAATGTCTATGCCATATCTCTCCCTGTAAAATACGTCGGCCTCGTTACCGTCCATACTACAGTTCGTCAAAATCAACGTCTGAGTAACCGGGGCCGGCAGGCTTTCCGGACTCTTCGCTGCGCTGGTAACCATCGTTGTAAGGGCGGGCCTCAGTCACGGGGCAACGCTCCTTGATATAGTTGATAACCTCCTGCAGACCCTCGCTGAACTTCTCGAAATCCTCTTTGTAAAGGAAGATTTTATGCTTGTCGTAAACAAACTTGCCGTCCTGCTCTACCTTACGTTTGCTCTCTGTGATGGTGAGATAGTAATCGTTGCCCTTAGTGGCCTTTACATCAAAGAAATAGGTCCTCTTGCCGGCCCTGACGGGCTTGGAATAAACATCATCGCTATTGCGCTCCTGACTCTTCGCGTTTTCGTAATCTTCAAAATACATGGCAATCTTTTTTAAAATTCTCTAAACAAAGGTAATTTATTTATCATTAAAACCTATATTTGTACAAAATATTTCGATTTTTTTATGCTCAATCGCCGGTTAATCCGCATCAAGGTCTTTAAGGTTCTTTACGCTGCCGAAACTTCCCGGGAAGCCGATTTGTCAAAGGCAGAAAAGGAATTGCAGCTATCTCTTTCCAAAACGCTTGATTTATACTATTTCTTGTTGAACCTGTGCCCGGCGCTCAAGAAGTTGGCCGCAGAAAAGATTGAGATCGGCAAGAGCAAGTTCAACCCGTCAGAAAGTGAACTCAACGCCAGCACCCGTTTTGTGGACAATCGCTTCATTGCTTTGCTGGAGAAAGACGATGAATTCCAGAAGATTTGCGATAAGAAGGGTTTCGGCTGGGCGGAATACGACGTCTTTCTCAAGAAACTGTACGCCGGCATCGTGGCTTCTGATTACTATCAGGAGTATATTTCTTCTGATGAAGATTCCTTTGCCGCCGACTGCCGCTTTATCAGCCGCATCTACGAAGAGGAACTGGAAGACAACGAGATGCTCTGGGACATCCTGGAAGAGACATCGGTCTATTGGGCCGACGACCTGGGCTATGTGCTGAACGTGATTATCCACGACCTGGCGGCCATTTCGCCCAAGTCGGCGGTGCCCCGTCACAACGTCTTTCTCAAGGACGACGACCGCACCTTCGCCTTCGACCTGCTGGCGGCATCCATGGCAAATTTCGACAAGAACCTGGCGACCGTGCGCGAGAATGTTCCCAACTGGGATCCCGACCGCATCGTGAGGGTGGATGCCTGTCTGATAGTGATGGGCATGGCAGAGGCGGTCAAGTTCCCCACCATTCCGCTTAAGGTCACCATCAACGAATATGTGGAGATATCCAAGTTCTACAGCACCCCCAACAGCCACACTTTTGTCAACGGCCTGCTGGATGTGATCCTCAAGAGGATGCAGCAGAGCGGAGAGGTGGTAAAGGAGGGGCGCGGCCTTTATACGGGAGATGAATAAACAATTAAAATATTGACAATATGAAGTTTTTGACATTCCTTATGGCGCAACCGGCAGCAACCGACGGCGCTGCAGCAGGCCAGGGAGCCGGTGGCAACTGGTCATTCCTGATTATGATAGTACTGCTTTTCGTGGTGATGTGGCTCTTTATGATCCGTCCCCAGCAGAAGAAGCAGAAAGAGATGGAAAAGTTCCGCAGCGAGCTCAAGAAAGGTGACAAGGTTGTCACCATCGGCGGCATATACGGCACGGTAAACGAAATTGCCGACAAGACCGTCGACATTGAAATCAGCAAGGGTGTCTCCATCAGGGTTGACAAGGCATCTTTGGTAAAGGACTTCAGCGATTCGCAACAGGCATAAAGCCCTGATATGCGCGACGAAAGCGGAAAAAGGGTTCTGAAAAAGCTGGGAAACGACTGGGTGGCACTGCTCATCTCTCTGATCCTGGCTTTTTCGGTCTGGTTCTTCCACGGCATGTCCCTCAAGTATATGGTCCCCATGAAGTTCAAGGTGACCTTGAATACCGATTTGGAGGGATACGCGGGAGAGTCGGCCAGTGACGATGTGCTCGTGATACGGGCCACCGGCACCGGCTTTTCCATCATCGGCCTTCGCCGCTCGGCCAATATCGCCCGCAGCATCACCCTGAACGTACCCGGCAGCAAGCTGCACCGGGTGGAGGGGGAGAACAACCTGTTCGAGGTATATACCCGCGATTTGACGGAAGAACTCTATCAGACGCTGGGCTCCAATATGACCATCAACTCGTTTGATACAGAGAAACTGACCTTTAAACTGACACCTCGTACCCACAAGAAGGTGCCGGTGGTTGTGCAGCCGGATATCACCTGCAAGAGCCAGTATATGATAGCCTCCGACATCGTGGTCAAGCCCGATTCTGTGGCGGTATACGGCGATTTGTCGCTGCTGGAGGGAATCAGCCAGGTGGAGACCGACAAGGTAGTGTTCAACAACGCCGACGCTCCGCTGGACGGCAAGGTCCGTATCAAGCCGCTCAGGGGAGTGGAGATTTCTGCCACCGAGGCTGAGTACCACATCGATATCGTCCGCTACATAGAACTCTCAAGCGAGGTCGACTTCTCCCTGGTGGGCAAGCCGGCCAAGGTCAGCATAATGATAAATCCCTCTTCCGGCACGGTACGCTACCGTGTGCCGTACGCTCTGGCGGAGGGCGCCTCGCAGGAGAATCCCCCCACATTCGTGGTTTATTACAGCGATTTTGCCGCCTCCCGTTCCGGCGTCGTGATTCCCAAACTCTACAGCGCACCGGCGCAGATGATTTCCTATGAATTGGATCCCCCTTCGGTAGAGTGCGTAGTGCTGGAGCTCAAATGAAAAAGACGGTCATAGGCATCACCGGCGGAATCGGCAGCGGCAAATCCGCCATTCTGGAGGCTTTCGCCGCCCTAGGCGTTCCCGCTTACGACTGCGACGGCCGCACCAAGGATCTGTATCGGGAAGACAAAGCACTGGCCTCGGAAGTGGTTCAGTTGCTTGGTACTGAGGTACTTGGTGCCGACGGTTCCCTGAATACCCGCAAGATGGCCGCCCGTCTCTTTGGTGACCGGACACTTCTTGAAAAATTGGAGTCGGTGGTGCACCCGGCGGTGGCGGCGGACTTTCTCAGGTGGGCGGCGACTCAACCCTCCGACATAGTGATACTGGAGTCGGCGATATTGCTGGAAAAGCCTTTTTTTGATAAATTTGCAGATTACGTCATTACGGTTTCGGCACCCGAAGAGGTGCGGGTGAAACGGGCCACGAAGCGTGACGGCGCCACCCGCGAGCAGATCCTGCGGCGCATGGCAAACCAGTGGACAGATGCGCAACGTGAGGCGAAGGCCGATATGACGATAATCACGGACGATACCACGGCGTATCTCCCGCGGATATTGGAATTGATAGAAAACTTAAAACAGAATAAAAATGGCAATCGATCTTAAGAAAGTTTTGGCAATCTCGGGTCAGCCCGGATTGTTCGAATATATCGCACAGGGCCGCAACGGCTTTATCGTAGAGGCAATGGAAAGCAAGAAGCGCAGCAGCGTTTCTACTTCTGCCAAGGTCACCACGCTGGCAGATGTCAGCATCTATGCCGACGACGGCGAAGTGACTCTGAAGAAGGTGCTCGAGGATATGCATGCGGAGCTGGGCGACAAACCCGCTCCCAGCAGCAAGGACAATCCCGAAGCCATCAAGGCGTTCTTTGCCAAGGTGCTCCCCGGCTATGACCGCGACCGCTTCTATGTTTCCCACATGAAGAAGGTCCTGGACTGGTACAGCAACCTGGCCCGTTTCGGCAGTCTGGAATTCATAGAAGAAGAGGAAGAGAAGAAGGAAGAAGCAGCCGAATAATCCGTGAAAGTTCAGCTGATAACTCTGGGCTGCTCAAAGAACAGGGTCGATTCTGAACATCTGCTCTGCCAGCTGGCCGCCTCCGGCATAGAGATATGTCCGGAAGAGGCCCCTTTTGCACCGGGCGGTGCCGATGTGGTGATACTCAACACCTGCGGCTTCATCGCCGACGCCAAGCAGGAATCCATTGACGCCATATTGCAGGCCGTGGAGGCTAAAAAGCAGGGCTTTGTGAAGCGCGTATATGCCTTCGGATGCCTCTCGCAGCGCTATCCGGCCGAACTCAAGGCGGAAATTCCAGAGGTGGACGGCTTCTTCGGAGCCAATGACTTCAAGGGGCTGCTGGCAGCGCTGGGGGTGAAGTATTCGCCGGCGCTGGAATTCCGACGCCATCTGACCACTCCGCGCCACTACGCCTATCTCAAGATTTCCGAGGGGTGCGATCGCGCCTGCTCTTACTGCGCCATTCCCGGCATCCGTGGGCGCCACGTTTCGGTGGATATGGAGGCGCTCTCCGACGAGGCTTCGTCCCTGGCAGAAAGCGGCGTAAAGGAGCTGATTGTGGTGGCGCAGGACACCACCTACTACGGCCTGGACCTCTACCGCAAGCGGATGATAGCGCCGCTGCTGGATCGTCTCTCGCAGATAAAGGGCATCGAGTGGATCCGGCTGCACTACAGTTATCCCGAGGCATTTCCGGAGGACTTGCTGGACTTGATGGCCGTAAATCCCAAGATCTGCAAGTATATAGACATTCCCCTGCAGCACTGCGACGCCAAGGTGCTGGGTATGATGCGGCGCCCTTCCGACGAGGCGCAGATGCGTTCCCTGGTAGAGAAGTTCCGCACCAAGGTGCCCGGCGTGGCGCTGCGCACCACCATGATCGTGGGGCATCCCGGGGAAACCGAGCGCGAGTTCAAGCGCCTGCTCCAATATGTAAAGGATATGCGCTTCGAGCGGCTCGGGGCCTTTACTTACAGCGAAGAGGAGGGGACCTACGGCGCCCTCAATTTCAAGGATACGATTCCGGAGCGGGTGAAGCAAGAGCGTTACGACCGTCTGATGGAGCTTCAGAGCGGTATATCGCTGGCCTACAACACCTCCCGAATAGGAAGCCAGGAGCGAGTGATCGTGGATTCCTTTGAAGACGGCAATCTTTTCTGCCGCACCTCCAAAGAATCGCCGGAAGTGGATGGGCAGGTAATAATTCCCCTCAAGGCGGCTCCTGCCGGCATCGAGGGCTGCTTTATAAATGTGAAAATAACCGACGCGGACTATTATGATCTGTCCGCCCAAATAATTTGATAATTATGTTTTTAGAAGGACAAGTAGCATTAATTACAGGCGCGGCCCGCGGCATCGGCAAGGCCATCGCCCTTAAATTCGCCGCCGAAGGCGCCAACATCGCATTCTGCGACATCGTAATAGACGACAACGCCCTGGCCACCAAGAGTGAGCTGGAGGCTTTCGGCGTCAAGGTTCTGGCCATCCAGAGCGACGTCTCCGACTTTGAGCAGGCCGCCAGTGTCGTAAATCAGACTCTGGAGGCTTTCGGCCGCCTGGACATCCTGGTAAATAACGCCGGCATCACCCGCGACGGTCTGCTGGTACGCATGGACGAAAAGGCCTGGGACGATGTGCTCCGCATCAATCTCAAGAGCGTTTATAACTACTGCCACGCTGCGGTACCGGCAATGATGAAGGCCCGCAAGGGTTGCATCATCAACGTGGCATCCGTAGCCGGTCTGCGCGGCAATCCCGGCCAGTGCAACTACTCCGCATCCAAGGGCGCTATCGTGGCCTTTACCCGCACCCTGGCAAAGGAGGTCGGCCCCCGCAACATCCGCGTCAACGCCATTGCGCCCGGCTTCATCCTTACCGATATGACAAAGAAGCTCCCCGAGGAGATGCTCAAGCAGTGGGTCGACAACATTCCCCTGCGCCGCGGCGGCACTCCGGAGGACATCGCCAATGTCTGCTGCTTCCTTGCCAGCGAACTGGCTTCGTACGTCTCGGGCCAGGTCATCACCATCGACGGTGCGATGACGGTATAGAAATATGCCATTTTGTCGCATTTGGCCCCGTTGGCAAACAATTTGCCTTGTCTTGGTTCCGGTAAAAACAGACAATCATGAAACACAATAAAGATTTCAAAAAGAACGACAAACCAGAAGAAAAGGTAGGGGAGAAGGCTCAAGAGCAGCAGGAAGCCGCTCAGGCACAGGCAGAAGAGCAGGTTGCTGATACTGCTGCCGAAACGGCAGATGCACTGGCCGAAGCACAGAAGCAGGCTGCGGAGGCACAGGACAAGTACCTGCGCTTGGCTGCTGAGTTTGACAACTACCGCCGCCGCACCTCAAAGGAGAAGCTGGATCTGGTGAAATCGGCCGGAGAAGACATTCTGAAGGGGATGCTCCCCGTGCTGGACGATTGCGAACGGGCTATCAAGCAGCTGGAGCAGACCGAGGCCAGTACTTTTGAAAAAGAGGGTACGGGCCTTATCTACAACAAGTTGCTCTCTTATATGAAGAGTTGCGGCCTGGAGGAGATAGAAGTTGTCGGCAAAGAGTTTGATACCGACTTTGCAGAGGCAGTGGCGCAACTCCCCGTTGAGGATTCCAAGCAGAAAGGGACCGTGCTGGAGGTTATTCAGAAAGGTTATATCCTTGGAGGCAAGGTCATCAGGTTTGCCAAGGTAGTCGTGGGAGTTTAAACGGAGGCTGATATGGCAGAGAAAAGAGACTATTATGAGGTGCTGGGCGTAGAACGCACGGCAACCGAAGAGGAGATAAAGAAGGCCTACCGTAAGAAGGCCATCCAGTACCACCCGGACAAAAACCCCGGCGACAAGGATGCCGAAGAGAAATTCAAGGAGGCTGCTGAGGCGTATGACGTCCTCAGCAATCCTGACAAGCGCGCCCGCTACGACCGCTATGGCCACGCCGGAATGGGTGGTGCAGCCGGTGGCAGTGCAGGCGGCTTCTCCATGGAGGATATCTTCTCGCAGTTCGGCGATATTTTCGGCGATGCCTTCGGCGGTGCCTTTTCCGGTTTCGGATTCGGCGGCGGCCGTTCATCCTCCGCACGTCGCGTCCAGCGCGGCAGTGACATCCGCATCCGCGTCAAACTGGGCCTGAAGGACATCGTCCACGGCGTAGAGAAGACCGTCAAGATAAACAAGATGGTGCAGTGCCCCGACTGTCACGGGCGCGGCGCGGCCACAGAGGCCGATATCAAGACCTGCCCTGACTGCAACGGCACCGGTATGGTGACCCGCGTGCAGAAGACCATACTGGGCGCTATGCAGACCACATCTCCCTGCCCCCGCTGCGGTGGCGAAGGCAAAATCATTACCACTCCCTGCAAGAAGTGCAGCGGCAGCGGTCTGGTAAAGCAGGCAGAAGAAATCACCTTCAAGATTCCCGCCGGCGTACAGGAGGGAATGCAGCTCACTATCCAGGGCAAGGGCAATGCGGCCAAGGCTGGCGGCGTGAACGGCAACCTGCTGGTTGTCATTGAAGAGGAGAAGGATCCGATTCTGGAGCGTGACGGCAACGACCTGATCTATTCGCTATTCATTTCGGTGGCAGACGCCATCAACGGCTGCGAGGCGCAGATTCCGTCGGTGGACGGCTTGCTGAAGATAAAGATAGAGCCCGGTACCCAGCCCGGCAAGACGCTGCGTCTGCGCGGCAAGGGTATTCCCGATGTCGATGGCTATGGCACCGGCGACCTGCTGGTGGTAGTCCAGGTGTGGATTCCAAAGAAGATTTCCAAAGAAGAGAAAGCTTTGGTAGAGAAACTTGGCCAGAGCGAGAACTTCAAGGCGAGACCCACCCAGGAAGAGCGCAGTTTCTTCAACAGAATCAGAAATATGTTCAAATAGGCCGATGAAGCGACTTTTCTCCGTATTGGCACTGCTGTTCGCGACCCTTGTTTCGTGGGGTCAGAGCAATGGCTACGGCTGGCCGATGGATATCCATCCGGCCTCGTTTTCAAGCACTTACGGGGAGCTTCGCCGAAATCATTTCCACGCCGGCCTGGACTGGCGTACCAACGCCCGCAGCGGTTATGAGCTGCACGCCATAAAAGGCGGTTACGTATGCCGGCTGTCGGTATCGCCCGTGGGCTACGGCAACGCCGTCTATATCCAGCATCCCGACGGCACAATGTCGGTCTACGGCCATATGGCCAGCTTCCGCGACGACCTGGCCCGCCGCATCCGTCAGGAACAGTATGACAAACAGAGCTACCGCGTGGTGATTTATCCCGACCCGGACGAGTTCCCGGTGTCCAAGGGCGATGTGATAGGCCTCTCTGGCAACAGCGGCTCTTCCGGCGGCCCGCATCTGCATATGGAAATCCGCAAGGACGGCGACAACCTGCCGGTAAACTACCTGGCCGACGGCACTTATCCCGTTAAGGACACCAAACCCCCGGTAATCAGCAGGGTAGGGTTCTATGCCTTTGAGGATTCCATGGCGGTTCCGGTAGTGCGCCGGCTGCAGATGATTTCGCAGCCCGAAAAGTTCAAGGGGACGGTGTCGGTCAGCGATAAGTTCTACGTGGCGATAGACGCCGTGGATTACATGGAAGGCACCACCGGCCGTCTGGCGGTGGAGCGCTATCGCGTATATCTCGATTCAGACAAGGTCTACGATTTCAAGGTGGGCGATGTTCCCTACAGCGACGGGCGCTATTTCGCCTGCCTGGTTCAGCAGGGGGAGAAGGGGCGCGACCTGCTCAAGACCTGGTGCCCGCCTAACAACGGCCTTCTGTATAAGATAGATGCCGTGAACGACGGTATAATCACTCTGGAAGACGACGATGCCCACACCCTCAAAATCGTGGTGGCCGACTGCTTCGGCAACAGCGCCAGCTGCTCTTTCAACATCAAACGCGACCTCCGCATCAAGGTCTTCGACCCGGCCGACACCGTGGGCCAGTTTTCTGTGCTGTGGTATGTGCCGTCGGTCTATTCCCGCGACGGTATGACTATGACAATTCCGGCGATGGCGCTGAATGCATCGGCGTTTGTGGATTGTAAGAAAGTAGCCCGTGCAAATCCCTCGCTGGGCCGATATTCCGACACCTGGAGCCTGGGCGACGAGAGCATCCACCTGCAGCGGCGGCTGAAGGTTCGTTTTGCCACCGACAGCGTGCCTGCAGCCCTGGCCGGCAAGGCATACATAGCCCAGATGGCAGAAGACGGCACCCTTTCGTATGCCGGCAATACGCCGGTAGAGGGCGGTCTGGAGGCCGAAACCCGCTTCGGAACATATCTGGTTATGGTAGATACCATCGCCCCGAGGCTTACGCCGCGGGTAGGGGACGGCGAGAAGCTGCCCGAGTCCGGCCGCTTTTCGATAGAGGCCTACGACGGTGAATCGGAGGTGGCGGAGTATGATGCCCGGATGGACGGCAAGTGGATACTCTCGCAGTATGTCGGCGGGCGCATCCAGATTTATCCGGACGAGAGCCACCGCACCGGCCGCTCGCATAATGTATACGTTTCTGTAACCGACCATTGCGGCAACTCCTCTGCAGTGGAGTTTGAGGTAATCTACTAACTGCAAATTTTTTGCGTCCGGATTTGGCGTAATAAAAATAATTTCTATCTTTGCAGTCCCAAAATAAAGCAACCTCTTGCGAGAATGGCTTTCAAGCCGCAATGTTGCAGTTAATTAAGAAAGAAATGGATTTACTTAAAGTAGCACAGGACGCATTGGCACAGGAGCCTAAGGAGTTCCCCAACTTCAAGGCTGGTGACACCGTTACCGTCACTTATGTGATCAAAGAAGAGAACAAAGAGCGTCAGCAGAAATTCCGTGGCGTAGTCATTCAGCGTCGCGGTGCAGGTATGACACAGACTTTCACTGTCCGCAAGATATCCAACGGTGTAGGTGTAGAGCGTATTTTCCCTCTCGCTTCTCCGTTCATCGATTCTATCGAGGTCAACAAGGTCGGTAAGGTGCGTCGCGCACGTATCTTCTACCTCCGCAACCTCACCGGCAAGAAAGCACGTATCAAAGAGAAAAAGTACAACGCTGCAAAGGACGCCGAGTAGCATTGTATTTTTCATAACGGCCGCGTAGCTCAACTGTATAGAGCACTTGACTACGGATCAAGAGGTTTTGGGTTAGAATCCCAACGTGGTCACTAAAAAAAGTCGCTGAAAGGCGACTTTTTTTAGTGACCACGTGAACGTGGCCTATGTTTTACCCATCCCCCAACCCCCTTCCCGGGAAGGGGGCTTTCGTGTCGAATAGGGGGAAATGCTCCTAATGGCAGAATAATATTGCCATTGGGAACAAAAACGGGCCAAAACGTACCCAATGGGGTCAATTTTTCTCCATTGGGCGCAGTATGCTAGTTTACGACCGGCCGTAGCGTGAAGTGGAAGTCGCGGGGTTGACAGTGGAGGCGGTACTGCTCCAGTGGCCAGCGGCCCCAGGAGTCTACGCCGCCGACACCCATCTGTGCCATATCAACGTTCACGTGGGTGAAGCCGTCGGGCTTCAGATCCAGCGAATGGCGAGCCTCGCCGGCCTGCACGTTGGTGGGGTTGGCACGTTTAGGTGTGCCGTTTTCCATACAGTCGAGTGCATTCATCGGGAAAGGCAGTGCCGATGCAGAGAATTCACCGTTGGCGGTGATTTCAAAGCCGGTGCCATCATCGGCCAGAATCTTGAACCAGCGCAGCCCCGTGTGGGTGCCGGACTCCTGAGGCCGCACGTATCCGTAGTGGTACTGGTCGGCTACTTTCTGGACATAGTGCCCGACGAGCGTAGATGAATTGCGGTCGCAATAATTCTCCCACGGCCCACGGCCATAGAAATCGATGGTGTCGAAGCGGTCCAGCATCGCGAACTTCATCCCGTAGCGGAACAGGTCGGGAAGGGTTTCGATACCGCCGGCATCTTCCATTGTCTCGTGGACGTCAATGGTGCCGTCCGGCTTTATCAGATAGGTCATTTTGAGGCGGGCTGCATTTTTAATAGGTTCGTAAACCGCCGTTACCAGCCACCCGTCTTCGGTAGATTTATAGTCGAACGATTCCAGCATTCTATTCAAGTCTATCTCGCGCCAGAGGCCCATCACATTGCCATCACAAAGATTTGCGCCCATATCGTTTTCTACGGGTGCCCGGGCGAATTCGGGCATCAGGATATCGGCCAGCAGGTCGGCGCTGTCGGTTGAATAGGCAATCATAAATCCGGTGTCGGGATTGAAGATGGTGTACCAGGGCACCACCTTCCCGTCGCCTTTGCTGCCACAGGCAAACTTGCCGTGGAAGGCGATGCCGTCGGGTGTGCGTTCACAAACGGTTTTGCCCATAGCCACGCGGTCGGCCACAGCCGGAGCCGGCTTGCCCTTCTGAACCAAAATCTGGTCGTAGGCCACTTCGGTACCGGCTTCCAGCAGGCCGTCGCGCTCTTTAAGTACCCAGGAAACATTGATGAAGACATCCTTTGAAGGGTCGGTATCAAAAATATCCTTGGCCTGCCTGCGGGTCAAAGGCAGAAACAGGGAGGTGTTTTCTCCCGGGCCGGCGTTGATATTATCCACCGTGCCGGTATACATCGCCTCGCCGTCTGCAATCACCGTCCAATGCATACTGTATGATGACAGGTCCTTGAAGAAATGCTCGTTGGTGACTTTTATCGACAGCGGGTTATCGCCGGCGGCAGTGTGGATATTACGATACTGATAGCGGATTTCCCAGGCGTGAGGATGCCAAGTGCGGTCGGCCGCGACGATTCCATTGCAGTTAAAAGAGCCGTCGGAGGCGTCATAATCGTTGAAATCGCCGCCGTAGGCGAAGATTTTGCCGCCTTTAACCTTTGACGAAGACCACTCGATAGCCTGATCTACAAAATCCCATATAAAGCCGCCCTGATAGCAGGGATACTTGCGCACCAGGTCCCAGTATTCCTTGAAATTGCCCACCGAATTGCCCATCGCGTGGGCATATTCGCATTGAATCAGCGGACGGTGCGGGTTGCTCTTGCAGTAGTCCTCGCACCAATCGGGAGAGGCGTACATCGGACACACTATATCGGTGTTTCGTTCCAGTGCAGCCTGCTCGTACTGCACCGGGCGCGTCGGGTCGTATTTTTTGATCCAATCGTAGCAGGCCTCGAAGTTGCCGCCGTTGCCAGCCTCGTTGCCCATACTCCAGACGATGACGCAGGGGTGGTTGAAATCGCGGTATACCATCCGCTGGTCACGGATCAGGTGGGCTTCCTTATAGTCCTCTCGCTTTGCAAGGGTCTCTTCTTCATAACCCATACCGTGCGACTCGATGTTGCCCTCGTCCACTACGTACAGGCCATAGCGGTCGCAGAGGTCGTACCAGAGCGGGTCATTCGGGTAGTGGCTGGTGCGCACCGCATTGATATTCAACTGCTTCATTATGCGGATATCCCGCACCATATCGGCCTCGGACACCACAAATCCCTTGTGTTCGCTAAGTTCGTGGCGGTTGGTACCCTTGATCAGGACGGGTTTTCCGTTTACAAGCAACTGGCCGCCCTTGACTTCCACGCTGCGGAAACCGAATTTAATTGAAGTGCTTTCTGCCAGGCCTTTTGCCGTAAAGGCCTTGACTTTGAGGGTGTAAAGATTAGGCGTTTCTGCGCTCCAGAGGGCCGGGCCGGCCACTTTCCCAGTGGCGATGGACATCTGTTTCTTTGGCTTGACTGCGCCGCTGGCCACAACCTGCCCCCGGGCATCCTCAATGGCATATTCCAGCCGTTTGATGCCCTTGGTTGAGATGGCGCCGATATCGTAGCGGCCGTGCATATCGGCGGTAATCATAACATCCTCCAACTGCTCCTTCTCCCGCGTATAGACATATACGCTGCGGGCGATGCCGCAGAAGCGCCACAAGTCCTGATCTTCCAAGTAACTGCCGTCGCACCAGCGCATCACCTCCATAGCGATGTGGTTGGTGCCGGCCTTGACATAGCCGGTGATGTCGAAACGCGCCTCCAGCTTACTGTCTTCGCTATATCCGACAGGGCGGCCGTTTACCCACACCCGCACGTTGCTGATAGCGCTGCCGACGGTGAGGCAAATCTGTTTACCGATCCAGGAGGGATCTATCTCGAAAGTGCGGCGGTACTGCCCCGCGTGGTTGTGCTCGGTGGGAGGGTAAGGAGGATTGTTCTTATAATGTCCGCGCCAGGCGTAGCCGATATTTACGTACTGCGGGGCACCGTAGCCGTTCAGCTCCCACATACCGGGAACGGGCATCGTGCCCCAGTCGGAATCATCAAACGCCACCGCCTCGAATCCTGGTTTACGGTCGTTCACCGATTCAATCCAATTGAAGTTCCACACGCCGTCCAGCGACAGCGTCTGCTGCTGGTCGGTGACAAAACTGGTGTGCATCGCCATCCGGTTTTCCTGGAACACGCCCGGGTCCTGCCAGGGCTCAAGTTTGGTCTGATTAGCTGCTACTGCGGGAATTACGGCCACTATCGCCGCCAGGATCAGTATGAGTCTCTTCATAAAAGGGTATATTTTTTCAAATATACTCATTCTGCGTGACAAGAACAAAGGCGCCACGGTGGTGATTATTTAGCCTGAACCAACTTCACATAAAAATAGTATTTGCAAAAGTCCAAGTCTAAATAGTCGATTCGTTCGGCTCCTGTAGTATTGGCCGAATAGTCTATTTCTACAGAATATTTTGCAACCCCCCACCAACTTGGGGCATACTCCAGAAGATTGTAAAAACGGGAACTAGTGATTCTTTCTGCCAAAATCAAATCTTCATAATAGCCGTTGTAATACCAAGTAAAGACATCTGAAAACTGTTGCTCAGGGAAACGGGCTCCGTCATAACTATACCACCCATGCGTGTTAAAGTCAATTTCAAATGTAAGCGTACCAGAGGATGAAGGGAGATTTAGACAGAGTTCGTCGTCTTCAGAGTCATAAGAGATATTTTCACTGTCATTTGAAATCAAGGTCACATTGTTCCTCAGAACAAAAAAACTGCTGAATGAAGATGTTCCGTCAGGGAAATAAGCCACAACCTTGACCTGTATGGTGGGAGTGCCAAAATAGAAAACACCCATGTCATAACCCAAAGGATAGCCATAGTCAGGATACCCTCCTCCCAAAGGGAGAATAATATAACCTGTATTAGCATCTATTGCTTCAATTTTCGGCATAATCAGCGCAAACTCATTGTTAGTATCAAGAACAACGACATTAATATCTATAGATACATCACTGGCATTTGCTATGTTTCCCTCTAGTGTATAAGGAATCTTCATTGTAAAACTTCTAACCCATTCCAAATCCTCCCACATAGAAAAGACTTTTCTCTTGCCATCAGCTATAGTCAGATTATACTTTCTGCCTGATGGTTCCGTGCCGTATGATACAGGGAAAACAGTACCACCGGCCAAGGTTATGAGCAGGGTCTTGCCGTCGTCGCTCAAGACCACATTCTGTATCAGACTGCGGTCAATAGCGCTGCCCACCTCTTTCCAAGCATCGTCGTTGGAATAACGGACATACCACTTCTCGTTTTCGATCTTGAACTCGGGGGTCTTGCCGTCTTTGCCGGGCGTGCCCACACTGCTGCCCGCAGAAGTCCAAGTCTGACCTCCGTCAGTAGAAATCTTCCACTGACCGTCCTCATTCTTTATCTGGGGTGCGATGGCGTCAGCGCCGCTTTCTCCCTGCTGGTTAAAAGAGATTTTGTCGCCGTTGCTGAAAGCGAGTGTGATTTCGTTTCCGGACTGGGAAAATCCAACCACGGTATTGCCGGCGTTGAGAGCTTGAAGTAAAGCTTGATAGCTTGCGAGTGACTCCAGCGCAGCAATGCGGCTTTCGTAGCCATTCACCTTGTTGCGTAGGTCTGTGTCGTCGTACTTTTGACAGCCGCCCAACATTACGGCCAACACGGCCACCATTACGAAGGAAAGAATCTTTTTCATAGCAGTATGTTTTAGAATGATTATCGTTTCGATAATCTGTGTTTTCCAAAGTTAACAATCTTTCCCCAAAAAGGCAAACGCACACACCCGTGCGTGCCTGCCGGTCCATCTCTTGGACCGGCAAGCGCGTTTTACCTCCAAAAGTGTTCCTGCCGGTCCAAAGAATGGACCTTTAGGAGCACTTCACACGAAAAAAGCCATCCGACTGGATGGCCGGCTCTCTGCGCCGCGGGGGTTCGGGGGGCGTAGTCACCCGTATAAACAAATGAATCCAGGTAAGTTGAAGGTATCAATTGCCAGCAGGCAATAGCGGAGCGCGAGCAGGGTGGCAATGTGCGATAGCAAGCGCGGAGCGAGGGGTCTGGGGCCTGGCCCCAGTAATAATTTGTACTCCCGTGGGGAATCGAACCCCAACCTAAAGAACCGGAATCTTCAATTCTATCCATTAAACTACGGGAGCAGTTCTTTTGGGAATGCAAAAGTACACATTATTTCTTATCTTTACATATTCAAAAAGTATCAATAAAGATGAAAGCATACGTTTTCCCCGGTCAGGGTTCGCAGTTCCCCGGAATGGGCAAGGAACTCTATCACAGCAATCCCAGAGCAAAGTCACTGTTCAAGCGCGCCAACGAAATACTCGGTTTTGACATCACCAAGGTGATGTTCTCCGGTTCTGCGGAGGACCTCAAGGCCACCGCGGTGACACAGCCGGCAGTGTTCCTGCATTCGGTGATTACCGCGACCTGCATGGAAGATTTCAATCCCGAGATGACCGCCGGTCATTCGCTGGGCGAATTCTCGGCCCTGGTGGCTGCGGGTGCGCTTTTGTTTGAGGATGCACTGCGCCTGGTGGCAATCCGCGCAGATGCCATGCAGCAGGCATGCGAGGCGGCCCCCGGCACTATGGCGGCGGTGCTTGGTCTAGACTTCGAAACGATAGAGAATGTCTGCTCCGAAATCGACGGAGTGGTGGTTCCGGCCAACTACAACAGCCCCGGCCAGTTGGTGATTTCGGGAGAAAACGATGCTATAGATGCCGCCTGCGAGGCCCTCAAGGCGGCCGGAGCCAAACGTGCCCTGAAGCTCCAGGTTGGCGGCGCCTTCCACTCTCCGCTTATGGCACCGGCGGCCAAGCGCCTGTCTGAGGCCATTGGCCGTACCTATTTCCACGAGCCGTTCTGCCCGGTATATCAGAATGTCGACGCCCTGCCTACTATGGATCCGGAAAAGATCCGCGAGAATCTGCTCAAGCAGCTTACCAGTCCGGTGCGCTGGGCGCAGACGGTAGAGAATATGATAGCCGACGGCGCCACCTCATTTACGGAAGTCGGCCCCGGCACAGTCCTCGCCGGCCTGATAAAAAAAATAGCGCCCGAAGGCGCTATCGAGATAAACTCTATCGGTTAATTACTGTAATATCAGTTTGTAGAGTTCGCGGGCCTGGTCCACATTGTACTGGTCCACTTCGTGGGTTGCGAAGAACTCTTTGATGGCAGCGGATTTCTTTTTGAACATCTTGCACAGCTGTTTCTCATTGTTCAGGTAAGCCACCTTCTTGCCCTGGATGATTACGGGGCGCTGCTCCCAGGTGTAGCGCATCTCGGTGTTGGCTACGAGTTTCTCTGTGGTGCCCCCTTCTCCGGAGAGGGAGGTGATGTTGGTCACGCTGCTCAGTTTGGAGCGTGTGCCGTATGCGTCACGGGTGCCCACGTCCTCGCCCTTGAGAAGGGTCATGTATCCGAGAACGGCATCGTTATACTCCAGGACCTCATAATATATACCCTTGATCTTGAGGTACATACCCTTGTTGGTATTGACCTTGACCACGTGGTCTTCATATATGATGGGGATTGTGTCGTTGCCGTTGAGCATCATTACGCACTGGTGCAGGTTGTCGATATTGATGATGCCCTGCGCAGGATGCAGGGTGATGGGAGTGCCATCATCTTCATATACAGCAGCGTCCTGGTCGAACACCACGGTGCCCTTTACAAACTCGGGCATGTTATAGAGATGCTCCTGCATGAACTTAATGTTCTTTTCAGGATCGATGCCGGCGGACTCGACTTGTGCGAAAGCGCTTGCAGAAAGGGCCATAACGGCAATTGCCAGTAAAATCTTTTTCATTTCGTTAAAATTTACAGTAAAGGTAGAACTTTTGAGGGATAATAATCATAAAATGTGCCAATTTTTTTGTTATGTTTGTAACTGAAATTGGGATATAAGGTCCCGACCGTTTTTAACCGATTTTTGCGTCGTGAACCGACCACTCCAAATAATACTGAAAACCGCGCGCCGGCTGCTGTTGCCGTTCCATCACAACAAGCCCCAGCCGCCGGTTGTGGAAGTAAGCCGGCAGGAGGCTGCGAAGATGATTCGCGAGTGTCTGGAAGGTGACAAACCGGCAATGATCGCGCGTTTCGGCTGCACCGAACTGAATACGGTGGCCAATTATCTGGGGGTGAAGAACAGCCCGCATTCGGTGTGGAAATTCGTGACCTGGAAAGTATTTCAATGGTGGTGGGACCCCGCCTGGGTCAAGGCCATTGAGCAGAATGCCGGTTTCTTCCCGGTAAACGAAGAAACTCTGGCTAAGTATGCGGAGTTGACGTTGCAGGATGCCGCCCAGCTCGACATTCTGGGCAGCCGCTTCTATAAGGAGCAGTATATCAAGGATTACCTGCCCAAAGACTGCCGCCGATGCCGTTTGTTTGACCTGCAGCCCGACTATGCCGCGGAGGATGTTTCGCTCCAGTGGACGCAGGCTTTGAAGGGGAAAAACGTGCTGGTGGTGTATCCTTTTGAGGAGACCATCCGCAAGCAGTATGAAAAGCGGACGCTGCTTTTTACCAATCCCGACTTTATGCCGGAATTCAACCTGCTGACGGTAAAGGCCGTCCAGTCGTTGGGAGGGAATGAGGAGTTCGAAGACTGGTTTTCGGCGCTGCAGCATATGAAAGACGAGATGGACAAGTTGCAGTACGATATAGCCATCATCGGTTGCGGCGCGTACGGATTCAGCCTCGCTGCCCACGCCAAGAGGACCGGGCACAAGGCAATCCAGCTCGGTGGGGCAACACAACTGCTGTTCGGTATAATCGGCAAGCGTTGGGAAGAAGGTAATTACGACATTCCCGTAAACGGGTACTGGTGCCGTCCCAGCGAAGCGGACCGCCCGAAAACATACCTGAAGGTAGAAAACGGATGTTATTGGTAAAGAACAATATACAAGGACAAATATTTTTAACAGTTATAATAAATGGCAAAGAAATTTATCACGTGTGACGGTAACTATGCGGCAGCTCATGCAGCTTATCTGTTCAGCGAAAATGCAGCGATTTACCCTATCACACCCTCTTCTACAATGGCCGAACTTTTTGACGAGTGGGTAGCGTACGGCAAGAAGAATATGTTCGGCAATGTTCCTTCGGTTACAGAGATGCAGAGTGAGGCGGGAGCCGCCGGTGCAGTGCACGGTTCGCTGCAGGCAGGTGCCCTGACATCCACTTTCACAGCATCCCAGGGCCTGCTGCTGATGATTCCCAATATGTACAAGATTGCTGGCGAGCTGCTTCCCGGCGTTTTCCACGTTTCTGCACGCGCCCTGGCTTCCCACGCCTTGTCAATCTTCGGCGACCATCAGGACGTAATGGCGGCCCGCGCCACCGGCTTCAACTTTTTGGCATCGAACAACCCTCAGGAGGCGATGGACCTGGGTGCCGTGGCACATCTGGCGGCTATCAAGAGCAGCCTGCCTTTCGTGCACTTCTTTGACGGCTTCCGCACCTCCCACGAAATACAGAAGATAGAGATTCTCGAAGGCGAGGATCTCCGCCCGCTGGTGAGCGAAAAGGCTCTGGAGGTGTTCCGCGCAAGGGCTCTGAATCCTGTCAAGCCCGTCACCCGCGGCACCGCGCAGAACCCCGACGTATATTTCCAGGCCCGCGAGGCTGTGAACCAGTATTACGATGCAGTTCCCGACATCGTGGCCCGCTATATGGGTGAGATTGGCGAGATAACAGGCCGCCATTACCTTCCGTTCGACTATTACGGCGACCCCGCAGCCGAGGACATCATCGTAGCCATGGGTTCGGTTTGCGACACCATCAAAGAGACAATCGACTATCTGGCAGAGAAGGAGGGCCGCAAGCTGGGCCTTGTCAGCGTGCACCTGTACCGTCCTTTCTCCCTGAAATACTTCAAGCGCGCATTGCCCAAGAGCGCGAAGCGCCTGGCCGTTCTGGACCGTACCAAAGAGAGCGGCGCCAACGGCGAACCTCTGGCACTGGACGTCCGCAACGCCCTTTACGGAACACGCGGCATCCAGATCTTCCACGGCCGTTACGGCCTTTCCAGCAAGGACACAACTCCCGCACAGATCATCGCGGTGTTTGACAACCTTGCCCTCAAGGAGCCAAAGAACGACTTCACAATCGGTATCGTGGACGACGTCACCTACAAGTCACTCCCCGTCAAGGGCGAGATATCGCTTTCCAAGAAGGGTACCTACGAATGCCGCTTCTTCGGCCTTGGCAGCGACGGTACGGTAGGCGCCAACAAGAACACCATCAAGATCATCGGCGACCACACCGACAAATATGCACAGGCATACTTCGACTACGACAGCAAGAAGTCGGGCGGATACACCTGCTCCCATCTGCGTTTCGGCGACCAGCCCATCCGCGCTCCCTATCTGGTGAGCACCCCCGATTTCGTGGCCTGCCACGTGCCTTCTTACCTGAACAAATATGATGTCCTCAAGGGCATTAAAAAGGGCGGCACATTCCTGCTGAACAGTATGTGGGACGAGGAAGAGACTCTCAAGCGCATCCCCGACTTCGTAAAGAAGGAGATCGCCTCCAAGAACGTGAGCCTGTACATCATCAACGCCACCAAGATCGCTGCCGAAATCGGCCTCGGCGGCCGTACCAACACCATCCTTCAGTCGGCATTCTTCAAGATTACCAACATCATTCCTTATGAGGATGCTGTGACATTCATGAAGAAGGCAATCGACAAGTCGTATGGCAAGAAGGGCGCCGACATCGTGGCAATGAACTACGCTGCCGTTGACCGCGGCGGAGAATACACCAAGGTCGAGATTCCGGAAGAGTGGAAGAAGGTTTCCGGTCGCTTTGTTAATGCAGGCTACGGCCGTATGGCTCCCGAGTGGATCCGCAATGTGGCCGACGTGGTGGGCGCCCAGGAGGGCAACACCCTGCCGGTGAGTGTATTTGCAAGTCCCGACTTTGTGGACGGTACAATTCCTTCCGGTACCGCCGCATACGAGAAACGCGGCGTGGCCGTGAATGTTCCCGAGTGGAACCCCGACAACTGTATCCAGTGCAACCAGTGCGCGTATGTCTGCCCCCATGCAGCCATCCGTCCGTTCCTGATGACCGAGAAGGAGGCCGCCAAGGCTCCCGAAGGTATGAAGATGGCTCAGGGCAAGGCTCAGCTCAAAGACTATATGTTCACCATGCAGCTAAGCCCCGCCGACTGTACCGGTTGCGGCAACTGCGCCGACGTATGCCCCGGATTCAAGGGTGCCAAGGCTTTGGCAATGGTTCCCGCAGAGGGCCAGATGGCAGAACAGGCCAACTTCACATATCTGCACAACAAGGTTGGCTACAAGGATAACATCCTTCCTAAAGAGCAGAGCGTCAAGAACCTGGAGTTCGCACAGCCTCTGTTCGAGTTCAGCGGTGCCTGCGCCGGTTGCGGTGAGACACCTTACTTGAAGACCATTACACAGCTGTTCGGCGACAGTATGATGGTGGCCAACGCCACCGGCTGCTCCTCCATTTACGGAGCGTCGTTCCCTTCATCGCCCTATTGCACCGACGCCAAGGGCCACGGCCCCGCCTGGGACAACTCCCTGTTCGAGGATTGCGCCGAATTCGGTTTGGGTATGCGCCTGGGCAGCGAGAAAGTTCGCGACAATATCGCCGAACTGATGCTTCAGGCACAGGACTGCGAGAAGTGTCCCGACCAGATCAAGGAACTCTTCCGCCAGTGGCTTGAGAACCGCGGCGACCGCAAGATCACTTATGAGATCTACGACAAGCTGCTTCCGCTGCTGCCCAAGACCAACTGCCCTCACTGCAAGAAGATAAACAAACTCGTCAAGTTTATCCCGGCCCGCAGCCAGTGGATAGTAGGCGGCGACGGTTGGGGCTATGATATCGGTTACGGCGGTCTGGACCACGTGCTGGCATCCGGCAACAACGTCAACTGCCTGGTTATCGATACCGAAGTTTATTCCAACACCGGCGGTCAGTCGTCCAAATCGACTCCGGCAGGCGCCGTGGCTAAATTCGCTACAAGCGGCAAGAAGGTCCGCAAGAAAGACCTTGGCATGATGGCCATCAGCTACGGCTATGTATATGTGGCACAGGTAGCTATGGGCGCTTCTCAGGCCCAGCTGCTCAAGGCCCTCAAGGAGGCTGAGGCTTACGACGGACCGTCACTGATTATCGCCTACGCGCCTTGTATCAATCATGGCCTCAAGATAGGTATGGGCCATTCACAGCTGGAAGAGCAGAAGGCAGTCGAGTGCGGCTACTGGCAGCTGTTCCGCTACAACCCCGAGCTGGGGGAGAAGGGAGAGAATCCGTTCATCCTGGACAGCAAAGAACCCGACTGGAGCAAGTTCCAGGACTTCCTCAAGGGCGAGGTCCGCTACGCATCGCTGCTCAAGACCTTCCCCGCAGAGGCAGAGGAGCTGTTTGCCAAGACGGAACAGTTTGCAAAAGCCCGTCTGGCAAGCTACAAGCGTATGGCAGGCAAGGAGTAATTACCGCCGGAACTTACGGGCAATCTTGCCCGGCCAGCGGGAGACTCTGATAAAAGCCTTCTTGATGTAGCTGAAGCCCAGTTCCAGGGCAAAACGCAGATATTGCGCCCGCGAAAAATGCGGGCGCTTTATTTTTCGCAGGTCGTAGGCCTCGTTAATCAGCGAATCGATCCTGTAGGTCTGGTCCATCTGGACCTTGTACTTGCGCGCCATCCAGCTGTGCATGCACAGGTCGTGACCCTCGCCGTCGGAGAGGATTGTGGACAACCCGTCGCGATGCCGGCGGGCGGGCAGGTATAGCGTCTTGAAGTTATATGCAAGCCAGAGATAAAAACTGTAGTACGGCTCAAAGTCGTAGATGTCGAAATCACCGTTGCCCGGATCGGACTGCTCCAAAAACGCATCCTTCATCTGCTCCTTTACGGCGCGGTAGTTAAAAGAGCGGATCTGTCCGGGACCTTCGTACTTCTCCCGTATCAATTTGAGGTTCAGGATATTGAAGAACGGATTGGTGACTATCGGGTTGTGTCTTCGAGGGCAGCCGGGGCCGCAGTCGGAGCATCCGGCATTTGCCCATCCCTCTTCATAAACCCGCCGTGCCAAGGCCAACACCGCCTCGGGGTCGCATACGAAAGCATCTTCGTCGATATTGATTGCAATATCGCAGTCCTTGTCGCGCAGCATTTTGTAAAAATAGCCGTCGGCCGTGCGGTCGGTGAGACGAACCGCCTCCACACCTTCCGGATAAAGGCCTTTGGAGAGCCTGTAAAGCTCGGGCGAAAACGACCTGGTGTATATCTTAATTTTGGGCATATATGGCAAAGTTACTAAATTTGCTTTGATATGAGCGAAAGCAATCTCAAAACCAAAACTGCCAAAGGGCTTTTCTGGGGGGCGATGAACGGCGGCCTCCAGCAGCTTATCGGCGCCGTGATCGGACTGGTGCTGCTCAGCCGCCTGACTCCGGGCGACTACGGCATCGTGGGGATGCTTGCCATATTCACCGCAATCGCCGTAACGATGCAGGAGGGCGGTTTCAAGGCGGCGCTGATCAATCGAAGCGAGATACGTTCTGAGGACCATAACTCGGTGTTTTGGTTCACCGTTGCCGTGAGTGCCTGCTTCTATCTGGTTTTGTTTTTCCTGGCCGGTCCGATTGCCCGCTTCTACGATCAACCGGAGCTGGTCAAGGTGGCCCGGATACTGTTCCTGTCGTTCTTCTTTATAAGTTGCTCGATATCTTCCGATGCATACCTGCTCCGGAAGATGATGATACGGCAGCGGACGACTATAGATATCACCGGGGCCCTTGTCGCCGGCATCGTGGCGGTGGTGATGGCCATAAAAGGCTTCGGATACTGGGCGCTGGTGGCGCATTCTGTGGTGCAGTCCTTTACCACTTCGCTGCTCAAACTGATATTTACTCCGTGGAAACCGAATCTGAAGATCAGTTTCAAGCCGGTGTGGGAGATGTTCCCATTCGGCATCAAGCTGGTGGGTGCCTCGTTTGTGACACAGGTTCAGACTAATATCTTTTCTGTAATTCTGGGCCGTGCATACACGGAAAAGGAGGTGGGTGTCTATTCACAGGGCAACAAGTGGTCCGGGATGCTCAATATGGTCTTTACAGGAATGATAAACAGCGTAGGGCAGCCGGTGATGGTCTCCGCCCGCGACGATGCCGAACGCCGGAGGGCCATTTTCCGCAAACTGACCCGGTTCGTGGCCTTCGCTGCATTTCCGTCTATGCTTGGCCTGGCCCTCATAGCGCCGGAATTCATCAACCTGATTAATCCGAAATTCGAGGCTTCGGTACCTATTCTGCAGCTTTATTGCCTCTACTTTATGGCCACGCTGGTGCAGACGCTGTTCAACCAGGCGGCTATGGCGGCCGGCCGCAGCGACCGGTACCTGGCCTTTACACTGATAAATGCGGCGATGCAGATTGCCACCGCCTTCATAACTTTCCGATACGGCCTTGTGACGATGGCGGCAGCCGTGACCGCGGTGAACTATCTGGCAGTGTTGGTTTGGTGGCTGTTGGCGCGCGATTTCACCGGCATCAAATTAATTGACCTGCTGAAGGACACCGTGCCGTTTTTTGCAATAGCTTTGCTTTTGATAGTAATAGCGCACTTTGCGTTTGCCGCCATCGGAAGCGATTTGCTCAGGATGCTGCTCAAGATTGCCTGTGTCGCCGGGCTGTACCTGACCCTTACATCCCGCACTAAAACTTTCAAGGACGTGGTTACTTTTGTAAAGAAACGAGAATTATAACGATATGAAACGAATTGTCATTGCTTCACTTTTGATTGCAGCAATCCTGGTTTCCGCCTGCGGTCCGCGCGGTAAGAAACAGCAGGAGGGTACTGGGACGGACAGCACTGCCGTAACGACTCCGGTAGATACCGTCAAGGTTCCTGAGAAGGTAGAAGAACCTATTCCGGAAGAGCCTGTTCTGGAGATGGTTACCAGCATGGGTTCTATGAAGATCAAACTTTACAAAGAGACTCCGCAGCATCGCGACAATTTTGTAAAACTTGCGCGCAAAGGTTATTACAACGGCCTTCTGTTCCACAGAGTTATCAGAGGTTTTATGATTCAGGCGGGCGATCCGCTAACGCGCGATACCACCAAAGTCGATGTCTACGGCAGCGGCGGCCCGAATTACACCATCCCGGCAGAGATAGTGCCTGGCCTGACCCATAAGAAGGGCGCCATAGCAGCCGCCCGCAAAGCCGACACCGTCAATCCGGAAAGGGCCTCCAGCGGCTCCCAGTTCTACATCGTGCAGGACGAGAAGGGTTGCGAACACCTCAATGGCCAATACACCGTGTTCGGAGAGGTCATAGAGGGACTCAACGTGGTGGATAATATCTCCAGGGTGGAAGTAAACGCCCGGGGGCTGCCGTTCTATCCCATCAAGATTATTTCTTTGAAAGAAGTCAAATAATATTTATGTAAAAATCGTCTTTGGCACAGGCTTTGTATTTATCCAAGACGAAGATGATTTTTTCATAGTATTTTTTTGGTTAAACGAGAAAAGCGTCACCCGGGCCAAACCGGATGACGCTTCTTCTTTTTGCTCGGGGAAGGGACTTGTCATTGCCCGCAAACAGCGGAAAGTCTGATGGATGCGACGCGCTTGGTGGAGGGGGTGGTTTTATGGCGGTCGGCGATGCGGTAGGGGGCGACGGCGGCGATATGTTCGCCTGCGGTGTCTTTCCAAAATACGATTCCAGCGTGCTTCTTCTGCTCCAGATCCAGTTTCAGGTCTGTGAAGAAGTCACTCACCAGGCGGGTGCCGCGCATTCCCAAAGGGATGAATCGGTCGCCGTTGCGCCAGGGGCGCACATGCAACGTTTCCGGCAGGGTGTCGGCGTCGGCGTACAGAGTGTCGGAAGGATGGTTGCGCGGGTCAAAATCTTCCGGCTTGTCAAACACAGTCACCTCTAACTTTAGGGTTGAGGTTTCCGCCATCGGATAAATCTTGAAGCAGTTGCGGTCGCGCAGCAGGCGGTATTCGGCGGTACGAAACTCCTTGCCGCTTTGGGCGCCAATGGCCTCCAGGGCATCGGCAATCTGCGATGCGGTGAATCCGTAGGGCTCCAACAGCCGGAACAGCCAGTATTCTTTGTGAGTCTCGGCGGCGAGACGGTTTATGTCAATGCAGACAGCGCCGTCGCTCTCGCGACACAGCTCGGCCCGCTTTGTCCCATATAATTCGTCCAGAATCTCATTAGCTTGGCCGAAGCGTTCCATCTCCTGGGAGAAGGTGTTCAGGAAAGAGGGATTTATCTTTTCAAACTCCGGGAAGATTTTGTGGCGGATGCGGTTACGGGCGATGTCCACGTCGCTGTTGGTGGTGTCTTCGCGATAGGCGATGCCCTGGGTAGCCGCGTAAGACTCTATCTCTGCGCGCGAGAATCCCAGCAACGGCCTGATAATAAAGCCGTTAATTTCGCGGATGCCACCCAGCCCGCGCAGGCCGGTGCCGCGCAGCATATTCAGCATCAGCGTTTCGGCAGCGTCGTTCCGGTTGTGGGCCACCAGCAGTCGGCCGTATCCGTGCGCCTCCATCAGTTCGGAGAACCATCCGTAGCGCAGTTCACGAGCCGCCATTTCTATGGAAACGCCCTTCTCTGTGGAGTAGGCTGTAGTGTCAAACTTCTTTGTATAGAAGGGGATGCCTGCATCGGCACAGGTTTCACGCACCAGCGCTTCGTCTTTGTCGCAGTCGCCGGGCCTCAGCATAAAATTGACGTGCGCCACAGCGATTTCCGGACGTAATGAGGAATGCAGGGCGAGATGCAGCATCACCATAGAATCCACTCCGCCGCTCACAGCGAGCAGCAGCGGCCCTCGCCAGTCGCCGAGCAGCTGTTCCAACGCGATGTCAAACCCGCGTTGCACTATTTGAAAGTATAAGCGAAGGTGAGGCCCGCAATCTCCTGGAACTGCAGGGCGGGGAAGAGCTTGACGTTGCCTTCGTCATCCGGAATAGGGTTGCCGGAGGCGTCGTTGAGCGATTTGAACTTGATCTTGTCGTCGTAGATGGCGCGGCAGTTCAGACTGAAGGAGATGTATTTGGTAAGCGGGGCGCTTATGGCCAGGGTCCAGTCGCAGGTCAGGTTCTGGGGCTTCTTAAGATAGTTTGAGAAAGTATCGAACGTGGTGTTGACAGTGAGCCCCTCTACGCTTGCCGATGCGGTGAAGCGCAACTTGGCACCCAGCTCCCAGCGGCAAAGCTTGTCAGGTTCATTGCCATATCTGGCGCGTAAATCGGGATCGGAAACGAACTGGACATTGCCGGTGAGCGGAGTGAATGTAATGGAGATGCCCTTGTGTGTCCAGGATGCACCGGCACCGAGGGTCATTGTGGCGGGCGCGAAAAAGCGCGACACGATGTCGCTGCCGATGTTGCCGGCATAACCGGGGCTTAACTGCGACTTGAAAGCGTAACCCAGAGTTCCGCTGAAGCCATTTTTCAAGGCATATCCGAGATCGTCGTTCAGAATGATATAATCGGCGCTCTTCTGGAAGCCGACACCGAAGGTCTGCGTAAAACCGTAGGCCATCTGCAGGCGGTTGTTGAAGGTTATCTTCTCCTTGGCGTAGTTTGCCTTGGCATCGATGGTCGAACCGAACGTAGCGCTGCCATTGCCGCCGGCGGCCCAGTCGGTGAGCGATGTCTGTCCAAAGCTGAGGGTGGTGAGAGCCTGTGCGGTCCAGTGGCTAGGCTCGGGAGCCGGAGCGGGTGCAGCAGCCTCCTGCGCAGTTACGGAAAGCACATTCAGCAAAATCAGCGCAGCAAGAATAAATACCTTTTTCATATTATTAGTATGCCTTTGCAAAAATCACCCTGCGGTGAGACGGCTTGCCGCTGTATACGCATTTGCCCTCTTCTTCGCATACGAAGCTGTCGATGGGGATGCAGCGTATCGTGGCCTTGGTCTCCTCCTGGATGCGGGCTTCGGTTTCGCCTGTGCCGTCCCAGTGGCAGAGCAGGAAGTAACCCTGTTCGATCTTCTCCTTGAACTCTTCCCAGGTGTCCACCTTGATGGTGTGTTCAGCCCTGAAATCTACGGCTTTCTTGTAGATATTCTCCTGAATCTCGTCCATAAGGGCCTTCAGGCGGGCAGCCAGGCCCTCTTCGGGCAGACTTTCCTTGGTGAGAGTGTCGCGGCGGGCAACCTCCGCAACGCCGGCGGCCAGATCGCGCGGGCCGATGGCGACGCGGGCGGGTACTCCCTTGAGTTCCCACTCTGCAAATTTGAAGCCGGGACGCAGGTTGTCGCGGTCGTCAATCTTGACTGTAAGTCCTTCCTTGACGCATTCGGCCTTGATTTCGTCCATCTTGGCAAGGATTGCCTCGCGCTCTTCCGGAGTCTTGTAGATGGGCACCATTACGACGTGGATAGGAGCTAGCTTGGGAGGCAGCACCAGACCGTTGTCGTCGCTGTGAGCCATGATCAGGGCGCCCATAAGGCGGGTGGAAACGCCCCAGGAAGTGGCCCAGACGTATTCCAGATTGCCCTCGTTGGTAGAGAACTGAACGTCGAAAGCCTTTGCAAAATTCTGCCCCAGGAAGTGCGAAGTGCCGGCCTGCAGCGCCTTGCCGTCCTGCATCATTGCCTCTATACATAGTGTGTCGATGGCGCCTGCGAAACGCTCGCTCTCGCTCTTGTGGCCCACCACCACCGGCAGCGCCATAAAGTCGCGGGCGAACTTGGCGTATACGTTCACCATCTTCTCGGTCTCGGCAATCGCCTCGGCGCTGGTGGCGTGGGCGGTGTGGCCCTCCTGCCAGAGAAACTCTGCGGTACGGAGGAACAACCGGGTACGCATTTCCCAGCGGACCACGTTTGCCCATTGATTGATCAATATAGGGAGGTCGCGATAAGAGGTGATCCAATTCTTATAGGTATTCCAGATGATGGTCTCCGAAGTGGGGCGGACGATGAGCTCCTCTTCCAGCTTGGCGTCGGGATCGACCACTACGCCGTTGCCGTCGGGGGCCACTTTCAGACGGTGGTGAGTCACCACCGCGCACTCTTTTGCAAACCCCTCGACATGCTCCGCTTCGCGGCTGAGGAACGATTTTGGAATGAACAGCGGGAAGTAGGCGTTCTGGTGCCCGGTCTCCTTGAACATAGCATCCAGCGCATCGTGCATCTTTTCCCATATCGCGTAGCCGTACGGCTTGATTACCATGCATCCGCGAACAGCGGAATTCTCTGCCAGACCGGCCTTTATTACGATGTCATTGTACCACTGTGAGTAGTTCTCGCTCCTTGATGTCAGCTCTTTTGCCATATCTTGAAATTATTGGTATAAATATTGCTATCTTTGCCTTAGAAACGTCGCAAAATTACAAAAAATTAAATACAAGGAGGTAATATTATGAAAAACAGACTTTTTATTTTATCGCTCCTCGCAGCGCTCGGGCTCGCATCTTGCGGCACGACCAGCTATTATTCTTCTATCTATAACGACAGCATCTACAGCCGTCCCGACAGAGCCCGCGTAACAGTTGTCAGCAACCGCGACGCAAGGGTAGCTGAGGCTGCGGACAAGTATACGGTAGATGTGTACGCATTGGACGACGGTGAAACATACGAGGCGAGGCTCCGTATGTTCGACGAGCCGGACGTTACTAGCTACACCGTCTATGTAGATTATTACGGATGGGACAATCCCTGGTACAATCCCTGGTGGGGTCCCAGCTACTATTACAGTTGGTATTCTCCCTGGCGCCACTCCTATGCCTGGTACAATACCTGGTGGTATGACTCCTGGTACGGATGGGGCTGGCGCGACCCGTTCTGGTACAGCGGCTGGGCATGGTACGATCCCTGGTACAGCCCCTGCTGGTACAGCTACGGCCCCTGGGGTCCCCACTACGGCTCCTGGTATCACGGCTGGGGTCACTACGGCTGGCATCACCACGGCTGGGGCCACTACGGCAGCAGTTTTGCATGGCACGGCGGACACCATCGCTGGCACGACAACTTCGGCCCTGGCGGCTACACCAACGGACGCCGTGCAGTCGGCGGCAACTACAACAATGCTGACGTAAACACCCGTCACGCAACCGCCATTGCCCGCAGCGCAGGCCGCAGGAATATGGAGAGCAATATGACTTCATCGTCATCTCTCCGTCGTTCCGGCAACACCCTGGCAGCAGCAACCTCGACCCGCTCCTCTTCGCAGGCACGCATCGACGGTCGCCGCACCACGGCCACCAGCTCGGCAGCAAGGACTTCCACTGCTACCGCTTCTGCATCTCGCGGTCGCATGGTGGGCACCACCAGCAATGCCGCCCGCAGCACCAACTCCTCCGCTGTCCGCAGCACTTCCGGTACAAATCGTGGCACAAACTCCTCTGCAGTACGCAGCAGTTCATCCACCAACCGCAGCAGCTCCTCTTCTGTAGGCAGCCGCAGCACCGGCAGTTCTTCCAACAGAACCACTTACTCCACCGGACGTGGAACCTTCACAGGCTCCAGCGCAAGCACCCGTAAGGGCAATCCTTCGTCCAGCGTAAGCCGCAGTTCTTCCAGCAGCAGCCGCAGCAGCTATTCCGGCAGCAGAAGTTCTTCTTCCAGCAGTCGCAGCAGCTATTCCGGCTCCAGCAGCCGTTCTTCCAGCAGCAGCTCCCGCAGCTCTTCCAGCAGCCGCAGTTCATACTCCGGCAGCTCATCCAGCAGCCGTGGCAGCTACTCCGGTGGCGGTTATTCAGGCGGCAGCCACTCCAGTGGCGGTGGATTCTCCGGCGGTGGCGGACACTCTTCCGGTGGCGGTCACTCCAGTGGCGGATCCTCCGGCGGACGCAGGTAGCCATTCCTGATCCGATGAGTCAATTAACTATAGTCTAACCAAGAAAGATTTATGGTAGCAATGAAAAAGTTCAGTTTAATAGCTATTATAATGTTGGCGGCCAGCGTAGCTGCCGGCGCGCAGGGGGTGGAGGATGCACTGAGATATTCAGAGCAGTTCTATGTGGGTAGCGCCCGCACGATGGCTATGGGCAACGCCTTCACCGCATTGGGCGGTGATCTCGGCGCCCTGGGCATCAACCCCGCTTCATCGGCACTTTATAACTGCTGTGAATTTGCTGTGACCGGCGGTTTTTCCTGGAACAACACCTCCAGTACATTCAACGGCACTGAGGATACATATGCCAATTCTGTCCGCAAGACGAGGTTTACACTTCCAAACATGAACGTCGTGTTCAGCATGCCCACCGGCAGGGACTACGGCCTGGTAAGTTATACATTCGGCTTCGGTTTCAACAAGACGGCCAATTTCAACTCCCGCACCTCTTTTGGAGGAAACGACGGCGCGACCAGCCTTCTGGGTAATATCGCCGCCGGCCTGGAGGGGGTTGACAGAAGCTATCTGCTGGCAGATGACGCCTTTGATGTAGGCTATTGCACCAATCAGGAGATTCTGGCATATGACGCTTTCCTGGTGAATCCTTACCACGATATGGCAGATTCCTATATCGGTGCCACCGAAAACGAGTGGACCGGAGGACTTGGTGTGGAGAATCCCCTGTTCAAGAGCTATAACCGCACAACGGGCGGAGGGGTCTACGACATGCATTTCAATTATGGGATGAACTTCAACGACCGCCTATACCTGGGCGCAAACATCAATGTCAAGATAGTCGACTATAACGAGGACCTCTGGTACGGAGAGGAGGCTCAGACAGGTGACTGGTACGACAGCGGCTTCCAGGCAATGAAGTACAACTACTGGCAGGAGACCACCGGAGCCGGTGTCAATATGCAGCTTGGCGCCATCTGGGTTCCGACAGATTACCTCAGGCTGGGTATCACATACACGACGCCAACCCTCTATACGCTCACCGATACCTGGGAGGAATCAATGTACTCTACTTACCCGGATGGTCTGCCTGAGTTTCATTCTGTAGAAGCCCACATGCCCAACCCGCAGGTGTATGAGTATAACCTCCGCGCTCCAAGCCGTCTTTCCCTGGGTGCAGCCCTGGTATTCGGCCGCAGCGGCCTCATTAGCGCCGACCTGGAGAGAGTCAACCTTTCCAAGATGCGCATGAGCGACAATTACGGTTATGCGGATACTTTCGATGAAGTCAACAGTGACATCTCACAGTATTGCAGCAGCTGCAACATTTTCCGTCTGGGCGGCGAGATGAATATCGTAAACGATTTCGCACTGCGCGCGGGCTACACAGGGTACTTCTACCACGTTCCCGGCTATCAGTATGTATCGTTCGGTATCGGCAAGCGCCTCAGCGAGAACTCTTCGCTTGACCTCGCCTTCCGCACTTCGCTGGCCGACAATTACACTATGAAGCCCTACGACGACTATGCACCCGATACGAACGGTAACCCGCAATGCATCGCTCCCACGGCGAGCATCTCGGCAACCTTCAAGGATCTGCTGCTCACATACAGGGTCAAGTTCTAGTCGGAGATTATAATTGAAGAGCGCAGGCCATACGGTCTGCGCTTTTTTTGTACCTTTGCGTCAATAATTTGTACCGGTATGAACTTCAAGAAGAATATCCTCCCGTATATCATTATCGTCATTCTTTTTATCGCTGCGGCTGTCATTTATTGCTATCCGGTTCTCGATGGCAAGGTGATTGGCAATGCCGACGGCGTCAACGGCGCGGCGGCGGTGCAGGAATGCGTCAATTACCGTAATGCAGAAGGCGGCAATTCCTGGTGGACCGGGGCGTTGTTTTCCGGTATGCCGAATTATCAGATAGGCGGGGCACATTATCTTTCCGAGAGGGTTTTGAGACCGCTGTACCGCTTCTTCCACTGGGGCCACAGCAACCAGATAATGACCATCCTGTTCTATCTGCTGGCCTTCTTCTTGCTGATGCGCGCCTTTGGAGTTAGTAAATGGATGAGTGCAGCCGGAGCCTTTGCGGTGGCGTTTTCTTCTTATTTCCTGATTATTATCGGCGCCAATCACGGCGGCAAGACCAGTTCCCTGGCGTGGATGACTCTGATGGTGGTGGGTATGCTGCTCATCTACAAGAAGAAATACGGCTGGGGAAGCGCCATGGTGATGTTTTTTACCGCGATGGGCCTCACACCGCACCCCCAGATGGCCTATTACATCTGCCTGATGGCTGGGGTGCTCTGGTGTGCTGAGTTATACATCCATATCAAGGAAAAAAGGATGAAGCAGTGGCTGGTCGCCACCCTGATCTTCTTTGCAAGCTTTGCTATTGGGGTGGGGGTGACCAGCGCCAACACCTTCGCCAACCGCGAGTATATGACACAGACGATGCGCGGCGGTCACAGTGACCTGCATCAGGGCGAGACTGAGGCTGTCAAAAGCGTCGGTGGCCTGGACATTGACTATGCAACGCAGTGGAGTTACGGAATAGATGAAACCTTGACCTTCCTGGTACCCAACTTTATGGGAGGCAGCAGTGCCTATGAGCTGGGCCGCGATTCGCAGTTATACAAGACGATGGTTTCCAAGGGGGTTCAGCCCCAGGCGGCACTCGGCTTCTGCCAGGCAGCTCCCATGTACTGGGGCGACCAGCCGTTCACGTCGGGCCCCGTCTATCTGGGTGCTATTGTATGTCTGTTGTTCATACTGGGTCTGTTCATCGTAAAGGGGCCTTACAAATGGGCTTTGCTGGCGGCGACGCTGTTCTCTGTATTCCTGTCGTGGGGCTATCATTTCATGCCCTTTACCAAGCTGTTCTTCAACTGGTTCCCGTTGTACGACAAGTTCCGGACGGTATCTTCTATACTGGTTGTAGCTGAAATAACGATACCGCTACTGGGATTCCTTGCAGTGCGGGATATTGCTGCCGGGAAGGTGACCAGGAAAGAGGCGATGAAAGGGCTGGCGTGGAGCGCCGGCATCACCGGCGGCATCTGCCTGGTACTGGCGCTGGCCGGCGGCAGCCTGCTCTCTTTCACCGGCTCCGGCGACGGCTATCTTGCGCAGCAGCTGCCCGAATGGCTGATGCCGATGATAGTGTCGCAGCGTGCGGCACTGCTCACGGCCGATGCCTGGCGAAGCCTCATCTTCATAATCCTTGGCGCAGCCGTCATCGCTCTGATGACATCGGGTAAATTGAAAGAGATCTGGGCGGCTGTACTGCTGGGCATATTGATTCTCGTGGACCTCTGGGTTGTGGACCAGCGCTTCTTCAATGCCGACTATTTCCAGAGTCCCGCGCAGTTCAAGAACAACTTTGCCGAGCAGCCTTGGGAAAAGGCCATCCTTGCCGACAGCGACCCTCATTTCAGGGTATTCAATGTGTCCACCGGCAATCCGTTCAACGAAAACCGAACCAGCTACCGCCTGAAATCCATTGGCGGTTATAGCGCGGCCAAACTGCGTCGCTATCAGGATCTTATAGACGAACACCTGAACCAAATGCACCGTCCTGTGATAGATATGCTAAACGCCAAGTATTTTGTGGTAAATGAGGATGGCACACCCCAGGCGGCGCTGAACGATCAGGCACTTGGCAATGCGTGGTTTGTGGACAGTCTATTCGCGGTGAAGGGCGCCGATGCCGAATGCGCTGCACTGATGGAGGTCAATCTGGCCAATACCGTGGTGGTTGATACCGACTCCTTCGGTAGCTATGCCGACGGCTTCAAACCCGCTGGCGAGGAGGCTGAGGTGCATCTGACGGTGTATAAGCCCGACCGACTTGAATACGATTGCAACAGCCCTTCCGGCGGCACCATCGTCTTCTCCGAGATATACTATCCTTATGGCTGGAAAGCTACCGTCGACGGCACTGCCGCCGACCACTTCCGTGCAAATTATACACTGCGGGCCATGAATGTGCCAGCCGGCAGCCATCATATCGTCTTTGAATTCCGGCCCGACAGCGTCCGTAAGGGTGACTTCCTTTCGCTGGCCTGCATCATCCTGATGTTCGGCCTGATGGCTTTCTTTGCCGTGCGTGGCAAACTTGCCCTTCGCAAGAAATAATCGCACCGAAGTCCCGAATAATTACTATATTTACGGGATTTTGTAATATGGCAAAGAATCCGTTCAAACAGCTGGCAGGGGAGACCGCGATATACGGTCTGAGCACTATTCTGGCAAGGATTGTCAATTTCTTGCTGGTGCCGCTCTATACCCGTGTCCTGACACAGTCGGACTACGGAGTGGTCACGGAGTTCATGGCATATATCGCCATTCTGCAGGTGGTGCTCACTCTGGGCCTGGAGACGGGTTGCTTCCGATTTGCCAGCAAAGATGGCGTGGACAAGGAGAAGGTCTTCTCCAACGCCTTTATGATTGTGCTTGGGCTTTGCCTGCTGTTCTTCGTAGGAGTTTCGCTCTTTTCCGGCAGCATATCCGCTGCGCTGGGATACGAGGGCTTCCGCAAGGTAATAATGTATGTGGCGGCCATTTTGTTGATGGACAATGCCACCGCCATCCTCTTTGCACGGCTGCGTTACGAGCACAAGGCTCTCAAGTTCGCCATAATCAAGACTTTGAAGATCTTTACCGAGGTTGGGACCAACCTGGTGCTCTATCTTGTAATGCCCAAGCATTTTGCGGCGAATCCGAACCACTGGCTGCTCAACTTTGTCAGCGCAACTCCGGACTTCACCTACGCCATATTCGCCATCTTCGTCAGCTGCCTGCTTTGTGTGGTGCTGCTGCTTCCCGACATCCAGAAGCTTCATTTCAGGCCCGACGGCAAGCTGGGACGCGAACTACTGCTCTACTCCCTGCCCCTTATGATAGCAGGCCTTCCGGGCGTGCTCAACGATTTCCTGGACAGGGTGCTGATGCGATTCCTGAATGCCGACCCCGTGATGTGGCGCGCTGACCTTGGCGTCTATCAGGCCGGAGTCAAGATTGCTGTGATAATGTCCCTCTTTATCCAGATGTTCCGCTATGCGGCCGAGCCGTTCTTTTTCCAGCGCGAAAAACAGAAAGACTCCAAGACGCTGTATGCGCAGGTAATGACCTGGTTCGTGGCCTTCTGTATGGCGGGTTTCCTGTTTGTGATGCTCTATATGGACGTTATCGGCCTGCTGTTGGGAAAAGACTTCCGCCCCGGCCTCTCCATCGCCCCCATTATGCTGATGGCCTACGTGCTGCTGGGAATGCAGTTCAACATCAGTATGTGGTACAAACTCTCCGGCAAGACCAACTATGCCGTTTGGATCACCCTGGCGGGCCTGGTGGTAACCATTGTGATAAATGCGCTGTTTATGCCGCGATACAGCTATCACGCAGCCGCCTGGGCTCACATCGCCAGCTACCTGGTAATGATGGTCATATCCCTGATATTGGGCAACAAATATTATCCGATTCCGTACAATTGGAAGAAAATACTGCTGTGCATCGGCTTTGCTCTGGCAATCTACGGCGGCTCTATGCTGCTGCCGGAAATGTCGCTGTGGCCCAAGATGGCGGTGCACACCGGCCTTATGCTGATTTATCTGGTCCCCATGGGACTTTATTTATATAAAACGAGAAACGCTTGATAATATGCAAGTTAAAATAGTTAATAAATCGCGCTACGACGCACCTTCCTATGCCACCGACTATTCTGCCGGTATGGACTTGAAGGCAAACATAGAGCAGCCGGTAATACTGGGCAGTCTGGACCGCGCAATGATTCCGACTGGCCTTTTTATTGAATTGCCGGAAGGATACGAGGCGCAGATACGCCCCCGCAGCGGCCTGGCGGCAAAGCACGGCATCACCGTGACCAACGCCCCCGGCACCATCGACGCCGACTATCGCGGCGAAATATGCGTGCTGCTGGTCAACCTGGGACACGAGCCGTTCATCATCAATCCCGGCGAGCGCATCGCCCAGATGGTGGTGGCACGCCACGAGCGGGTGGAATGGGTGCCTGTAGATGATTTGGCAGAGAGTGAACGGGGCGCAGGCGGATTTGGATCAACCGGGACAAAATAACAAATAACAATATGGACTTAAGAGGTGAAAAATTTAACGTAGAGAAGCTTTACGGCCTGTTCAAGGGTTGTAAGGGCTACACTACCGACACCCGCGAGATTGCGGGCGGCGAGATGTTTTTTGCGTTGAAGGGCGACAACTTTGACGCGAACGAGTTTGCCGCACACGCCATTGAACGGGGTGCACAATGCTGCGTAGTGGACAGCGTTGATGTCTGGGAAAACTGCGACAAGAGCATCGCCGACAAACTCATAATAGTGGACGATTCCCTGGCGGCATTCCGTGCCATGGCAGCCTTCCATCGCAGCCAGTTTGACATTCCGGTGATAGGCATCACCGGCACCAACGGCAAAACCACCACCAAGGAGATGGTCAACGCCGTGCTGAGCACCAAATACAAGGTGACCTGCACCAAGGGCAACCGCAACAACCACATCGGCGTGCCTATGACGCTGCTGGAGATTACCCCGGAAACAGAAATCGCAGTGATAGAGATGGGCGCCAACCATCCCGGCGAAATCACAGCTTCCGTAGAGCTGGCGATGCCCACCCACGGTCTCATCACCAACGTCGGTCAGGCCCACCTGGAGGGCTTCGGCGACTTTGAGGGAGTCAAGAAGACCAAGGGCGAGCTGTACGACTGGCTCAGCGAGCACGGAGGGATTGCATTCTACGATGCAGACAACGAGTATCTCTCCGAGATGGTGACCTCCCGTAAGGGGATGCAGTTGATGCCCTACGGCGTGGAATATGCCGGAATGAGGGTGCTCAAGACCTCCCGCGTGAATCCATATCTGACTATGGAGATAGAGACCGCCGACGTGGTAAGCCGCATCACCACCCGCCTGATCGGTTCATACAACGCCACCAACGTGGCTGCAGCCCTCACCGTGGGCGGTTATTTCGAAGTGGAATTTGACGCCGCGGTGGCTGCGATAGAATCTTACGTTCCCTCCAACAGCCGTTCACAGCTGATTGACACCGGCCGCAACATAGTGATTCTGGACGCTTACAACGCCAACGCCAGCAGTATGAACGCCGCCCTTGACAACTTTGCATCGACATCCTTTCCTAACAAGGTGCTGGTGCTGGGCGATATGCTGGAACTTGGCAAATACTCCGCGGAGGCGCATGCGCAGATTCTGGCCAAGGCCAGGAAAATCACCAATGAGATCTATCTGGTGGGCGGCAGCGAATTCAAGGCAGTCGCCTCCGAGGGCGATTTCGTTTTTGATACCTCGCTGCAACTCAAGGAGTATTTCCGAAAACTGCAGCCGGAGGGCAAAACCATCCTTATCAAGGGTTCCAATGCGACCCGCCTCCCGTTGCTTATGGAGGTCCTTTAATGACAAATAATAAAACACGATACAAATGAAAACTTTCTGGAAAATAGTATTCGGATCGCTGTTGGGTTGCCTGATAGCAATGTTGATAGCGACATTCATCTTCTTTGGTATGGCCGGCAGTATCGCCAGTGCCTCTATGAAGAGCAAGGCGGCTCCCAAGACCGGCTCCGTGCTCAGAATCGACAAAACCTGCGTGATAAGCGAACGCGGCACAGAAGATATGTCTGCACAGGCGCTTTTGAATCGCAAGAGCGGCAGCAAACTCTCCCTTCTGGATGCAGTGCGCGCCATTGACGCCGCAGCGGCAGACCCTGCCATCAAGTTCATTTATATGAATACCGACGATGTCGACCTGTCCTACTCAAATGCCGAAGAGTTCCGCGCAGCCCTGAAGCGCTTCCGCGACAGCGGCAAGGCCATTGTGGCGTATGGAGAGAACGTCACCGTTCCTTCGTACTACCTGGCGTCGGTTGCCGACAAGGTGATTATGAACGCCGACGGCGAGGCTATGATGATGGGTGTGGCTTCACAGAGCATTTTTGTGAAGGACCTGCTGGACAAACTTGGAGTTGAAGTACAGCTCATCCGCCACGGCAAGTATAAAGCTGCCGGCGAGATGTTCATCAAGAACGAGATGAGCCCGGAGAACCGCGAACAGTTGCAGGCAATGGTAGACGGACTGTGGAACTCTATGGCCGACGAAATCTGCGCAAGCCGCGGCTTTACCCGCGAGGAATTGGACGGCTGGCTGAATAATCTGGAAATCCAGAATGCACAGAGTCTGCTGGACCGCAAGTTGGTGGACACAATCTACTATGCCGACCAGATGAAAAATTATCTGTGCAACCTGGCCTCCGTGGACAAGTTCGAGAAAGTCGGTTTTGTAAAACTGGCCGACTACGCTCCCGGCAAGCTGGTGCAGCACACCAAGGCCAAGGGAAAAGTGGCTGTGCTCTACGCAAACGGAGAGATTGTGATGGACGGTGACACAGAGCAGAATATCGTGGGTGCCAAGTTTGCGGCTGAGGTAGAGAAGGTCCGCAAGGACTCCACCATCAAGGCCGTGGTATTCCGCGTGAATTCTCCCGGCGGCAGCGTAGAGGCATCTCAGTTCGTACGCCGTGAAATGGAGTTGCTCCGTCAGACCAAGCCGGTTATAGCTTCTTACGGCGAATATGCCGCTTCCGGCGGATACTGGATCAGCGCTGAGTGCGACAAGATTTTCTGCGACAATATGACCCTGACCGGTTCCATCGGTGTGTTCGGTTTGGTTCCCAACATCGGCAGTGCAGCCAAGAAGACCCTCAAGGTGAATATCCAGAGCGTGACCTCCCACGCACACAGCGATGCTATGGGCGGAACCAGGAGCCTGGATGCTGCTGAGCAGCAGTATATGCAGAACTCTATTGAAGATATTTACGACCAGTTCCTGGGTATTGTTGCCGGAGGCCGCAATATGACAAAGGAGGCTGTGGACGAAATAGCCCAGGGCCGCGTATGGTGCGGCTGTGACGCCTTCGGCATCGGCCTGGCCGACGAGAAAGGAGGTCTGGTGGATGCCATCGCATACGCCGCATCCGCAGCAGGTCTGGAAGATTACAGGCTGGTTGAATATCCCGTAGCCAAAACTACTATGGAGCGCTTTATGGAGATGTTCGGCAACAATGCTTCTATGAAGGCTTTATTCAAGGGCAGCGTACCTGCGACCCGCTGGGAAGGAATTCAGGCCCAGTTCGAACAGGCTTACGGCTTCCTCAAGAATGCAGAAGGCGTTCAGGTTTATGCCCGTATGCCTTTCATTACAGAGATAAAATAACTTTATGAAGTCACTCGCAAGCAAAGTACTGGCGGCGCTTCTGCTGGTGGCCTATGTATGGGCTTCGTTCGGCTTCCGGCTGCACGAATGCTCTTTGGACCACTCGGTAGAGGTGCTGTCGCCGCTTGCGGGGGATACTTGCGAGCAGGTCCATCATCACCACTGCAGCGACGCGGCCCACTGCGGCCATCATCACCATCACTGCATCGAGGACCACGACTCGCAGCAGCCGTCCGCCGGAGTGCAGATTGCCGAGGCCGATTGCTGCACCAATTCACTTCACATTCTTTCTGACGAGCAGATAATTACGGACGATGGCGGAGTTTCTGACAGCGTCGTTCTTCCTGCCTTAGTTCAAGCGTCTGGGTATGTTGCGGTGACACCCGTTCAGGGTGTGTCACCTGTCTCTTTCGTCCCGTGCGCTTTGGCCATGACGGGACGTTCCATGCTCGCACTATATTCTGTCATAAGGGCTTGATGCGCTTTATGTGTATCATTAATCCCTTATTAGACAGAATATTATGAAAATCAGAAACATTTTTACCACTATATTGTTTTTATGTCTTGCCGTGGGCGCCTATGCCCAGCAGGATTTGGATTTGCCAGTTCCGGGAAGCGAACTTGCAGAAGAGGATACTCTTCAGGAGTCGGTTTCAACGGCGCGGGGGTCAAGCCTTCTCAGGTCGGGAAAGTTCAAGACCGAGGCAATTACCGCCGCCGGCATCTGCAAGATGGCCTGCTGCAATTTGGCTGAGAGTTTCGAGAATACCGCCAGCGTGTCGGTGAACTATTCCGACGCCGTCACCGGTGCCAAACAGATCAAGCTGCTTGGCCTCTCGGGCGTATATACCCAGATGCAGGACGAGAAGATGCCGGTGATGCGCGGCCTCGCATCCACTTTCGGCCTCAATTATGTACCTGGCCAGTGGCTGGAGAATATCCTGATAGCCAAGGGCCCTTCTTCCGTGGCCAACGATGCCGGCGGCATCACCGGCCAGATTGATATGGAACATCGCAAGCCGCTGGACGAGACGCCGCTGTTCGTGAACCTGTATGCCAGCAGCGACAATATGTACGACGGCAATATCATTTCCGCGCTGCAGCTGAACGACCGCTGGAGCACGGTGCTGCTGACCTATTTCTCTTACGGAAACTCTATGATGGACCACAACGGCGACAGTTTCCGCGACGACCCGACGGTGCGCCAGATCAATGTGGCCAACCGCTGGCTCTACTACGACCCCAGCGGCCTGCAGGTGCGTTTCGGCTTCAAGGTCGTCAGCGATGATCGCGTCGGCGGCCAGATGGATTTCACCCGCGGTATGGCCCGGTCTACGGCACCCGCGGCGTGGGGCTCCCTCATCAACAATCGCCTTTACAACGGCTATTTCAAGATCGGCCTGCCGCTGACCGACTACCAGGGCAGCAGCATAGCCTTTGTGACGACTTTCAACCGTTATGAGTCGGATGCCACTTTCGGCACCAACACCTATTACGGACGGCAGAATACAGTCTTTGCCAACCTGCTTTATCACAACGACTTCAATGAATATCATTCTTTGGAGGCGGCCCTTACCGGGCAGTTCGACGACATCGCCGAGGATTATCGCAGATTTTTCTATACCCTTGGACTGCAGCAGATAATGCCAATTCCCCACAAGGTGGAGCCGTTACCCGGAGCGATGGTGGAATATACCTACCGGCCCAGCCACCATTTCACCCTGGTTGCAGGGACACGGCTGGACTATGACCTCTACTACAATAAACTCCTGTTTGCCCCGCGCGCCACATTCAAATACGCAATTACCCACGATGCGGTGTTGCGAGGCAGCGTGGGCCGTGCATTCCACTCGCCCAGCGTGTTTGCCGACAATTACGGGCTGTTCACCTCCAACCGCAACGTCCGGCTCGGGTACATAGCCGACGACGATCTTAACCGCGGGTTCAATATGGATATGGAGAGCGCCCTCACCGCCGGCGGCAATTTTACTTATTTCCTGCCACTGGGCGAAGATGACGCCAGCTATGTGAGCGTGGAGTATTTCTGTACCAAATTCGACGATCAAGCGTATGCCGATACCGAGTGGGAAGAGAACGCGACCCTCGTATACATGACGCAGTCATTGACACAGACTCTCCAGGCCGATCTTTCACTCGACTTTGGCAAGCATTTCAATGCGCTTTTGACATTCAGGTATTCCAATCCTAAGGTCCGTACCGCATCGGGCGAAGGGAAGGCGTCAGAGTTTATCATACGTCCTATGACCAGCCTCTACAAAGGGGTGATGAACCTGCAGTACAAGACCGACCTGAGCAAGTGGATCTTTGATTTTACGGCTCAGCTGAACGGACCTATGCGCCTGCCCGATTATGCCGCCGAGGCTTGGAATATGGGATATTCCCCCGTGTATCCTATGCTCTACGGCCAGGTTACCCGCAAATTGAGGGCTTTGGATATCTACGCAGGAGTGGAGAACATAACAGGCTTCAGGCAGCACGACGCAATCCTGGGTGCCGACAATCCCTTTGGCAGTAATTTTGACGCCTCCGTGGTCTGGGGTCCGCTGATGGGCCGCAAATGGTACGTCGGCTTCCGTTATACTTTATGGAAATAACAAATAATAACATACTTATATGAAAAAGAGAATAATACTTCTGCTCACCCTGGCTTTTATGGTGATTTCGGTAAATGCATTTGCCCAAAAGAAAGCTAAGAAGGCAGTTTTTGAAGAGGTGACATTCGTCACAAGCATAGAATGTAAGAACTGTGCTAAAAAATGTAATGCAACTTTGCCCTACGAGAAAGGAATTAAAGATTGTAAGGTAGATCTCGCCACCCAGACGATATATTTTAAGTTTGACCCCAGCAAAACTTCAAAGGATAAACTTGCCAAGGCAATCGAACGCCTTGGATATACCGCCGAGGAGGTTGAAACAGCCAAAAAAGCCGACTAAACTATTACAGATTATTATTACATTTGCCGCCGTAGACTAATTTCTGCGGTAATAATGTATAAGATTCTGGAAAAACGTATGCTCGCTCCTCAGATTTTTCTGATGGAGATCGAGGCGCCGAGACTGGCCGCGGCAGCCCTGCCGGGCCAGTTCCTTATTATACGCGACGATGAGAAAGGGGAGCGCATCCCGCTTACCGTCAGCGACTCCGACACGGTCAAGGGGACTGTGACGGTGGTCATCCAACTTATCGGCCGTTCCAGCCACAAGATGGTGGAACAGTATGAGGTTGGGGACTCTTTTGCCGATGTCGTGGGTCCTTTGGGCAATCCGTCCGAGTTTGTGAATGCCAGTGCGGAAGAGCTTAAGAGCCGTCGCTACGTGTTCATTGCAGGCGGTCTGGGTACCGCCCCGGTTTATCCGCAGGCTCGCTGGCTGCACGATCACGGAGTGCCGGTAGATGTAATAATAGGTGCAAGGACCAAAGATTTGCTGATATATACAGACAAACTCTCCGCAGCCTGCGACAATCTCTACCTTTGCACCGACGATGGCAGCGAAGGTTTCAAAGGGGTCGGTACCGCCTGCCTGGAGGACCTCTGCGCCAAAGGCAAGACTTACACCAACTGTGTGGCCATAGGCCCTATGATAATGATGAAATTCGCCGCCCTTACCTGTATGAAGCTGAACATACCCATTCAGGTAAGTATGAACACGCTGATGGTAGACGGCACCGGAATGTGCGGAGCCTGCCGCGTGAGCGTAGGCGGGAAGACATATTTCTCCTGTGTGGACGGACCTGAGTTCGACGGAGCTCTTGTGGACTGGGACGAAGCGATGCGTCGTTCGCGTCAATATAAGCCGGAGGAGGCGGCTGCAATGGAAAGTTATGGCAAATAAGATTCCCAGAGTTGCAGTGCGCGAGCAGGATCCTAAGGTCCGTGCGCACAATTTTGAAGAGGTCTCGTATGGATACGACATGCAGGAGGCTATGCTTGAGGCAAGCCGCTGCCTGCATTGCAAGAATCCCCGCTGCGTAGGCGGATGCCCTGTCAGCATACAGATTCCGGAATTCATAGCACACGTGGCGGAAGGCGATATCGCTGCCGCCGCTGGTGTGATAGCACAGGATTCGCTGCTGCCGGCTGTCTGTGGCCGTGTATGTCCTCAGGAAACACAGTGCGAAGGGCAGTGCATTCTGGGCGTGAAGGGCGAGCCGGTGGCCATTGGTAAGCTGGAACGCTTTGTGGCCGATTATATGCATGCCAATCCCGAGAAGTCCCAGACGGTGGAAAAAGCTCCTTCCAACGGCCATAAAGTGGCTGTTATCGGAAGCGGTCCCGCAGGCCTGGCCTGTGCGGCCGACCTTGCCAAGTGGGGCTACGACGTCACCATCTTCGAGGCCCTTCACAAGGCCGGAGGCGTGCTGGTCTACGGTATTCCCGAGTTCCGTCTTCCTAAAGAAATAGTGCTTGCCAGAGAGATCGAGGCAGTCACCTCCCTTGGTGTAAAGATCGAGACCGATGTAATAATAGGCCGCACCGTCACCATCGATTCACTCATGGACAAGGAGGGCTTCGAGGCCGTCTTTGTAGGAACCGGCGCCGGACTGCCGCGCTTTATGGGCATTCCAGGCGAAAATCTCAACGGCGTGTTCAGCGCCAACGAGTTCCTGACCCGCAACAACCTGATGAAGGCTTATTTGGACGACTATGCAACTCCCATCCACGCCGGCCGCAAGGCGGTGGTTGTGGGTGGTGGCAACGTGGCTATGGACGCTGCCCGCACCGCGCTTCGTCTCGGTGCAGACACCACCATCGTATATCGCCGCACCGAGGTGGAACTTCCCGCCCGTAAGGAGGAGGTTCACCACGCCAAAGAGGAGGGTATAGTGTTCAGAATGCTGACTAATCCCGTTGAGGTGCTGGGAGATGAAAACGGCAACGTACGTGCCATCAAGTGCATCAAGATGGAACTTGGAGAGCCCGACGAGAGCGGCCGCCGCAGCCCCGTGCCTGTCGAAGGCAGTGAGTTCGAAGTGGAGTGCGACACCGTGATAATGGCCCTCGGTACTTCTCCCAACCCGTTGATAGCCAAGACCACTCCCGGCCTTGAACGCACCCGCAAGGGAGGTCTTGTGGCCACCGAAAGCGGTGCCACCACACGCGACGGCATATTCGCCGGCGGCGATGCCGTGACCGGCG
>JAFZBQ010000080.1 GCA_017561665.1 Bacteroidales bacterium | reverse complement strand
TACAGAGAGAAATTGATTTTGCCCGAGTACGGGAGGCACGTGCAAAAGATGATAGAGCGCGTCAAGGGCATCGAGGACAAGGAGAAACGCAACGAGCAGATTCAGGCCGTGGTCAACGTCATGGCGCTGCTGAACCCTTCGCTCAAGGATTATCCCGACTACAAGCGCAAGCTTTGGGACCACGTATACGTCATTGCCGGCTATGACATCGACATAGATTCGCCCTACGACAAACCCACGCCCGCCGCGGCTGCGACAAAGCCCGAGCCGATTCCGGTGGACAAGACTCCCATCAAGGCCACCTGCTACGGCCGCAACATAGAGAATATGATAGACCTGGTTGCAGGTATAGACGATGAGACCGTCAGGGTAGAGATGATCAAGAACCTGGCCCGCTATATGCGCCAGCAGTACCTCATCTGGAACAAGGACAGCGTGGCCGACGAGACCATCCTCAAGGATATGGCAACTCTGGCACAGGGCAAGCTCGAAATTCCGGAAGGTCTGGAGTTGGGTGCCGTTCACGGCGAATTCAACCGTCCGCGCGCTCTGGATGCGCGTCAGGGCCAGTCTTTCGGCAAGAAGAAGAATAAAAAGAGGCGCTCAAATGGCCACTAAAAAGAAGAAAAAGAAAAAATCCAGAGGCCCGCTGATCAGTCCGGAGGCCAGGGTCGCAATCCGAGTTTTCCTTGGACTGCTCTGCCTTGCCGTGACAATCATCGTAACGGCCTCCCTGATTTCTTATATCTTCACCTGGAAGGCCGATTTCAGCATCAAGACCAATCCCGAGGCGTGGCGCGAGTATGTCACCACTCAGAACGTGTGCGGCAAACTGGGCTATTATATCTCCGATTTCCTTATCGGCAAGTTGTTCGGCATCGGCGCCTACTGCATACCTGTATTCTTGGCAGCGCTTACAGTAGCCTGCTTCCGCATCCGCAAGGTCCGCCTGCTGCGCACATTTCTGCTCTGTCTGACGGGCTGCATCGTGATATCGCTGGCGGCTGCCTATATCTCCGGTTTCTGGGATACCTTCGTGCTCTCTACCGGCGCAGGCGGCTCTTACGGCTATTTCTCCAACAAGTGGCTAGGAGCCACCGTCGGCCGACTGGGCGCCGGTCTAATCATAGGCCTGCTTCTCATACTCTGGCTGATGTTCTGCTCGCGCAGGGTGGCGCTGGCCATCGACAAGTTTATCAACCGCGCCTTCAACCGCAAGCCTAAAGAAGAGGCTGTGGCTGCCGCAGCTGCCGATCCTGACGATATCTACGTACTTGGCGAGCCCGAGGAAGAACCGGCCGTATCCATCAGTCTGGCCGACAGATATCCTGAAGACGAGCCGGCAGCCGTAGAAGAACCGGAAGAGGTAATAGATTTGGACGAAGCGGCCAATAACCCTGACGATAGCGCAAGCGAAGTTAAAATAACTGTAGAGGGAGGCGGATTCAATCCCGAGGCCAATATGGGCGAGGACGATATGGATCACCTCTACAATCCCCGTCTGGACCTCTCTCACTATGAATTCCCTTCGGTTGCCCTGCTGGACGACTACAAGGACAAGTGGTACGAGATTTCGCTGGACGAGATGGAGCGCAACAAAAACCGTATCGTCCATACGCTTGGTACATATAAGATCCGTGTAGACAGCATTTCGGCCAAGAAAGGTCCGACAGTCACTCTGTACAAGATCCGTTTGGCAGAGGGCACCCGCATCGCCCAGGTCAAGAGGCTGGAAGAGGACATCGCGATGTCCCTGGCGGCCAAGGGCGTCCGTGTGCTGGTGCTGGAAGACGCCATCGGTATCGAGGTGGCCAACGAAAAGCCCAGCGTAGTGCCTTTGAAGATGATACTCAATTCGCCGCAGTACCGCGAAAAGAGCCCAAAAATGGAGCTTCCGGTGGCGCTGGGTATCACCGTTACCAACGAGCCGTTCTTCCTGGATCTGGCCCGAATGCCGCACCTTCTGGTTGCCGGTGCCACCGGTATGGGTAAGTCGGTCGGCCTGAACGCTATTATCGCGTCCCTGCTCTATGCAAAGCACCCTTCGGAGATGAAGTTCGTGATGGTCGACCCCAAGAAGGTCGAGCTGGACTTCTATCAGAAACTTGAGAAGCACTACTTGGCGGTTCTGCCCGATGCCGACGAAGTCATCATAACCGACACCACCAAGGTAGTGCATACTCTGCGCTCCCTTTGCACAGAGATGGATGAGCGTTACGACCTGCTGCGTGACGGCGGCGTGCGCAAGATTACCGAATACAACGAGAAGTTCTTGAGCCGCAGGCTCAACCCGCTCAAGGGACACAAGTATCTCCCTTATATTGTGGTAGTTGTAGATGAGTTTGCCGACCTGCTGATGACTGCCGGCCGCGAGATAGAGGAGCCTATCGCCCGCCTGGCGCAGAAGGCCCGTGCCGTGGGCATCCACTTGGTAATCGCCACCCAGCGCCCGACCACCGATGTCATTACCGGTACCATCAAGGCCAACTTCAACTCCCGCATCGCCTTCAAGGTCAACAGCGGCGTGGACAGCAAGACCATAATCGACGCCTCTGGTGCACAGCGCCTGATAGGCCGCGGCGATATGCTGGTGCTCTATCCCGGCAGCGACCTGGTGCGTGTACAGTGCGCCCTTATCGACACTCCGGAGATAGAACGCATCACCAAGTTCATAGGCAACCAGCGCGGCTACAGCCACCCGTTCTGGCTCCCCGAATACCACGACGAGAGCGAGGAATCAGCCGCCGGCAGCGTGAACTTGAGCAAGCGCGACGCCCTGTTCGAGGAGGCCGCCAAGATTCTGGTGCAGACCCAGCAGGGCTCCACATCTATGCTGCAGCGTAAGCTCAACCTGGGCTACAACCGCGCCGGCCGTCTGGTGGACCAGCTGGAGGCCGCCGGCATCGTAGGCCCCGCAAACGGCAGCAAGAGCCGCGACGTGCTGGTTAGCGATTTCGACACTTTGGACCGCATCTTAGAGTCGCTGGACCATCAGTAGTCTTTGGCACTCATTTTGCCATTGTTACATTGTACTAAAACCTTAACGAGATGAAAAAGATTGTCGCTATACTTTTTGCGTGCTTCGCATTTGTGGGTGTCTATGCCCAGAACCAGGCCGTAACCCTCTGGGAAGAGCTCAAGAAGCAGGGAACTGTCTCCATGGACTTCAACCTCAAGGGGACTGATACCGAAGGAATGGTGGTCACAAACGAAGAGGGCAAGGCCTATCTGCAGGGTGACTGCTACCGCATCGAGTGCGGCGATATGCTTATCTGCTGCGACGGCACCTCTATGTGGCTCTATAATAACACATCAGAGGAACTGGTAATTGACCAGGATGAGGCGCTGCCGTTTATGAAGGCTACCGATGTGAAGAAGGACCAGCAGGGCAATGTGAATGCGACGTATGTGGCCGATGATATCACCTTTAAGGTCAAGGTTTCCAATATCCAGCATCCCGGCTCCAGGTACGATGCCTCTTTCTTCACCATCGACCAGTCCACTCTCCCCGAGGATGTAATCGTCACCGATCTTAGAGACTAGTGATGTTTACAAAACGAAAGAGGCAGCCGGTTAGGGCTGCTTCTTTCGTTTTAGAGATCCCCGGTCAGGCCGGGGATGACGAATGGTCGTTACGGTCGACCTGGCCGGGGATGACGAATGGCCGTCATGGCCGACGTGATCGGCCATCTACAGAGCCTGAGCGACTGCTACTGCTACTGCGACGGTAGCGCCTACCATCGGGTTGTTGCCCATGCCCAGGAAGCCCATCATCTCTACGTGTGCGGGAACTGAAGAGGAGCCTGCGAACTGTGCGTCGGAGTGCATACGGCCCAGGGTGTCGGTCATACCGTAGGAAGCGGGGCCGGCAGCCATGTTGTCCGGGTGCAGGGTACGGCCTGTGCCGCCGCCGGAAGCGACTGAGAAGTACTTCTTGCCAGCGAGTACGCGCTCTTTCTTGTAAGTACCTGCAACGGGGTGCTGGAAGCGGGTAGGGTTGGTGGAGTTACCGGTGATGGAGATGTCCACGTTCTCCTTCCAGAGGATTGCAACGCCCTCGCGTACGTCGTCTGCGCCATAGCAGCGAACGCCGCCGCGTACACCGTCGCTGTAACGGGTCTCGTTCACAATCTTGAGTTCACCTGTCCCGTAGTCAAACTGAGTCTGGACATAGGTGAAGCCGTTGATGCGGGAGATGATCTTGGCTGCGTCCTTGCCAAGGCCGTTGAGAATTACGCGCAGCGGTTTCTTGCGAACCTTGTTTGCCATTTCGGCAATCTTGATTGCGCCTTCGGCTGCGGCGTAGGACTCGTGGCCGGCCAGGAATGCGAAGCATTCGGTCTCTTCGCTAAGCAGACGTGCTGCCAGGTTGCCGTGTCCCAGACCCACCTTGCGGTCGTCTGCCACACTGCCGGGGATGCAGAATGCCTGGAGGCCTTCGCCGATTGCCTCGGCTGCCTCGGCTGCACTCTTCACACCCTTCTTGATGGCGATTGCTGCGCCAACTACATAAGCCCACTTTGCATTTTCAAAGCAGATTTTCTGGGTGTCTTCGCACATCTTGTAAGGGTCGATGCCCTTGGCGTCACAGATGGCTTTTGCCTCGTCGATATCCTTGATACCGTATTTGTTGAGAGCTGCATTGATCTGATCAATACGACGCTCGTAGCTTTCGAAAAGTGCCATAGTTCTTACTCTTTACGGGGGTCGATATATTTGACTGCATCATTGAAACGGCCGTAGGTACCCTTTGCCTTCTCTATGGCTTCGGGGCCTGTGGCGCCTGCTTTGAGAGCGTCCATCAGTTTGCCGAGGTTGACAAACTCATAGCCGATAACTTCGTTGTTGGAATCCAGGGCCATGCGGGTGCAATAGCCTTCTGTCATCTCCAGGTAGCGAGAACCTTTTGCCTTGGTGCCGTACATTGTACCCACCTGGCTGCGGAGGTTCTTGCCCAGGTCTTCGAGAGAACCGCCCACTGCGAGGC
>JAFZBQ010000079.1 GCA_017561665.1 Bacteroidales bacterium | reverse complement strand
GGTTTCAAGGCAAAGGACAAGCACAGCTACAAGAAATCTGTTATGAACGAATTTGAATACGAGGAGACTCTGAAGGAGTACCGCCAGGAAGGCCTTGAAGAGGGCCGTGAGGAAGGCCGTGCCGAAGGCCGTGCAAAAGGTCTCGCAGAAGGGCGCGAAGAAGGCTTGGCCGAAGGCCTTAAAGAGGGGCTCGCCAAAGGCCGCCGTGAAAGTGCTGCAAACTTTAAGAAACTTGGTGTCCCTCCTGACATTATCGCAGAGGCGACCGGCCTCTCCCTTAAAGAAATCGAAGCACTGTAGACCAAAGGGTGGCGCACTCACAACGCCACCCTTTTCTTTTTGCCCGTCCTGCCAGATGGCCGATCAGGTCGGCCATGACGGTTCACGTCATGCCCGGCATTCTTTCCGTCCTGCCCGGCGTGTTCGTCATGCCCGGCGTGTTCGTCATGCCCGGCATCCTTTCCGTCCTGCCCGGCGTGTTCGTCATGCCCGGCTTGACAACGTCACCCCCGACCTGATCGGGGGGCGGGCATCTCGCCATCAAAAACACAAAAAAGACTCAAAATCATCTTCTTTCATTTTATTCAATATTATTTGTATAATGAGTAAAATTTGGTAAATTTGTGCAGTATAATAGAAATTATGATGAAAAACCTCATATTACAACAGCGAGCCGAGAGGGATAATATGATATCGAGACCGTATTATACAAGGCATCATATCCAGAATATTACTCCTTACTTGGCTTCTAATGTAATCAAACTGATAACGGGTCCCCGAAGAGCCGGGAAATCTGTGTTTGCCCTTCAAATCCTCTCTAATAAGAACTATGCATATCTGAACTTTGACGATAATCTATTACTTGGTAGGTTCGATGAGGATTCTTTGATGCAAGCGTTAGAAGAAGTATATCCAGGCTATGAATACCTTTTGCTAGATGAAGTACAGAATCTGGATAATTGGGATAGTTGGGTATCAAAGCTCTATCGACGTGGAGTGAATCTGATCATTACCGGGTCAAATGCCAATATGCTTTCCGGTGAGATGGCAACTCATCTTACAGGACGTTATGTTGAGATCATGATGCTGCCTTTTTCTATGGCAGAGACATTGAATTATAGAGGGGTGTCTGTACATCCGGAGCTTCCCGAGCAAAAAGCTGCACTTTCTTTGGAAATGGATAATTACCTTGTATACGGAGGTTATCCAGAGATATTGAACAACCGAGAGATTGAGCAGAGCTATCTTTCAGCCTTGTTTGATTCTATTATTCTGAAAGATGTTGCCAAACGTCATAAAATACGGAAAACCTCGGAGTTATATGATTTGGCCGATTATCTTATCAGTAATTATTCTAACCCACTGAGTTATAACGAGATTGCTGATGAGTTGTCGTTGGGTAGCACGACGACGGTAAAAAAGTTTTGCGGATACCTTGCAGAACCGTATCTCTTTTATTTCTTGCCGAGGTATAACAATAAGATAAAGGAGATGAAAAAGGCTCCCAGGAAGGTCTATGTGGTAGATAATGGCTTCATCTATACTCGTTCTTTTGAACTTTCCAGTAACAGCGGCAGGCAATTAGAGAATATGGTCTTTGTGGAACTTCTTAGAAAGGGCTTCGATTTGGAAAACTCACTTTTCTATTATAGAACATCAAATGACAAGGAAGTTGATTTTGTGACGAGGAATGGGAGAAATGTAACATCACTAATACAGGTCTCTTATGACATATCTAAAACAAAGACTCGTAAAAGAGAACTGGATGCGCTGGTTAAAGCTTCCGATGAGTTAAAGTGCGACAATCTGATACTTATTACTTGGAATCTAGACGAGGATGCAGAATATAAAGGGAAGACCATCCGCATTATGTCTTCTGCAAATTGGTTCAGTCTGTATTAATCCAGCATCAGGGTTCGGAGGTCGTTGATGTCGGATGCGCTGACGCCGATAGAAAGGAGGTAATTCTCCACGCCCTGGGCAAATGTGCCACCGTGCGCCAGATTCCATAAATGTGTTGTGGTGGTTTTGTATGACACGAGTCTGGTCTGAACAGTGGTTTCGCCTTCATTTATGCTCCAACCCTGCGGTGCGAACAGCGACAGTTCATATTCCTGGGAAATGTCGCCCTCCGGAACTCCAAGCACGCCCAGCAGCAGCATCGCCATCGTGCCGGTGCGGTCACGGCCGGCGGAACAGTGGAAATAAACCGGCTTGTTTTCGCGCAGGCAGTTGACAATGAATTCGAAGCTCGCCTTAGTCTTTTCTGCGTCCGTCCCCAGCATCGTCAGATATCCGGCTGTAAAGCCCGGTGAAAGGAAATCATACCCGCTGCCAAAGGCGCACGATTCTATCTTATCCGTGCCGCGCAAATCCAGCTGGGCGCGGATCCCTTCTGCAAGCAGATCCTGCTTGCCCTTGGCCGTCAGATGCTTGGGGCTCATCTTGCCGCCGCGGTAGAGCTTGCGGTACTTTACGGTTTTGCTGTCGGCTGTCGTCCAGCCGCCAAGGTCGCGGGCATTTCTCACCGTAGAATCGAAAAAGACCTGATGCAGATGGCCGTACGTATCAAATTCGCCCTCTGTCAGCACCCTGCCGCCTGAGGTGGAAATCCGATAATGATAATGGGCATTCGGGCGCAGGTTTGTCACTATCCAGTAATTGCCGTCGCTTGGGCTGAGAGTGCATTCGCGGCTCCAGCCTTCTTCCCACAAGCGGGCCACGATGGATCCTTCTGTCACATCCTCGTACCACCTGATGGTGAACGACGGCGGTATGTCGGAGTTGCCGGGCGCCACCGGATAGTCCAGGACGCCGGTATAAGTGTAATCATTTGTGGGATAATGCACTTCCGTGAGGAACTGCTCAACCGTCGGGTCGGTGACCAGGATATTGTCGCCGTCGTGGATGGTGCGCGGCAGGCCGTCATTCTCCACAAACTCGACCGCCGCAGCAATGGAATATGCCATCCCGGCCCGGAGAGTGTACGACGAGTGCAGTTGCTTGGTCATATCTATGCCGGAGTCGGTCGTGACCCTGACCACGGGATTGCCCAATTCGCCCGGCGCCGACATCATATAAAAGCGGATTGTTTCGCCCGCCGCGACCGGCATGCCGCCCAGGTCCAGCGCCAGGGTATTGCCAGACACTTTAGGCGTTATTGCGGCCGACTCCTGCGTAAGGTCCACCGTGCCGGTCCTGGTAAACAGGTTGTTGCCGGTATTGATCAGTTCCATGGTAGTGAGCGAGGCGTCGCCGGGGAAGGTGACATCCAGTATAAGCAGCGCCCCGAGATGCTTGAAATCGAATGTGCAGGTGCCGCTGGGCTCATTGCCGGTAAAAACCGGCGTGGCGTTGGTGGAGGCCAGATAATCGAACCTGCCCACGCAGAACGTGTTCTTGGCAGTCTGGCTCTGACCGGAATAAGACACCTTGACGTTTTTCATGGCATCTTCACCAAGGTTATTCGGGTCGAAAGGATAGTAGGCGGAATATCTGGAGGCGGAGATAAGCCCCCATCCCTGTCCGTCAAACACGCAGGTTCCGGTGCCGGCACCACTCGCAACCGTAAAGGCCACCTGACTGCCACCCATATCCGGAAATACGCCGATATGGTCGCCGGCCTCCCAGGTAGAAACCGACCCGTTCCATGACACCTTGGTGGCTGACTCCGGCTCGAAATTCTCAATATTGCAGATAATATGATTTATTACACCAGCCTCCGGAACATTCACCTCGTGGACAGTACATCCGGCCGTCAATAGCACAAGTGCAGCCAAAACAAGTAGTCTGGACAGTTTCATATTGCGAATATAGTCATTAATACGCAAAAAGAAAGGGTGGCGCTGGAACGCCACCCTTAGTTTACAGTGCTTCGATTTCTTCAAGGGAGAGGCCGGTCGCCTCTGCGATAATGTCAGGAGGAACACCAAGCTTCTTACAGTTGGCAGCAACCTGCCGGAGCCCTTCTTTACGGCCTTCGGCGAGACCTTTTGCACGGCCTTCCTCACGGCCCTCTTCAAGGCCTTCCTGGCGGTACTCCTTCAGAGTCTCCTCGTATTCAAATTCGTTCATAACAGATTTCTTGTAGCTGTGCTTGTCCTTTGCCTTGAAACCGTGAAGATCGGCGGCATCGAACATTTGAACGAGCATGGCATCATCCATCTCCTTTGGCCGCTCGCCAAACGACGACATCGTTTTCATGGCTACCGCAAACTTGCTCAAAAATGATGAGCTCTCTTCCAGTTCTTCAAGGCTGTCAGCAAATTTAGGGAGTTCTATGAAGATATGCAATATCTTGTCATTCAGTACCGTTGTCTTCTCTGCATCCATATCGCACATCGCAAGCCTTACAGGCGCGTGGTTTACCGTCGGAAAGATATTCTCTCCGGTGATGGCAATAAGGTACGTCTTTTCTACGCGGTATTCGCGGCCCTTGGTGTAGCTGTAATTCTCAAGGATGGATGCCGAGGTGTACACCAGCGCGCGCTCTACGAAAGATGTCTTTGCGTAGTTCTGCATCTCCACTATTACGCGCGAGCCGTCTGCGCACCTGCAATAGACGTCGAAACTCATTCTACGCACGCCGCCGACAGGCACGAACACATCCCTGTCGAGATACTCCAGGTCCTCTATAACCCGGTCGTCGATGATTCTGTTAAGAAGACCTATCAGCAGGCCTTTGTTGATTTCGCTTCCGAAGAGTCTCTTGAAGCCCCAGTCTGAGGTCGGTATGATGTACCGTTGCCCCTCGTTGTAGATTTGTTGCACCATAGTAACATAGTGTTAAGGGATTAAACAAAACCGGGAAGGGCATAATGCCTCCCGGAGCGTTACTATTAATGCCTGAATCAGGAGTCTCAAGCAAGATCGGTAAAAAACTTGAGCGGGCCCCCCGTAACTGGGTATTTAACGAATCGCCGTCAGCTTTCATCGACTCCTTCTTCGAATAGTGCAAAGATAATAATCAAATCCAAATAAGAAAAGGGTGGCGTTGTGAGTGCGCCACCCTTTGGTCTACAGTGCTTCGATTTCTTCAAGGGAGAGACCGGTCGCCTCTGAAATAATGGTAGGTGAGACACCTAGTCTTTTAAACTGGGCGGCGCTCCGGCGGCGTTCTTCTTCCATCTCTGCACGTCCTTCGGCGAGGCCTTCTTCCTTTCCGTCGAGCCATTTTGTGTAAAGGATGTTTTCCCTGTCCATCTTTGTCGTCATAGCGTCTCTGGTATATTCTTGTTGTTCTTGTGCTGTAAGTGCGTTGACATTGCACGCTTCAAAAAGCAAGCCAAAGACTTGCTCTATGAGCGCCATCGGGCGGTTTTCGAGGATGCTCATATGTGTCAGCGCATACGACAGCTTTTCTGCAAAACTGTCATCTTCAGTGGGCTCTGTTTTGCGGAAGTTTGTCATCTCCAGGAAGATGAAATTGATGCGGTCGGTCATCAAATCGCCGATGGTCTGCTCCCGCAGGTCGTATCGGAACAGCACCTGTTCGGTATTCTTATGCAGGGAGAAGTTAAGGAAGCTTATGATGTACACTGGAGGATAGTCAAACTGTGCGTCGTGCGTTGAGCTCTGCCGCCGCAGCAGTTTGCGTTTGCGGTCTTGCTCCTTCTTCTTTGCGAGCACCTGTTCCTGAATGGGAAAGGTGGCGTAGAATAGCGCCCTCTCGTGAAAATGTACCTGCCTTTCCCGCTGCATTTCAACCACGAACCTGCTGCCCCTGGCATCGATGCACTCGACATCAAAGACGGCGTCGTGCCCATCCTCGAAGAAACTCTTCTTACGGAAATTCAGGGTGTTGTAGAATATGTCCATTATATCCCTTTCGGGAATGAGGCCCCTGAGCAGGGCCAGCAACGTCTCCTTGTTTGCCTCGGCGCCGAGGATGCGCTTGAACCACTTGTCCATAAGTATGTTGACATAGCGGTTGATTGTCACATTCTTTTCCATAGGTTTTTTGCTCCAAAACTATCCAAACGCTCGTCACAAAACGAGACATTTTCTCAAAACTTTTGGAATTGAGGGGGCAAAACAGAAATACTTTTTTCGGAAACGCATTGACTTTTTAGAACAATGGGGATGAGACCCCCGATCAGGTCGGGGGTGACGTTGTCGAGCCGGGGGTGACGTTGATGCCCGGTCAAGCCGGGCATGACGGAATGGAAGCCGGGCAGGACGCGAACCGTCATGGCCGACCTGATCGGCCATCTGGCATGACGGGAGATGCCCGGTCAAGCCGGGCATGACGATACATAAAGAAAAGGGTGGCGCGGACGCCACCCTTTGGTCTTATAGAGTGTGGATTAAAGTGTGCTGTTTAGTTTTCTGCTACGCAGCGAACGCTACAACCACGACCAACATGCAAATCATTGAATGACGGAGAACCACCCGATCCACCCAACCAAGCAATGGCCATAAGACTATTATTATGTTGCAGTGTCCAGAGGCTTATGTAGTAGTTGGGTTCACCAGAACTCCAAATATAGTCGCCATTATAGAGAATACCGTTGCAAGGGAGGTACAACTTATCGTTAGTACCGGCAACATATCTTCCGAGGTCGTCAGGGCAACCAGCAAGTGACATTCCGTTGAAGAAGCTGTAAGGAGCAACCTGATAACCTGCAGGGCAGGGGTCGTAAATGGTCTTGGGAATCTGGTTGATGGGTTTCTGAGCGTAATTGCCCCATGTAGTTACCAGTCCTAAAGACCAGCCACCCCAAAGGAGACCGTATACCTGCTTTTGGTAATTGCCATTAGCAGTCGAAAGCAGCCAAACATTGAACGCCCAAGATAGATCGCCGTTGGCAAACCAAGTTTCGGGATGGAGAGCAAGTGCATTCTCCATACTTGAAGCATTGGAATTAACGTATGTCTCAGATTTAAGGAAGGGGGTAGGTCTACCGAACTCGTAGAACATACCGACCTGGGCATGTATATCTGTGGAAGGACCACCAGTGATGGCACCAATGTTGCGGTCCAATACGGTGAAGTCAAAACCGGAACCGGGGCTATGATAAGCAACAGTCTTAGGTTCATCGGTACACCAGATAAGCCATGTCCATACACCGTCGCCAGTGCCATCTGCTCCTTTAGTAAGGGTCACTTTGGCATTGCCCTTGGCACCCGAAGCCTTGAAGGTGATGGTATTGTTTGTTGCGTCGTATGCCAGGTCAGAGATACACTCGTTCTCGATCCAGATAGCTTTTACGCCTGCACCTGAAATTGCTGAACTGCTTACAGGATAACGGTATTCATCTTGTACTCCTAAGGTAGCCAAATATGTTATAGTATTATTCTCGCCATTACCAGCAACAGTGGCATTGAAGTAGTAACCCAGAGGATTGACAGCATCCGTGTCCACGATGTAGGTGTTGGCTGTTCCGTTCTCGCTGAGGTTGGTGGGCGTGGTGAGGTTGGGACCTGCGATAGTGGCGGCGAGCTTGTATGCCTTGCCGGCCTTGAAATTCCTGCCGGCTACAGTTGTGCTGTAAACATTTTCCTCATCGTCAACGAGGGAGAGAGTGAGGGTTGCATCGCTCATATCAACGGGAGCTACCATCATGCAGAAACGATAATTGCCGGCTTTGAGCTTGAGGCCGCTGGTCTCGGTGCCCAGGGCGAGGGTGATAACGTCACTGGTAGCGTCAGGATCGATATCGATACCGTTGGTCAGGTCGATAGCACCGTCTACGGTGAACAGACCGCTGTCGGATGCCAGGGTCAGGCTCTCATATGTAGCCTTGGCACTGCCGGTCAGGGTTACATCCATAACGACGAGTGCGCCGACGTGGCTCATGTTCATGGTGCAGACACCGTCAGCAGGCTCTACGCCAACTGCCACCAGATAGTCCTTCTTGCTGATGTCGAAGGTGCCGTCAACTTTTGCCTGTCTCTGGCCGGAATAGTCAACGGGGAATTCCTGCATATAAGCTTCTGCCTGTGAGATTGTCTCGCAGCCGTCGGGAGTAAACGGATAGTATACGGAATACTCGTTACCCTCTTTGAGGCCGAAGCCGCCGCCGTTGAATACTACGCCGTCGGTAGAAATGCTCTTAACCTCAAATGCTACCTGGGTACCTGCCTCAGGGAATGTAGGATATACACCAAGAACGTCAGTCTCTACGAAGGTGAACTTTGCACCGGTGGTTTCGTCTATTGTAAGAGCGGTCTTGGTCTCGGGGCCGTCAAGCACGAAGGGAGTGATGACTGCTACGGGATTGAATACGGTAGAGCCTTCGCGGGCACGTTCTACCTGCATGGGCTCCTCTACGGATGTACAAGAAAAAGATACTGCTGCTGTGAGCAGGATTGCCAAAAAGATATTCCTTTTCATGATCATGTAATTTTTTCGGTTACTCATTATCCCAAGGCATGGGGTTGTCAGGATTGGGAACATTAATGTCAGAGATCGTCTGGAGGCATGCGTTCTCCAGAACCAGATCAACGTCCTCTGTGAGAGGTGATACGTAAATCAGTTTTCTTTTCATGTTGATTGTTGTTAAAGTGTTGGATGAATATTAATAGGTTTAAATGAAATATATCTAATAGGTCAGTGTGCTCCAGTATGTGCTCCAGGCGCCGTGCGAACGGTCGGTGGCGTCAACGGGGCTGTATCCGAAGGATACGTACTGCGTCTTGCTCAGGTTAACATGGCCCAGGCCGTCGCCGCTGACACCCACGTT
>JAFZBQ010000078.1 GCA_017561665.1 Bacteroidales bacterium | reverse complement strand
GCCAGTTCCCGCTGGGTAAGGCCGGCGTTGATACGTGCCTGCTTAAGAGGATTCCTGGCAGCTGAATATGCGGAAAGCCGTTTTTGAGCAAACTGGACCGATTTGGACAGATCTGCTTCGTGGAGCGTAGGATATCTCGACCATAGCTCTTGAATCGAGACACCGCGAGCCTGCAGTGTCCTGTAGTCAACGCACAAATACCAGTTGAGGTAGGCCAGTGTCCATCCGGTCCAGTATTCGGGACTCCCCATATCGATCTGTTCGTCTGCCTCTGCCAATTCGTCTCCTGTGCTGAGTGCGACCAGCGAAGCCAGTTCGATGCCGGACATTCCGGCAAGATATTTCGGGTTTGCCGCGCCCAAAGCCCTTGATACGCCACTGGCGAGGAATCTGGTGTAGAATTGCAACAAATCCTCACCGCAACGGTTCACGGCAAAATCGAGCATAGCTCCCATAGAAGCCATAGCGTCTTCCAGATAATCAACATTATAAGCGTGTGTCTCCATTGGTCCACTTTTCATTGACGATAGTTGAGATATAGATTTCACTCCCTGATGGAGCTTCGCTAAGTATAGCACGGAATTCATTGCGCGCAGTACGCTCCCGGTTCAGCTTTCTGCCGTAATATAGCAAAGAATCCGCAGCGATGGCCTCCACAAACGAAATGGCCTCGAAGGCCTGCGGACTTTTCAGGACAACTTGTTCGCCCAGATTCCCCAGGGCCATAGCTCGCCGCAATTGCTCCAGCGTGATTGTATTTGACAGGAAGGCTCGCGAGAAGGCAAAATACGAATCGTCTGCCCGGTACCCTTTGATCAGATCGAATCCTTTGTAGGACGGAAGGAAGTTTTCAAGAAGATACTTTTTTGCCCTGGCGGCGATGGGGGTGGAAAGGTCGAAGCGCCGGTTTTCAAGAAGTACGGCAAGCCAGTTGAGGATATTATAATCACTGCCGTTCAAATCGAGGCAAGTCAATCCGGTATCATTCAGTAGATAATGATTGGCAAAGCCGCTGTTTTCGTCGGAGCAGGCCCACTCCTTGGCAAGGCCGACGTCTTGAGTGCAATAAAACCCAAGCCCATAATCGTTGTGCACATTCCCGACGCCGAACGCCGGAACACGGACAATCTTTTCCGAACCATGATACAAATCCATCATATTGGTCACACTTTAGTGTCACCACAAAGATAGATACTTTTTTTTTGATTATTGCAACTTTTCGAGTTCTGCAAGGGCTTCTTCGACAATCTCTTCCGGCAGCCCCTCGAGTACGCTGCCGGCAAAGGCGACCATCTGCAGGCGGCGGGCCTCCGCCTCGGGGATGCCGCGGCTGCGCATATAGAACAGCTCGTCGGCGTTCAGGCGGCCGAAAGTGGCGCCGTGGCTGCACTTGACGTCATCGGCATAAATCTCCAGCTGCGGCAGGCTCTGCGCCCGGCAGTTGTCGGAAAGCAGCAGATTGTGGTTCTCCTGATAGGCCTCGGTGCCGATGCATTTTTCCGGCACGTTTATCAGCCCGAAGAACTGCGTGCGCGCCTCGCCGGAAAGGATGCCCTTGAAAGTCTGGCGGCTGGTGCAGCCGGGCAGGTTGTGGACCATATTGACCTTGATGTCGACGGTAGATTTGCCGCCGGCCAGATAGAGCCCCTTGAGCAGGCAATCGCCGCCCTCACCGTCAAAGCGTACGGCGATGTCGCAGCCGATGCTGCCGTCGGTGCCGGGCAGCGCCACAATCGTCAGTGAGAAAGAGGCCCCGCCGCCGACCGTGATGTCCCACGATCGGTTCTCGCCGCCCTTCAAAAGGACGACCTCGCTCTTGGCCTGACCTGCGCCTATGACGATTTTATCCATTGTTCTTGATGATCCAGTCGTATCCTTTTGCCTCGATTTCGAGGGCCAGTTCGCGGCCGCCCGTCATAATTATGCGCCCGTCATAAAGCACGTGGATGACATCGGGCACAATATAGTCCAGCAGCCGCTGATAGTGTGTGATTACTATGAAAGCGTTGTCTTTTGTGCGGAGACTGTCGACACCCTCGCCCACGATGCGCAGCGCATCTACGTCCAGGCCGGAATCGGTCTCGTCCAGAATGGCCAGCTGCGGCTCCAGGACGGCCATCTGAAGCACTTCGTTGCGCTTCTTTTCGCCGCCGGAGAAGCCCACGTTGACGCCGCGGGAGAGGAAGCTGCGATCCATATTCACCAGCGGAAGCTTACTGTTGAGCAGTTTCAGGAACTCCGAACCGGAGAGTTCCGGCAGCCCCTTAGCCTTGCGCTGTGCGGCAACGGCGCTCTTGAGCATCATAGTGTTGCTCACGCCGGGAATTTCCACCGGGTATTGGAAGCCCAGGAAGACACCCGCCCAGGAGCGTTCTTCCGGTGACATCGCCAGCAGATTCCTGCCTTCCAGAAGCGCCTCGCCCTCGGTCACGGTATAGCCCGGCTTGCCCGCCAGCACGCCGCTGAGGGTGCTCTTTCCGGCGCCGTTGGGCCCCATTATGGCGTGCACCTGGCCGCGACCGACCTTAAGATCGATCCCCTTGAGTATCTCGCGGTCCTCTACCGAGGCGTGCAGATTCTTGACTTCCAGTAATATGTTGTCTGCCATAAGCTATTTGTTTTCCTTTTTATAAAGCTTCCACCAGCTGGC
>JAFZBQ010000077.1 GCA_017561665.1 Bacteroidales bacterium | reverse complement strand
TGAGTATGGATATACTTGCTGCTATACCCATCTTCCATCATCCTCATATACTTGAGGCGATCTTCATAACTGTGCTTTTTGTACTTTTTTGACATAACAAAACCCCGAAAGTTTTTTGTCTAACTTTCGGGGTTCATGTCATGAATGGTGCTTTTTTCTTTCACTAAATAGTGAGTCAAATTCACTATTTAGGCCACTGTTTTTCCTTTCAATCCTTTCTCATTTTTGCAACCGGAAACCACCAGAGGCCGGAGTGTGCAAGCACGGCCGATGGCAACCACCGGGCAAAGATGGCCGCCACTTGCACGGCGGGCCGGGAGGCCTCAACAGTTAATCTTTTTCAATATGGAAAGATTTATTGAGCAACTAAATAGGATTGAAAGAAACACCCTTTTAGCGGCAAAGAACGTACTAACATTTGACGATGTGGCATTGCTCACAGGATTGAGCAAAAGCCACTTGTACAAGTTAACAAGCGCCCACCAAATACCTTACTACAAACCGAGCGGCAAGAATATCTATTTTGACCGGAAAGAGGTTGAAGATTGGTTGAGGCAAAACCGGGCCAATACAGAGCAAGAGGCCCAAAGCGGGGCGGCGGCATTTCTGGCAAGGGAGGGCCTTTGATATGTACATAACCGATTACTACAGATTTGAACACCTTGCCGGGACTGCAAAAACCCGCCTTGACTGTACCACCTCAACGGGCGGTTATGATGAGTTTGAAATAAGGCGTTGCCGGAAAGGGACAAAGAGCACCAAACCGGGTGATCTCGTTATCTATTTTACCGATGTGCAAAAGAACGGCAATTTCAATGCAGATGCAAAAAGAAAGGCCGATAAAAGCCTAACACTTGGGAGCAAGAATATAACGAGTATCTACACCTTTGACCCAGACCCTAAAATTGGTTTTGGAGATTTCAAAAATACCCAAGATGCATTGTTATTTGTATTCAAGGGTTTCTCAAATCTTGGTACTGTAGATATATCCGGGGGCGTTATCGAGGTATATGTTGCACGGGGATTGAGAAACAGTGCCCGGTTACTGTACAACTTGCTTGAAGATGGGAGGCTTGAAGATGAGATAAAAGCATTACGGGAAAGAGCCCGGCCGGACAAAACAGAGGGACTGTTTTAGCACTTGCCTATATTAAGTTGTTACGGGTTACTGTTTTTGTAACCCTATTATCAAGAGCGGGTATGTATGATACGGTTAATATGAGGTTGAGGGGGTACGATGTGCCCGGCGTTTCTTTTCTTGAAGAAACCGCCTTGTATCTTGATGAGATAACGGGCCACTTTGAGCACCAAAACGGGTTGCACGTTGTTATTGGCAAGTTAGGGTGTTTGACGGTTTCAATAGATGAGGCGGCGGCAAGAGTTGGCAAGGGGAGTTTGTGCAAGTGGTTTCTTGGAGATAATGTGCAGGAAATGGGGCGGGGAGATACAAGGCGGGCTATTGAAAAACTCTCCGATACCTTGCATTTGCCAATGGAGCGGGCGGCCGTTACCCGGATTGATGTTGCACACAATCTCTTGATGAGATACCCGCCGGGGGTGTATTACAAACACTTGGGCGGGTTGAGGTATGCAACCCGGCTTCAAGAGCCGGAGGGCATATACTACAAACAGGGGGCGGGGCGGCTTGCTTTCTATGATAAGACAAGAGAAACCCAAAAAGGCGGCGGCCAAATCCCGGAGATATGCAAGGGCAATAACATTTTGAGGTATGAACGGCGATTTGATAAGCGGCTAACTCACTACCTGCAAGAGCCGGAAATAACGGCGGCAACCCTGTATAATGAGGGCTTTTATATCAAGGTTGTAAAGATGTGGCTACAGGCATACAAGGCTATTGACAAGATAAACGATATAACGATAAACCCAGAGGCAATGAAAAGCAAGAAAGAGTTTGACCGGGCGGCCCGGCTTGCACTTGTGGAAAAGTTTGGCGGGGAGGCGGCATTATTGGAGCAAATCAAAGAAATGCAACAGAGGGGAGATATTACCAAGAAACAGGCCTTTGATATGAGAAAGACCGTAAAAGAGGCCTGTCTTTCTGGAATGAGTTTGTTTGTTCAAAATGATGTAATAGCAGAGTTAGACCGGAAAGTAACAGAGGCGGCGGGATATTACCGATAACGGGGATTGAAAAGAACATTTAATTACAATCAATATGGGACAGCCTAAAGGGAAAACCGGAAACCCAAAAGGGCGGCCAAAAGGCACGCCAAACAAAGTGACAACCACTTTGAAAGAGTGGATAGCAAACCTTATTAACGGCAACCGGAAACAGATTGAAGGAGATTTTAAACTCTTGTCTGCACGGGATCGGCTTGTAATAGTTGAACGCCTTTTGCCCTATGTAATACCCAAGCAGCAAGCCATTACCGGGAATATCCAAAACGAGGTAAAAGTTGACACCCAGAGCAAAACAGATTTGAGCACATTAACAGATGAGGAATTATCCGTTATCATTGATATACTACAACGGCACAATCTTTAAGAGTGGTGATGCACCGTTAACAAGCAACTTGTTTTGGGGTGTTTGTTGCTAATATGGAAAGAATAGTTACCTTTGATTTAGAAAGCCCGCCAAACGGCTTGAATTTGACCGTTTTGTTACTGATTTGTTACCCGCTTTCAATAACGAGCGGGCTTTTTTGTTGAATATGAATAAGTTACAAGGAGCAGTTAGGGATTTCTGCATTATTGCCCACATCGACCACGGTAAAAGCACCCTGGCCGACCGTATGCTGGAGTATACCAAGACTCTGGACCAGCGGGAGATGGAGGCACAGGTGCTGGATTCGATGGATCTGGAGAAGGAGAAGGGCATCACCATCAAGAGCCACGCAATCCAGATGGACTACGAAAAGGATGGCGAAAAGTATGTCCTGAATCTGATTGACACTCCCGGCCACGTCGATTTCTCTTACGAGGTGTCGCGTGCCATCGCCTCCTGCGAGGGGGCGCTGCTGGTGGTGGACGCCACCCAGGGCATCCAGGCGCAGACTATATCCAACCTTTATCTGGCCATCGACCACAATCTGGAAATCGTGCCGGTCATCAACAAGATTGATATGGACGCGGCGCAGCCGGAGGTGGTGCGCGACCAGATCGTGGACCTGCTGGGCTGCGACCCGGACGACGTGCTTCTGGTAAGCGCCAAAACCGGAGAGGGTGTGAAAGAGGTGCTGGACGCCATTGTCGACAAGATTCCCGCTCCGTCCGGAGACCCCGACGCACCGTTACAGGCGCTGATTTTCGACTCCGTATTCAACCCGTTCCGCGGCATCATCGCCTACTTCAAGGTTGTAAACGGCAGCATATCTACCGGCGACAAAGTCAAGTTTGTAAATACCGGCAGCGAGTATGTGGCCGACGAGGTCGGTGTTCTGAAGATGAAACTCGTGCCGCGAAAGACCATCGAATGCGGCAGCGTGGGCTATATCATCTCCGGCATCAAGAATGCCGTGGAGGTGAAGGTCGGCGACACTATCACCCATATCGAAAGGCCTTGCAGCGGCGCAATCGCCGGCTTCGAGGAGGTCAAGCCGATGCTCTTCGCTGGCGTCTATCCCGTGGAGGCCGATGAATACGAGCAGTTGCGCTCTTCGCTGGAAAAACTTCAGCTGAACGACGCCTCGCTGGTGTTTGAGCCCGAGAGTTCGCTGGCGCTGGGATTCGGCTTCCGCTGCGGCTTCCTGGGGCTGCTGCATATGGAAATTGTGCAGGAGCGACTGTTCCGCGAGTTTGATATGGACGTGATCACCACCGTCCCGAACGTATCATACAATGTGTATACGACGCAGCACGAGGTGATTCAAGTCCACAATCCCTCCGGATTGCCGGTAGTCAATATAATCGACCATATAGAAGAGCCGTACATCCGCGCGCAGATAATATCCCGCAGCGACTTCTTCGGCCCGATAATGAAGCTCTGCCTGGACAAGCGCGGCACTCTGGTAAGCCAGCACTTTATCACCGCCGACCGCGTCGAGCTCAACTACGACATGCCGCTGGCGGAAATTGTCTTCGACTTCTACGACCGGCTCAAATCCATCTCCAAGGGCTACGCATCGTTCGATTATCACGTAATCGGCTATCGCGACGCCGATCTGGTCAAGCTGGATATCCTTCTCAACGGCGAACAGGTCGACGCCCTCTCGAGCCTTATCCACCGCGACCACGCCTACGAGTTCGGCCGCCGCATCTGCGAGAAACTCAAGGACCTGATTCCGCGCCAACAGTTCGATATCGCCATCCAGGCCGCTATCGGAGCCAAGATCATCGCCCGCGAGACGGTGAAGCAGGTGCGCAAAGATGTCACCGCCAAATGCTATGGCGGCGACATCACTCGTAAGCGCAAACTGTTGGAAAAACAGAAGCAGGGCAAGAAGCGTATGCGCCAGGTCGGCAACGTCGAAGTGCCCCAGAGCGCCTTCATGGCCGTGCTTAAGCTGTAACCCACAGACGGGATTATCGTCTTAGCGGGCAAGGTCGTCTATTATGGCAGGGACCTCGCCCGGCCTTTTTGTTTAATGCGTTATATATCAGTCTTTTGGTTTTGCCACGTTGGCAAGGTCCTCAACATTTCAGCAGACCTTGCCTGGGCTGGCGAGCCAAAATAGCATCATCAAGCTATATGCAAAAGATATTACTGACAGAATCGGGAAGAAAACACTCGTAAACGGAGAAACCGTATCGCCAGGGGTCATATGCTGAAGCAGATATCCAGAAAGGAATCCATATAGCACAGTCCCCACAAGGAGAATCGCCCATAGGGCCACCCACCATCCGGAACGCCCCACATCGTGCAACCTCCGGACCGTCACGGCCAGTGTTGGCAACAGCAGCAGGACGCAGACAGTCCAAAGGATATATGCACAAGTGGTACAATCAGTGAACCAGACCAGGGTAAACAGGCCTCCGACAACCAATCCAGCAAAAACAGCCCAGCTCCAGAAATCCTGATGGGATGCAACGTCCCTGAACGATGCATATTTCTTTAGGGTTGTTAGAATAGGTTTCATACCTAATCAATCAGCGGGATTATTTTGATGATGTCCACACCGACCAGGACGGCCAGGGCAATCAGCGAGATGGCCCAGAGGATTACCAGGATAAGGCCGGGACGCCACTTGGGGGAGCGGAGGTTGAAAGTTAGCAGTATTCCGTAATAGATGGCCAGGATGCAGGGGAGGGCGTAGGCCACGGCCGCTACGATCCAGGTGGAGATCCCCAGCGGATGCAGGCCGGAAAGGCCGATTTCTTCCATCATTTCTGTCCACCAGGCCGAGATTTCGGGATTGAGGCTGGCAATGGAGGGCAGGCAGAATGCAAAGACGCCTCCTCCAAGGGCGCTCAGACCCGAAAGGAACAGGATGATACCAAGGATGACACCCAGCACGCGGCCGGCTGTCTTGCCTGCGGGAACCGACTCGGCGGGGCGGGAATATGCATACTGCTGTCCGATGCCGGCGGCGGAGAGCTGCTCGCCACGGAGTTCGCACTGTTTCTGCACGGTGTCGGCATTTGGCATAGCTATCCAGCAGACTGCATAAAGAATCGGGATGAGGAAGATGAGGTGTCCTGCAACCAACAGTCCGATGGCCAGCAGCGTCACAATCAGTCTGATGAGAGATACATCCCAGTTGAGGTAGGTTGCCAGGCCGCTGCATACGCCGCCTATCATCCTGCCGTTGGGGTCGCGGTAGAGCCGCTTGGGGGCGGTGGCTTTTTTAGCGCCCTCGCCGGCAGCGGAGTCGCCCTCGATGGCGGCGGGTGTGCCAAGCACGCCGATGGCATAACGGGCATCTGCGGCAGAGACCACGCCGTCCAGGCCGCAGCGCTCAGAAAGTAATTCGCCCAGGCGCTCCTCTATGTCTTCTACTATTTCCGTACCTTCTGCATTTGCGCTGTAGAAGCGCTTCAGGCTCTGCAGATAAGTATCTATGGTATTGTAAGCCTCTTCGTCAACGGAGAATGCAAATCCTCCGATATTGACTTGCTGTGTCTTTTTCATAGCGGTTATTTTTTAATCTTTTCTATGGTAGAAATGATGTCGTTCCACGCCTCGTCCATCTGCTGCAGCTGTTCGCGGCCCTTGTCGGTGATGGAGTAATATTTGCGGGGAGGGCCCTGCGGTGATTCTTCCCAGCGATAGGAAAGGAGACCCTGGTTTTTCTGCCGTATGAGCAGCGGATACAGAGTGCCTTCCACCACAATCATATTGACATCCTTCAGGCTGGATATGATGCTGGTGGCGTAGGAATCCTCCTTGGCCAGGAGGCTCAGGATGCAGTATTCAAGCACCCCTTTGCGCATCTGAGAGCGCACGTTTTCTGATATGTTTTCCATAATTGTTATCTGCTGACGGTGAATTTGGAAAGATTTTCATAAGTCGGAGGCCAGCCGCGAAGCTCGCACTTCTCGGTGGGTGTAATCGCCTTGGGTGCGATGATCCAGAGCACGACGTAGATCCAGAAGCCGCTGCTTGCGCAAAGGAAGAGCACTACGAACAATACGCGGACAAGCGTCACGTCCAGATTGAAGTATGCTGCAATGCCGCTGCACACACCGCCGATGGAGCGGTGGTCAACATCGCGGTAGAATTTGTGGACCGGGATTTCTTCCGGCGCTCCGGTTGCGGAACCGGTGCTGCTGGCGGTGCCGGTGAATGCACTGCCGTCGGGCATGCCAATGCGGCCGATCACATCTTCTATCATCTCGATATTGACTGCGCGACCCTCGCCACGGGTCTGGGCAGAGAGCAGTTCTGCAATGCGGTTCTCAAGGTCGCTGATAACCTCGCCGTTGTCCGGGCTGGGGGTCAGGTGGGCCCTGAAAGCTGCAAGATAAGAGTCCAGGCGGGAATAAGCATCCTCGTCTATCACGAAATTGGTGCTGCCTATTGCAGCCGAAACTGTCTTTTTCATTGCTATATCGATTGAACAATTATTTGTTACTGCAAAGATATATAAAATTTTTAATACCTTGCAATACATAGTACCAAAAATTTTATAATATTTTTGCAAGCATATAACAAAAAGCGCCACAGGAGAGCCTGCAGCGCTATTTTGTGGTAACAAAGGAAATCCTATTCCCAACCGGGGGTTTGCCAATTGACGCCAGTGAGGTATTTCATCTTGTTTACCTCATCCTCTGACATAGGGAAGAGGAGATACTTGTCGGCGCCCTTGTTGGTGCGGGTTCCAAGGCTGAAACGGTTGTAGGTCAACTTACCGTCATCACCCTTGATAATGCGCATACCGGTCATGTGTTCTTCTGTCTGGTCGATGATCTTCCAGCGGCGGACATCGTCAAAACGGAAATTCTCGAAAGCAAGTTCTACACGGCGCTCGTTGCGGATGCGCAGACGCAGCTGGTCCTGAGTCAAGCCCTCCGGCAGAGCGGGCATGCCAACGCGCTCGCGAACGAGGTTGGTGTAGTCGTAGGCGTCTTCCATGTGTCCCGATTCGCAGGCACATTCTGCCAGGTTCAGGAACATCTCGGCCAGACGGGCGTTGTGTACGCGGCCGTCAAAGTTGCCGTTTTCGTCAGAAGAATCGTCGCAGTTGAATTTGCGCAGATAATATCCGGTACGGGTGTAGTAATCAGAATTGGCATCGTCGGAAATTCCGCAGTTGCCGCCTACGTATGTCTCAATCTTTTGACCTTTGGGCTTGTCCCACCAGCGGAGGGCTCCGTTGTAGTATATGCTGCCGTAGAACCTGGGATCGCGGTTCTCATAGGGGTTGTTGGGATCGTAGAGATGGTTGTTCTTGTTATAGTTGGGCTGCAAATGCTTCTCGTCAAGATAGGGCTTCGCCAAATCCAGGATGGGCTCGCCGTCGATGGTTTCGTAGCAGTCCACAAGCTCCTGGGTAGGGCAGATACCGCAAGATACGCGCCCCTTGTTGATGGGAAGGCCGTTGGCTTGCCATAAGTTGAGGCTACCGTTGTTGGCCAGGATGGTCTCCTTGTCGGTAGAACGGGTAACTACGTCATTGCCGCTGGGATAGATATGGTAGTAATCGTAGCAGCAGTAAGCGTAGTTGTCATTCGGCTCGATATCAAACAGCTTGTGGTCGTGGGCAAGCAGCTGCTCCACAGCCTCCTTGTTCATCTGGTATGCATATTCCCAGGTGTACTTGCTCCCCTCTTGATAATACAGAGGACTTGCCGCATACATGGCGGTACGGGCCTTGAGCACCCACGCGAAACCACGGTTGATGCGGTTCCACTGGCCGGAAGCAAGCCTCCAGCGGAAGGCGAGGGCAGAGTTCTCCATCTCTGGAGTTTCGAGAGCAGTATCCAGCTCTTGTATTATAAAATCGGCAATCTTCTCTACGCCGTCCAGTTTCACATTCTCGAAAGTCTCGTTCTGGTCATAGATGTCTGTGATAATCACAGCCTGGCCAAAGCGTTTCATGAGCATAAAGTAGTACCATGCGCGATAGAAATGGGCTTTCGCAAGCCAGAAGTCAAGCTCTTCGTCGTCGACGTTGGTGAATGTCGTAAGTTCCTCGTCGGTCTTTCCCTGCGCCCTCTGGATTCTGTAGTCCCACTTCTCCTGGTTGGTCAGGAAAAAGTTGATGGTGCGGATGTTATTGTAGATGCCGCTGTAGTTGGAACCGAGAGGGAAGGTGCCGGAGAGGAAGTCTTTTGTGTACCAGTTGTAGTATGCTCCGCCGGTACGGTCCTGGACGTGCTGTGCCTCGTCGGTATAGGCCGCATACCCCCAGGTGCTGTTCCATTCAGAGGCATTGCCGATGGTGCCGACAAGTGTTGAGGTATAATTGTACTTGGTCCATACCAGATCCAATTCTACCAAACCGTAAGGCTCCGGTTCCAGCAGCTGGCTGCAGGAGGGCAGTATTGCGAAAAAGGCAATTGCAGAAACTAAAAGTTTATATATCTTTTTCATAATAACCCTTTTTAGAAAGTAACGTTAAGAGCACAGTTGACTACCCTCCACGGCTGCCATACTCCGATGTATCCGGTTTCGGGATCGATGTATTTACTGGGCATACGGTCCCAGGTGCAGAGGTTCTGTCCCTGGATTGCGATGCGGACACTTTGGGTGCGCAGCTTGCGGGACAATCTGTTAGAAAGTGTGTAGGCGATTTCTGCATTCTTGAGCTTCAGGAACGTACCGTCCACAAGATTGTATTCATTGGTCAGGTGGCTCACGGTGGCGGACATCGAGAGGGCCGGAGCGTTGATGTATTCGCCGGCAGCAGCCCGTTCCGGAGTCCAGGTGTATTCGTGAATATCAGAGAAGAAACCGTCGTTGTTGTATCCCGTAAAGAACATATCGCCCAGAGGAACGAGATAGTTGGAAACGCCGTAGAACAGCGCGCTTACCTCGAACCTCTTGTATTTGAAGCCCAGGCTTGCGTTGAAATACTGCTGCGGGGTACTGGAATAGGCAAACTTGTCGGTGTCCTTGTAGTTGAGCACACCGTCGCCGTTCATATCCTTGTATTTGAAATCACCCGGGCGGACTGTGCCGGCCTGGCTGTAATCGACCGGACAGCTGTCAATCTCTTCCTGGCTCTGGAACAGAACGTGGGGATTGATGCTGCCGTCGGCCAGGCGCCATGATTCACCTTCGGGTACGTCAAACCGGTATCCGCTGTAGGTGCCGGTGGGATAGCCCTCGGTGAAATATGGTGAACCGTTGGGCCAGTAGTAAGTCTCGTCGTGCTCCATCTCGCCTACGTAAACAACTTTGTTCTTGTTGAACCAGGCGCCGGCGCCGACCCATACGGTCCAGTCCTTGTTGAGCTGTTTGCGGAATTCTGCGCTGACCTCCCAGCCGCGGTTCTCGAACTTACCGGTGTTGGTGTTGGGATAATTGCCCAACGAAATGCCCTGGAATACAGGAACGTATTTTGTGGAACTGATGTAAGCGTTGTCCATCTTCTCCTTGAATACGGAAGCCGAAACGTTGAAGCAGTTGAACAGGGTCAGGTCAATACCGCCGTCCAGGCCTTTTACGAACTCGGGCTCGAGGTCGGGATTGCCGATGTAGCCCTGATCCCAGTTGCTGGTGGTCACGCTGGCCTTATAGGGGAAGCGGGCATAAGTAAAGTTGTTTCTCGCAGACTTTCCGTAACTGCCGCGGAACTTGAGGTAGGAGAGGATATTGTTGTCTTTCAGGAAATTCTCCTTGGTGACAACCCAACCCAGGCCGATACCCGGCGAGAAGAAGAAACGGTTGTCGGTAGGATAGTCTCCGGAGCCGGAGTATCCGAGGGTGCCGTTGACTATATACTTGTCCTTGTAGGAATAGATGGCATTGAGGCCAAAGACTTCGCTGCGGTAGGGGATATTGTTCATACCGCCCACGTCGCGGGTGATCAGCTCGCGGTGGTTGCCCATCAGCACGGCCTGCACGAAGTGATTGCCGATCTGGCGGACATAATCGACCTTGCCGAAATACTCGTAGCTGTAGCAGAAGCTGTAGTACTTGGAATAACCGTTGTTCTCAACTTCGGCACCGAACTGCCTGAAGAAGGAAAGCCCGGGGTCGGTAGCCTGATACATCGTGTAGTTGATGGTGTAGTCGATGTCCTTGTCTCCACCGCCCTTGAACGAGAAGCCGAGCTGCGCGCCGAGGCCGGGGGTGACCATGTCAAAGTCGAAGTTGACCTTGGCATCCATATGGACGAATGTCGCATATTTCATTGTACGACCGCTATGGGTGAGTTCGGCGTAGGGGTTGGTGTAGTAAGATGTGCCCCAAACCTGGCCGCTCATATAGCTGTGGTCGGTGAAAATAGGCTTGTAGGAGATGTCCCTGCCCTCAACTATGGCACCTTGAGGAGCATAGAGGCTGGTTATGGTCGGGGCGGCGACCATGACATGCTGCAGCATATGGTCGTATTGCACCCTCATACGGTCGTTTGGGGATGAACCCAGACCGTTCTCTATCTTGAAATCGCCGCGGAGGGTAAACGTTGCGGAGATGAAGTAGTTCAGTTTGGAATCGAGGTTGGAAGCTACGTGGAAGTAGTTTGCCATACCCGGGTTCATCTTGTAGGTGATATCCTTGTATTCGGGCTGGTTGAACAGGTTGCTGGTGTGCATCCACTGGAAGTTGCACATATACTGGACGTACTCGCTACCGCCTCCGATTGAGAGGTAGAGTTTGTCGAGCGTCGTGAACTTCTTCATGAACTGGTTGTAATAGTCATTGCTCGGCCATGTACCGTCTTTGTAATTCTGCAGGGCCTGCGTGCTGTATTCGGGGGTGAGGCCGTCGTTGATGCAGGCCTGGTTGCGCAGGGTGGCAAATGTATAGGCATCGAAAGGATGATAACGGTCGGTGTCCATCTGACGCATCATATGGTCGTAAGCCACGGTGATTCGGGGCTCTCCCTGCTGTCCGCGGCGGGTGGTGATGCTTATTACACCGTCACCGCCGTTGATGCCGAAGAATGCCTGGGATGCGGCGTCGCGGATTACCGTAATCGACTTTATTTCGCGCGGATTGAAGTAGGTGAAGATATGGCCGTCGTATCCCTCATATTTGATACCGTCCACCATCAAGGTGATGACGCGGTTGTTGGGGGAGTGGGTGCCGCGGATGTTGAACACCATATACGGGTCAAAGGAGTTGCCCGATTCCGGGAAGATGCAGGGGCTGGCGTTCTTTTCCAGACTTCCCAGACCTACGATCCGGCCCATATAAGCTTCCTGAAGGCGGAACGAGGGGCTTTTCTGCAACTCTTCTCCGTTTACCCAGGATACACTGCCCGTCATCAGGTTTTTGCGGACTTTGTGATGGACCATATCCACCAGTTCGTCTTCGTACTGGCCGCTGGACTTCATCACAATCACTTCGTGTCCGTCCAGAATCTCAGCAATGGTAACTATCTGATTATGAAATCCGGGGTAGCTGACCGTGACGTAGTTGCTGGCGTCCCTAATCTGAAAGTCATAAGAGCCGTCGGGGTTGGTGATGTATTGGTTGGCCTCGTTCTCACTCACCAGCAGTGCGTTGTAGAGCGGGTTGCCGAACTCGTCGGTAACAAAACCCTTAAGGCTGATAATCATCGCGTTCTGACTTTGTGCCAGGGCTCCGCCCACGGTCACGAAAAGGAGCATCAGAATCAGCGTTAATCTATATCTTATTCGCATAGCTTGATATTTTTTCTGGACAAACAATTACTCCCAGCCGTAATTCTGGAAATTGACACCCGTGATGTTCTTAAGGTTGGAAGCTTCTCCCTTGGGGATGGGGCTGAGCTTGCACTGCGGCTCGAAACCGTGGCGCGGCTCGTCGGGATTCTCCTGGTCGGCACAGATGCTGACCCTGGTATAGGTTGCAGCAGCCCAATCGCCGGCGTAGGTTACATCCATACCGGTGATGTATTTGATACCGGGAATCTCCTCTTCCGGACGACAGCGGCGGCGGAGGTCAAAGTAGCGGGTCTCCTCGAAAGCAAGTTCGACACGACGCTCGTTGTAAACCCTCAGGCGAAGCTTGTCGCGGTCGGAATCAAGAGATACGGGAAGCGGGGGCATTCCCACGCGGTCGCGGATTTCGTCCACAGCTTCGCGGGCCTCTGAGAGGTGGCCGGCTTCAACGGCGCACTCGGCAAAGTTGAGGATAATCTCGGAAAGCTTATACTGCCGGGGACCTGCGCTGGGAGCCGGGGAGTTCATTGTCGCACTGGGATTGATGGCCTTGCGGTAGTAGTATCCGGTACGGGACTGCATTATATCGGTAGGCAGTGTGCTGCGATAGTTCTTGCCGTCGGCAGAGATATCCATGGTATACTGCTTGTCCCAATAATACGGCGTTCCGTGGTGCATTATGCACTGCTCAAAGCGGGGATCGCGGTTCTCGTAGGGATGCTGGTCGTCGTAGAGCTTATTTTCTGGATTGAAGTTGGGCTGCAAGTGTTTCTCGTCCAGATAAGGCTGTGCCAGATCGAGCACGGGAACACCGTCTATGGTCTCGTAGCAGTCCACCATTTCCTGGGTGGGACATGTACCGCACGAGGAGGTGCCTGTGTGACGCGAACCAATATAGTTGTTGCCCGTTCCGCCGATAGCGCCGCCGGAAGCGAATACAGTCTCCTTGTCCAGCGGGGTGCTCTTATAGTCGGGAGATGTGCAGTAGTACTCTTTGTAAGCGGCAGCCGGGCCTTCTCCGAACACGTTGGGGTTGGTACAAACAGTCCAAAGGGCAAATCCGTGATCGCGAAGCACTTCAAGGCATTCTTTGTTCATCCGGTATGCTTCTTCCCAGTAATTCTTGCCGTCGTTGAACAGCGGGCTTGCCAGCCACATCATCGCGGTGGCCTTGATGGCCCACGCAAGAGACTTGGTCATACGTCCCGCCTGGTTGGCGGCGGGTGCGCGCCAGGGCAGTTCGTCGATTGCCAGGCCGGCATCGCAGTCGGCAATGATATGTCTTACATAATCTTCTGCAGGGACCCTGCGGAGGGTTGTGTATTTAGTGGTGATCTCGGTAATATAAGGGAGATATTCGGGAATCATCTCCTCTTCGGTTGCCCCGTCCTTATTATAAAGGTACAGGGGGCCGTATTCCTTGAACAATTCGAACATGTAGTATGCCCGGATCACATATGCATCGGCAATCATGCGCCGGCGGGCTTCCTCGCTTTGTACGGGAGTCTCCGGCAGCACTATGTAGTGAAGGAAGATGTTGAGATTGCGGACGCGGTAGAGCAGGGCGCTGTAAAGATTGCGGGCGCCGGGCCATGCGGCAGAAGAGAAGTTGCCGCGGTACACATAGAACGAGGTGCCGCCGGCTGCGTCCAGAGAAGACCATCCTTCGTCGGTAAGGGCCCACAGGGGTTCACCGCCCGTGAATACCCATCCAAGGCCGGGAATCGAGGTAAGGTTGTTGTTGAGCCAACCCTCCACGTAGTTTTCGTCCTGCCAGATATCCTCATACTGAAGGTCTCCGGTCTCCTGCTTTTCCAGCCACTCAGAAACCTTTGTGCAGGAACACATTACAAGAACAAGCGCTGCAGCGAAAAGTATATGCTTAATTTTCATGGCCAGAGTAATTAGAATTTGATGTTAAGTGCCAGGGAGTAAGTCCTGTTCAAAGGATAGGAGATTGACTGGCCGCTGGTCTCGGCATCGACCGCCTTGACCCTCTGGCCGTCTATGATGAAGATGTTGTTACCGTAGGCGATGATGTTGCCGCTGGTCACGCCCAAAGCCCTGAACAACTTGTTCTGGGGAATCGAGTAGGACACCGACAGGTTTTTCAGACGGCAGTAAGAACGGTTGTTGATAAAGAAGTCGTTCATACGCAGGGAGGTGCTTGCATGAGTGGAGAGGGCGGGATATTCGATGCGCTCTCCATTTGCAAAGCGCTCTTTGGTCCATGCGCGCAAGTGGTAGTCGGTATAAGTACCGGCGTTCTCAAGCTCCGATACACCAAGACCCATTCGGTAGGCAGAAACCTGCGCCATACCGTTGAACTGGGCGGAAACGCCAATGCGCCTGTACTGGAAACTGATGTTGAAACCGAAACTGGTGGTCGGTACGGAACTGTTCTTGATGGGCACCAGGTCACGGTCGTCGATTATACCGTCCGGCATGGGATTGCCGTTTTCGTCCCTGAGACCTCCGACATCCTTGTAGAGGAAGTCACCCAGACGGGGAGTACCTATCTTGTACATCTCTATAGCCTTGTCCAGCTCTTCCTGTGATGTAATGTAGCCGCTGTTGTTGGCAGTGTTGTCGTAATCTATAGCCAGACCCCACATCTGACCGGGCATGAAGCCTTCGGTGCGCTTCTGGTAAGCGTAGGATTCGTCAAGTTCGATTTCGTCGCAGTAGATAATCTTTGAGCGTGCATAGGAAATCTGTCCGCCTGCCGACATCCTGAACTTTTTGGAGAATTCCTTGCTCCAGTTGAGTTCCACCTCGAAACCCCGGTTCTTGGTGACACCGATGTTCTGGCGGGGAATACTGGAAGCGGCTATACCGCTGGCGGCAGGTGTAGAGAGAGGCGACAGGAGTCGGTTGTCGCACTCTTCCAAGAACAGATCGACCTTTCCGGAGAACATTTTCAGGAATCCGAAGTCGATGGCGTAGTTCTGCTTGATAACCTCCTCCCAGCTCACCATCGGGTTGCCGAGGTAGGAGATATCGACGCCCTTGCCCTGGAACAAAGTGTATGAGGTTCCGGCCGAGGCCTTGCTTACGGATGTGTAATAAAGGAAACGCTCTCCGCCCAAACGGTCGTTACCGGTCTTTCCGATAGATCCGCGGAACTTGAACAGGTCTATGAACGGGAACCGGCTCTTGAACCAGTCCTCGTTGCTCATAACCCAGCCGGCGCTGAATGCGGGGAAGATACCGAAGCGGTGGATGGGAGAGAACTGCTCACTGCCGTTGTAGCCGAGGTCGAATTCCGCCATATACTTGGATTTGTAGTCCCAGGTGATACGGCCGGATACGCCGGCATATTTATAGGGGAGAGACGAACGCACCGCGTTGAGTTTGTTCATCGTGTTGTCCATCTTGACCTCCGCCTGGGCAAATACCATGGCGCCGAATGTATGGAAGCCGAACTGCTGGTCGTAGTTGGCACGCAGGTGGATCTGCAGCATCTGGTTGCCGGCGATGCCGCGCTCACCGATTCTGAAGGTTCCGTCCTGGTTGCGAACGGTAGAGATGTAGTAAGATTTTTCTCCAGGGGTCTTTGCCTGATAGTACGAATAAGCGTCGTATCCCTGCAGGTAACCGGAAAGGCCGCTGGCCATAAAGTCGTTGTATGCGACGTTGGCCGAGAGGTTGAGGCCCTTGATGAACTTGCTCATGTCATACTCCACGCTGGCCTGGGAGATGAGGCTGAAGGAGGTGTTGCAATAATAACCGGTGCGGTTTACGGTTGCCCACGCAGAGGTGGAAGAAGAATTCTGGCGTGCAACCACGACACCTGCGGGAACCTTGTTGCCCTGGGAATCTACATAACCGGATACCGTAAGCGGGCCGGGGTTGGTGGGCGGGGTGCCCATAGCCGTTTCGAACACGCTGGTACCACCGGCAGGCTGGTTGGTACGCTGATAATAGATAGAGAGGGTGAGGGCGATTTTCAGCCGCTCGTTGAGGTTGAAGTCGAAGTTGTTACGGATGGTGTAGCGCAGCATGTTGAACTGTGCGTTGTATCCGAGGGTCTTACGAGGGAGGATCTTGGTATTACCTTCCTGGTAAATAATATTTGCGTTGGTAAAGTAGCGGGTCTTCTTGCTACCACCGGAAATGTTGAGGGAGACGCGCTCCGTGGGGGCGAACTTTGCAATTGACTCCTTGTACATGTTACGGTTGGGGAAGAAAGGGTCGCCGCTTTGCTCGCGGAACTTGGCGATCTGATAGTCGGTGAAGTCGGGACCCTGGCCGTCATTTGCACGGGCCTGGTTTCTCAGCGCTGCGTGCTCCCAAGAGTTGACCCTTGTCCAGGGGAAGTGGAGGGAGGCGACGCTGGTAGTAACCTGGGCGCTGAGGATGGTCTTGCCGGCATCACCACGGCGGGTGGTGATAAGGATAACGCCGTTGGCGCCGCGGGAACCGAAGATGGCGGTGGAAGCCGCATCCTTGAGCACAGTTACGCTGGCCACCTCGTTCACGTCCATCATACCCAGCTTATCGGCCTTACCGTCGGAAGGGACGCCGTCGATAAGCAGCAGAGGGGTGTTGTCGGAAGAGGTACCCTGACCGCGAAGGTAAACGGTAACATCATCTCGACCGGGCTGTCCGCTTTCCTGGATTGTGGTCAAACCGGCCACACGACCTGCCAGCGCGTTGGCGAAGTTGGGGACCTGGGTCTCGATGAGTTCCTCGTGCCCGACTTGCTCGATGGCGCCGGTCACGGTGATTTTCTTTTGTTTACCGTAGGCTACGACCACAGCCTCGTCAATTTTCTGCTTGTCCTCTTCCAGATAAATCTGGAGCTTGGATTTGTTGCCAACGGTTACTTTCTTGGTGATGTAACCCACAAAAGAAACCTCCAGAACTGCGTCGGAAGGGACCTTGGTGAGGATGATAACACCGTCGCCGTCGGTGGCTCCGCCGATGTTCTTGCCCAATACCCGGACATTCGCTCCGGGCACGGGGCCCTGATTGTCGGTTACAGTACAAGTGACTGTGCGCCCTCCGAGCTGGGCCACCGCTTTCACGGGGAAGCCGAACGCAAACGCGAACAGCAATGCCAGCATCATCAAAGGTGCACGCAAGGATGATAATTTCATATTGCTTTTCCCTTAATTTTTCGGTCAAAGGCCTCTTCAGGCCATAATCCCAGCAAAGTTAAGAGTTATTTGGCAATAATGAAACATCCCGAAAGAAAAACTCTATAAAATATTTGCGGCCAGATATTGGGCTATATGCACTGCATTGGTGGCGGCTCCAATGCGAAGATTGTCGGCGACAACCCACATATTCAGGCACTTGGGTGCGGAGAAATCGCGGCGCAGACGGCCAACGAACACCTCGTTGCGGCCAAATGCGTCCAGGGGCATCGGATAAACATTCTTGGAAGGATCGTCGCAAAGTACGCAGCCGGGCGCCTTTCCGTCACGGAAAATGGCCTTTACCTCGTCCAGGTCAAAGTCCTTCTCGAACTCCACGTTGATAGCTTCGCTGTGGCCGCCGGTAACTGGTACGCGGACGGTGGTGGCGGTGACCTTGATGCCGGGATCGCCAAAAATCTTGACCGTCTCATTGGTCATCTTCATCTCCTCTTTGGTGTAGCCGTTGTCCAGGAACACGTCGATGTGGGGGATGACATTACGGTCTATCTGGTAGGGGTATGCGTTGGGCAGATCCTTTGCAGATTTGTCACCGCGCTCGCGCAGCATCTGATGGATGCCCTTCATGCCGCTGCCGGTCACGCTCTGGTAGGTCGATACCACCACGCGTTTGATTTTATAACGCTCGTGCAGAGGAGCCAGGGCCAGTACCATCTGTATTGTAGAGCAGTTGGGATTGGCGATAATCATATCGTCACCCGTAATAACGCCGCCGTTGATTTCGGGCACCACCAGTTTCTTGGTGGGGTCCATGCGCCATTGGGAGGAGTTGTCCACCACGCGGCAGCCAACTTCGGCAAATTTGGGCGCCCATTCGGCGGAAACGCTGCCGCCGGCAGAGAATATGGCGATGTCGGGCCTGGAAGCGACGCCGTCGGCCAGGGAGACCACCGTCCACTCCTTGCCGCCGAAGGTCACCTTTTTGCCCACAGATCGCTCCGATGCGCAAGGCACCAACTCGCCGACGGGGAAATTGACCTCGCCCAAAACTTCTATCATCTTGCTGCCGACCAGTCCGGTGGCGCCAACTACTGCTACCTTGAATTGTTTCATTCCTATACTAACTTTAATAGTTATACTGACATTAAAAGTTTATTACCCACCGCCCTTCGGGCTTTAAAACAAATCGAAATGAGTTCGTATACATCTTGAGATCTGTTTATATTCTAATAGAAAGCCGTCGTGGCCGAAGTCGGAGGTTATTACCTCCAGGGCGGCGCCGGGAATGGCCTCCGCCATGCGCCGGCTCTCGCCGACGGGGAAGAGGATGTCGCTGTCGATGCCGATGCAGAGGGTTTTTGCGGTAATGCCGGCCAGCGCCTTTTCTACACCGCCGCGCCTGCGCCCCACGTTGTGGGTATCCACGCCCATCGTCAGATTATAATACGAATAGGCGTCGAAACGGGCGCAGAGCTTCTGTCCCTGGTACTGCTGATATGTCACGGCGCGGTTTGCTATCATAAAATCCGGGTTGGACTCCGACTGGGTGCGGCAATATCCTTCGTAGTTGCGGTAGGTGGTCAGGGCCATGCTGCGGGCCGCCGACAGTCCGGCAAGTCCGCCGCGGGCGTCTTTGGCCTCTAAGAAAGTCGGATCGGCCTTGATGGCCATGCGCTGCGCCTCCAGGGTGGCGGTGCACCAAGGACTGACGATGGCGCTGGTGGCAATCAGGCAGAGGTTTTTGATGCGGCCGGGATAGCTGGCCGCCCATTCCACGCTCTGGAAGCCGCCGTTGCTGCCGCCGATCAGGAAATCGATCTGCTCGATGCCAAGGTGTTCGCGAAGCAGTTCGTGGGCCCTGGTCAGATCGCGGATGGTCACCAGCGGAAAGTTGCCCAACGGTGCTTTTGGATAGGTTGTGGGGCCGGTGGTGCCGTAGCAGCTGCCGATGATGTTCGCGCAAACGATGTAGTATTTATCGGTGTCGAAAAGCAGTCCCTTGCCCACCAGGGTGTCCCACCACTCCTCCGGATTGGAGTTGGCGGTGAGGGCGTGGCATATCCAAACAACCTTCCGGGTTCCCTTGCTTTCGCAGGAAGTATGGTAACAAATTGTAAGGCCGTCCAGAGATCCCCCCGCCTCAAGCGGGAAAGTCTGCTCATATGTGAATACGTGACGCAACATCGGCGGCAAAGGTATCGAAAATTTTTTAACAAAAAAGGCCAACTTTGAAAGTTGACCTTTTCTGCTGGTTATAATTTTAAACTTTATTTGATCTTGGCGAACTCGATGTCGTCTGCAGCCTTCTTGAGGAGTTCTGCGGACTCTTTGATTTTTGCCAGCTCTGCCTTTGCTGCAGCAGCCTTGCCCTGACGGGCGGCGATGATTGCGCGCAGGTAAGCGCCCAGCTCGGTAGTATCGTTCTTGAGCAGGGTGGCAGCCTTTGCCAGGTCGCCGTTCAGGATGTAAGCCAGAGGCTCGTTGACATCACCGGTGCCGGCGAGTTTCTTGACAGCTGCGGCATAGTCGCCATTGAGGATGTCGAGGGTACCTACGTTAGCCTTGCTGGAAGCGTCTTCACCCTTAGCGAAGTATTCAGCAGCCTTCTTGAGGTCGCCGTCGCGGAGTGCGAGCACGCCGAGCAGGTTGTTGTAACCTTCTGTGGCCTTGTCGGTAACTTTCTTGAGGATGGACTCTGCCTTCTCCTGCTTGCCCTGATCCATATAGATGCAGGCGGTGTTGACCTTTGCGCGGTCGCTGTCGTATTTGTTGATGGCCTGACGGTAGATGTCAATCTTGGCGGCATCGTCGTCGGTGAGGGTGGCGCTGCGGAGCAGGGCTTCCTCGTCAAGGATGCCGATGTTGTCTTCTACCAGCTGCTTGAGTTCTTCTGCAGTATAGTTCTGGAACTCTACGTTGGTCACGAAACGTGCACGGCGCAGTTCGGGGAGAACGTCCTTGGCAAGGGTGCCGTATACGCTGGACATATTCTTGATTTCACGCTCGCGGACGTCGGGATCGCTGTACATGGAGAGGACGCGGAGGATGAGATCCTTGTCTTCTATGTTGGAGTTGTTCACCAGCTCCTGGAAACCTTCCCAGTCCTCGCCGATGCTCTGGGTCTCAACAGCTCCGGTGGTGAGTTTCTTGGAAACCTGCTTGAAAGCCTTGCTGGCAGACTGCATACGCTCTTTGGAGAGGGTGTTGTTGCGTTTCTCGGGACCATCGGGAGATGCGTAGGCGATGATGTCGGTGCCGGTGATTGTGCGGCGGCTGTCGTTCATCACGTCCTTGACGCCGGTCTTGTATTCCTTCATGGACTCGGAGGTAAGCTGGTTGGCGCGTACGTTTGCGCTGTTGATCAGATAGAGGATCTGAGCTTCAACCTCTTCGGGAACGATTTCCTGGTAAGCGTCAGCTGCGGGAGCATAAGCGCCGGTGCTGCGAGCCAGCTTGTAGGTGGTGTTGGCACCGTCGGCAATCTTGATGTCCTCGGGGAATGCCCAAGATTTCTTTTTATATTTGACAACTGCGCGGCCTACGAGCTCGGATTTCTCCATACCCTTTACGTAAGGGAAGTTTACGTGCTCGGTGATGCTGGCGCCGTCCTTGCCGACAGTCTTGTAGTTGTCGGTAACTTTCTCGCCCTGGTATACGAAGGGCTCGCCTGCTACTTCCTGTCCGTCGAATTTCATCACGGGAGTAATCTCCAGAATGGCTTTCTTGTGGAAATACTTCTCGGGGAAAGTAACGGTGACGTCAGCGTCGATGTTGTCGGCGATAACTTCCAGAACCTCAGGGTTGCACTCAACCTTTACCAGGTCTGCGAGTTCGGCCATTTTGGCGACCTTGTTGCAAGAAACAAGAGCCAGGAGGGCCACTACACAAAGTAATGCTTTTTTCATTTTTTGATTGATTTATTTAACTGTTAATTTCGTATTGCCGTATTTGGGACAAATATAGTAATAATCAGAATTTAGTGAAGAAAAAATTGTAAATTCGCGGTTATGAATTTCGAAGCGATAAAACAGCGATTCGGCATCATCGGCGACAGTGCCGCACTGGACAATGCCATCGGCATAGCCCTTCAGGTGGCGCGCACCGACCTCTCTGTGCTGGTCACCGGAGAAAGCGGTGTGGGCAAGGAGTTTATCCCTCAGATAATCCACTATAACAGTCCCCGCAAACACAACGTGTATCTCTCCATAAACTGCGGTGCCATACCTGAAGGAACTATCGATTCGGAACTGTTCGGCCACGAGAGGGGAGCCTTCACCGGCGCCAGCGAAACCCGCAAGGGTTATTTCGAGGAGGCCGACGGCGGCACGCTGTTCCTGGACGAGGTGGCGGAGCTGCCCCTGTCGACCCAGGTGCGCCTGTTGCGCGTACTTCAGACGGGAGAATTCATGAAGGTCGGATCGTCCAAGATACAGAAGACCAACGTCCGCGTGGTGGCCGCAACCAACATCGACCTTCGCCGGGCAATAGAGGCGGGGCGCTTCCGCGAAGATTTGTATTTCCGCCTGAACACCGTGCCCATCCGGATGCCGGCGCTGCGTGACCGTAAGGAGGATATCCATATGCTCTTCCGCAAGTTCGCGCTGGATTTTGCCACGAGGTACACCATGCCGGCCATAAGGCTCACGCCGGAGGCGGTGGTCAAACTGGAAGAATACGGCTGGCCGGGCAATGTGCGCGAGCTCAAGAGCGTGGCGGAGCGCATCTCGGTGATGGAGACGGAGCGAATGATAGACAGCCGCACACTGGCAAAATATCTGCAGAACGACCTTAACATGTCGCTGCCCGCACTTGCCGGAAGCGCATCGGCCGATTATATGAGTGACCGCGACATCATCTTCAAGATGATAATGCAGCTCAAGCAGGAGATAGAGACTCTCAAGGAGCGGGTGGATGCCGTCCCGCGTGCCGCCGCACCGGCGGAGAGATACGTTTCTGCAGAGGGCAACCTGCTGGTGGGCCATGCAGACCAGGCGCCGGAAGACTATCCGGACGTTGAGGAGCAGGCCGCCCAGGAGGTGCGTCACGGGGAGGTCAAGGAAGATGACAATCTCTCCATAAGTGAAAAGAAATCGGAGCTGATAGAGAAGGCTCTGGAGAAATATCACGGAAACCGCAAGCAGGCGGCGGCAGAACTGGGCATTTCGGAACGGACTTTGTACCGGAAGATCAAAGAATTGGGACTTTAATGAAGAAAATAAGATCGATATTATTGACGGCGGCGCTGGCACTGTGCCTTGCGGGGTGCGGAATCTATTCCTTCTCCGGCACCTCCATCCGCCCCGACGTGCATACAATCACCATAGAGCCGGTGCTCAACAACGCCATGAAGGTAAATCCCTCGCTGGCCAATGACCTTTCCGAGGCGCTCAAGGACAAATTCAAGAAACTCACCAGCCTGGAACAGGTGGAGATGGACGGCGATTTGATCCTTGTGGTAACCGTTGAATCGTATGACGTCAAGGCGCAGGGTATTGCAAAGGACGAGACCCCGGCGCAGAACCGCCTGACGGTAACCTGCAAGGCGACGTTCGAAAACATCAAGCATCCGGAGGAGAATTTTGAGAAGAAATCGTTTGCCGCATATCAGGACTACGACGCCGACCTCACTTTGGACGAGGTGGAGGCTTCGCTCTGCGAAGATATAATCGAGACGCTGGTAGAGGATATCTTCAACGCCTCTGTGGCGCAGTGGTAAAACTAATTTTGTTATATCGCGAAAAAAGTGCTTACTTTGCACCCCCTAAATAGAAAAGAAACAAATAATTAACAACAATATGCAAGCTCTTTACATCACCATTTCGGTAATTATCGTGGTAGCAAGCGTGCTTCTGACACTCATCGTGCTGGTTCAGAACTCCAAGGGAGGAGGACTCGCAGCCAATTTTGCTGCAGGCAACACCACCTTCGGCGTTCGTCAGACAGCTGACTTCCTGGAGAAGACCACCTGGGTGTTGGCAGCAATCGTGCTGGTGCTCTGCGTAGTGGCTACATTCTTCACCCCCAAGGCCAGCAAGAGTGTTTCTTCCAGCATCGAGAACCAGATTCAGGCAGCTCCCGCAGAGGGCGAGCCTGCGCTCCCCGCCGACAACGTGATCACCATCCCCGCAGAGGGTGGCGAGGTTGAGGCTCCCGCCGAGACCCCCGCAGAGTAATCACACCGACGGTCATTACCGAAAACCTGCCACCGCGGCAGGTTTTTTTATGCCCTGATTATACCCTGCCCGCCGCGAGAGCAACAAAAAAGCCAACCCCAAAGGGCTGGCTTTTTCGCTTAAGGTAAACGGATGTCTACTCGGCGTCGTTGCGACGTCCGCGGCGTTCGCCACCACGGCGCTCGCCACCGCGACGGTCGTCACGACGACCACCACGACGCTCGCCACCACGGCGCTCACCTGCGTTGCCCGCAGCTGTTACGCCTGCGTTGGGGCTGAGGTCACGCTTGCCGTAAACCTCACCGTTGCAGATCCAAACCTTGATGCCAAGCACACCGACTTTGGTGTGAGCCTCTGCAAGTGCATAGTCGATGTCTGCACGGAAAGTGTGCAGAGGGGTACGACCTTCCTTGTAGAGTTCGTTGCGGGCCATTTCGGCACCACCAACGCGACCGCTGATGAGCACCTTGATGCCCTCTGCGCCGGCGCGCATGGAGGATGCGACAGCCATCTTGATGGCACGGCGGTATGAAACGCGGCCTTCTATCTGGCGTGCAATGTTGTTGGCAACGATGTTGGCGTCAGCTTCGGGACGCTTAACCTCGTAGATGTTGATCTGAACGTCTTTTCCGCAGATCTTCTTAACCTCACCCTTGAGGGTCTCCAGCTCCTGGCCGTTCTTGCCGACGATGATGCCGGGACGGGCGGTGTGGATGCTGATGGTGATGACCTTCATGGTACGCTCGATGATGATGCGGCTTACGGAAGCCTTCTGCAGACGGGCGTTGAGGTATTCACGGATCTGAGCGTCGTCTTTGATGCGCTCGGGATAATTACCGCACCAGTTGGAGTCCCAACCACGGGTGATACCTATACGGTTGCTGATAGGATTAGTTTTCTGTCCCATATTATTCCTCCTCCTTAGCGGGTTGATTCTTGGTACCGAGTACTATAGTGACGTGGTTGCTGCGCTTGCGGATGCGACCGGCACGGCCCTGGGGGCAGGGACGGATGCGCTTCAAGGTGCGACCTTCGTCTACCATAATGGTCTGGATGTAAACATTACCGTTTTCAAGCTCCTTGCGGCTCTCCTCGTTCTTGGCTTCCCAGTTGGCGATGGCGCTGCGTACGAGCTTGCTGAGCCTTGTTGCGGGCTCCTTCTTTGAATACTTAAGAATATCCAAAGCGTTGTTGACCTCCTTGCCGCGGATGATGTCTGCTACCAGACGCATCTTGCGGGGCGAGGTGGGAACATCGTTCAGCTTTGCGATAGCTGTACGACTCTTTATTTCTTTAAGCCTTTCGGCCATTTCTCTTTTTCGAGCTCCCATAGTAATTACTTATTAACGATTACCACTGTGACCCCTGAATGTGCGTGTCGGAGCAAACTCGCCGAGTTTGTGGCCAACCATATTCTCAGTGACGTATACCGGAATAAATTTGTTTCCGTTGTGCACTGCGATCGTATGACCTACAAAATCAGGAGAAATCATGCTGGAACGCGACCAGGTCTTGATTACTTCTTTTTTCATTGTCCCTTCATTCATAGCGAGGACTCTCTTCTCGAGGGCTTCCTGAATGTACGGACCTTTTCTAAGTGAACGACTCATAATTTCCTAATTTATTCCGTTATTATTTCTTTTTCCTTTCGATGATGAACTTGTTGGAGTTCTTCTTAGGATTGCGAGTCTTGTAGCCCTTGGCGATCAGGCCCTTGCGTGAACGAGGGTGTCCACCGGATGCACGGCCTTCACCACCACCCATCGGGTGATCTACAGGGTTCATAACGACACCGCGGTTGCGAGGTCTGCGACCCAGCCAACGTACGCGGCCTGCCTTTCCGTGAGACTCCAGGTTGTGATCGGTGTTGGACACTGTGCCGACGGTAGCGCGGCAGGTTACTAGTACCATGCGGGTCTCACCCGAAGGGAGACGGAGGATGGCGTGATTGCCTTCGCGTGCGGTAAGCTGAGCGTATGTGCCGGCTGAACGGGCCATAGCGGCGCCTTGGCCGGGACGGAGCTCGATGCAGTGTACCAGAGTTCCGAGAGGAATTTCTGCAAGCGGAAGAGTGTTACCTATTTCAGGGGCGACACCACTGCCGGAAGCGATCTTCTGTCCGACCTTGATGCCGTTAGGAGCGATTATGTAACGTTTCTCACCATCTTCATAAACTACCAGCGCAATGCGTGCAGTGCGGTTGGGGTCGTATTCGATGGTCTTGACGGTAGCTGTGTATTTGTCCTTGTCGCGCAGGAAGTCGATGACGCGGTACATCTGCTTGTGTCCGCCGCCGAGATAGCGCATTGTCATCTTACCCTGGTTGTTGCGGCCGCCCGACTTGCGCAGGGGCTTGAGCAGGGACTTTTCAGGAGTAGTGCAAGTGATTTCTTCGAAGGTGCTGATCACCTTGTTTCTCTGACCGGGGGTTGCCGGTTTGAATTTACGTACTGCCATAGTCTCCGGTCGTTAAATGTTACTGTAGAAATCTATCTTGTCATCCTTGGCCAAAGTCACATAAGCTTTCTTATAGTGATTGGTGCGACCGGTCAGCATACCGGCGTGGGTGTAACGGCTTTTCTGTTTGCCGTGGTAGTTTGCAGTATTGACGCTCAATACAGAAACATTGTAGGTCTGCTCGACCGCCTGCTTGATTTCAACCTTGTTGGCATTGCGGTCAACTATAAAACCGTAACGGTTCAACTTATCGCCTTGAGCCGTCATTTTCTCGGTTACGATTGGCTTAATTAGAATTCCCATTGCTCTAGATTATTTTTGTCTTTCTGCAATGATATCCTGAACGCCATCCACCATTACCACACGGTTGGAATTCATGATGGTGTAGGTGTTGATTTCGTCAACGGTGATGACTTTTACCTCAGGAAGGTTGCGAGACGATAAGTAAATATTGTTCGAATTCTCGGGAAGGATGACCAGGGTCTTGCGACCGTTAGCCTTGAGTGCATCAAGAATCTTGATGAAATCCTTGGTCTTGGGGGCATCCATTGCAAAAGGCTCAACCATTGTGATGGCCTCTTCCTGTGCCTTGTAAGTGAAGGCGGAGTTGCGTGCCAGCTGTTTGAGCTTCTTGTTGAGTTTGAAACGATAATCGCGGGGCTGAGGGCCGAAGATACGGCCACCGCCTACATAGATACCGGCCTTGATGGAACCGTGACGTGCGCCACCGCCGCCTTTCTGGCGACCCATCTTCTTGGTACTGTGAGCGATTTCGCTGCGGTCTTTGCTCTTGTGAGTGCCCTGACGCTGATTTGCAAGGTACTGCTTAACGTCAAGATAGATAGCGTGATCGTTGGGCTCGATGCCAAAGATTGCGTCATCAAGAACGGCTTCCTTTCCAGAAGCGGTTCCGTCGATTTTGTAAACTGACAGTTTCATACGTTAAGCCTCCAATGTTACATAAGACCCCTTGGCCCCGGGAACAGAGCCTTTGACTACGATAAGATTGTTTTCAGGAATGATTTTGACAACCTGAAGGTTGAGAACTTTGACGCGGTCGCAACCCATGTGACCACCCATTCTCATACCGGGGAAAACTCGGCTCGGCCAAGAAGACGCACCCAGAGAACCGGGCTTGCGAAGTCTGTTGTGCTGGCCGTGAGTCTGTCCGCCAACACCGGCGAATCCGTGGCGCTTAACTACGCCCTGGAAACCTCTACCCTTGGAGGTACCGGTAACGTCGACCCATTCTACAGATTCGAGATCTGAGACGGTGATAGTGTCTCCCAACTTGAGGGCATCAATGTCAAACGACTTGAATTCCACCAATTTGCGCTTGGGAGTGGTTCCTGCCTTTTCAAAGTGGCCCTTGAGAGCCTTGCTGGTGTGTTTCTCTGAAATTTCGTCATAGGCAAGCTGTACGGCGGCATAACCATCTTTTTCAACCGTACGGATTTGCGTAACAACACACGGACCAGCCTCAATTACGGTGCACGGTACGTTAATACCGTTTGCATCGAACATGGAAGTCATTCCGACTTTCTTTCCAATTAATCCAGGCATTGTAGATAATTTGGTGTAAATTAATTAGTTGTGTAAAACTCCGCATTTTTCGCGGGCTGCAAAGATACAACTAATTTCCAAATTATCAACAAGTTTTTGAACAATTACCTATAAAATATAGCGTAACCTCC